>JAHQYN010000033.1 GCA_024421085.1 Acidimicrobiia bacterium
TGGGCATTCCGGGTTCGCGCAACGCCAGCGGCGCTGGTGCCACACCAACCGCACCGGCCGCCCCAACGCCGCGAGGTCCACCAACTCAACCAGCGCTTCTCACCATCAGACCACAACCGCCCGCCACAAGCCCCACAGTCCGGTCTCGAAGCCCGTCGCCGGACATGCACCCGCAACAGCAAACCCACCTCGTCGTCAACACCGACCACCTCCACATCGCCCAACCCAACCAACAACTCACACACACGCGTACGGTCAACGACCACACCGATCCTCCAGATTCTCGTTGCGAACAACACCGATACCGGAGGATCCCGCCCCTTCAGGCACGGACCCTCACCCCACCCACCCCGACCTCAAACGCGAAGAGCCCAAAAAACCGGGTGACGCAGGAGTTGCAACCGGAGCCGGCACACGTTACCCTCTCGCGCAAGCAGCTTGCACTGGAACCAAAAGGAAACTTATGAGTACCCGTTCAGCTGCTGCTGGCATTCTGGCACTTGTCGTGCTTGCCAGCACCGTGACCGCCGCAACGGTCACCGACACCCAACCCGCGTCCGCCCATGTGGCATATACGCAGAACTGCTGGTGGGAAACGTCAACCAACTACACAATTATTCGCTACGATTGGAGTGTCGACGGAATGTATTGGCACGATTTCGGCAATGGCGAAGGCGAATACCGGTACGGCGCTCCAGTATGGGGTTACGAACGTTACCGGCGCTGTGGCCCCCGTGTACTGCGTCCCCACACCCACAACCCATGGGCCCCATTTTTCATATGCGGTCTCATCGGCATAGCCAATCAGCCCGCCGGTCTTGTTTGTGGTGCCTCGGCAATCAAAGCCAGCGAAGGGCACTAGCACTAGTCGGCGATCAACCGATCGTGCTTTCGACGGATGACCCAAGACATGACCAAAATCCAAGTAAGCACAATTGCGACAGTCACGACAGTGAAGAAGAACACTGGCGAGACCGATGCACCACGCCACAGTAGCCAGCTATAGGCGACAGCGAAGAATACGGGCACTCCGGTACACCTCCGTGCCCAGAAAAAGGTCATCTCTGACAGCCAGAATCGCCGTAGACGTGTAGGTTCATCGCCGCGTGAGTCGGTCATGGGTTGATTGTATCCACACCCGATGTGCGACAACAGGCTGTTGCACAGAAAAGCCGTGCGGCAGGGCCGTTCGTAACCGTTGCAAGCTGCTGACGGACCTGCCGCACACCACCAAAATACGGAAGACAGAACATCGAGGCAAGACGTGACGAAAATATCAAGCAGACTCTGGAGCGTTATCGGCTTGGTGTTGTCGGCAGTGTTCCTCGTGAGTGCATGCACGAGTGAACGAAACACCGCTGAATGCGCTGAATTGGCGGAGGTGCAGGCTCACGCCGAGAGCGCGTGGGGCGAAGCGCTGCAGGCCCACAACGCTGCGCACACCGAAGGCCACGCGCACGGCAGCCACGACGAGTTGGTCGCTCTGCGAGCGGGTGTCATCATCGCTGAAGCCGAGGTCAGACGGGTTTGTGGATAGTGGGCACCCGGGCCGAGTGGGGGGTGCCGTTGATCACCGCTGCGGGACAGGCAGTGATATCCATGTCGAACACCTCAACCCTAGCAACCCCGACGCCTCGTGGGACAACATCGTCTACCGCTTCTCCCCCTAACCGAGGCGACAGAAGCCGCGGAGGGCCACTGGAACTAGTCGGCGGTCAACCCATTGCGCTTGCGGCGTTTGGCCCGCGTCAATTCTGGTGTGCGGGGGTCTCCCATGGGTTGACTAGATTTACCCCCATGCCCTGCAAGTCCTTGATGTTGCGTGTTGCCACCGCCATGCCGCGCGACCGGGCGATAGCTGCGATCTGCGCATCGGCTTGGGCGGCTGGCCGACCAATTGCGCGTCGCTCCGAAGCAATAGTTGCGTAGGCATGTGCCGCAGCGCTGTCGAAGGGGAGAATGTGACCCGCGAGATCCTCACGAAGCATCAGATCAACTGCCGCAGCCAACATTTTCCGGCGACGGCCCGCTGGTAGAATGGCTACTCCATAGCGGAGCTCGGCCTCGCCGATCGCCGTCACAAACAGCGTCGCTGCGTCGTGGTCAGCCACCCAGGCCGCAACAGCCGGATCAGGAGATCGTCGTATCAACTCCGAAACGACGTTGGTGTCAAGGACGATCAACTGTGCCGCTCAATCGAGACGCGGTGGATCTGGCATTGGTGCACGTTGCGGAATCTCCAGTTCGACCCCACCCAAAGGCCCGAATCGGTCGCGAAGTGTCGTTGCGAGATCCGCCGAGTTCGTCTCACGCTCTACGGCCTCGCGGATGATCGAACGCGCTTCTTCCTCCATCGAGCGGCCGCGACTAGCCGCCCGCACACGCAGGCGCGTCTTCACTTCGTCATCAAGATTCCGAATCGTGATACTCGCCATCGTCGATCTCGCCATCGTTCGTAGTTCTTTGGTGCTGTACCTACAACCTACCCAGATAGTGATTGCAATGCAATCACTATCCTAAGCGGAAGCTCTGTGGATAGTGGGCACCCGGGACGGGTGGGGCTAGTAGCGTGGGGGTATGGCTGAGTTTGCTTACTCTGATCTGTTGCCGCTCGGGGCCGACACCACCGAGTATCGGCTGATCTCGGCCGAGGGGATCTCAACGTTCGAGGCCGACGGGCGCACATTCCTGCGAGTGGAGCCCTCAGCGATCCGTCTGCTGACCCGCGCCGCGATGAGCGACATCTCCCACTACCTGCGCACCGAGCACCTCGAGCAGTTGGCCAGCATCCTTGAAGACCCCGAGGCCTCCGGCAACGACATGTTCGTGGCGCACGAACTGCTGCTCAACGCCAACATCGCCGCGGCCGGGGTGCTGCCCATGTGCCAAGACACCGGCACCGCTGTGGTGATAGGCAAGAAGGGCGACCAGGTCGTCACCTACGGAGACGACAGCGAGGCGATCTCTGCGGGAGTGTTCGACACCTACACCGAAACAAATCTGCGTTACTCGCAGTTGGCACCGTTGTCGATGTTCGAGGAGCGCAACACCGATAACAACCTCCCCGCGCAGATCGAGATCTACTCCAAACCTGGAAACAGCTATGAGTTCCTGTTCATGGCCAAAGGTGGAGGATCGGCCAACAAGTCCTTCCTGTTCCAAAAGACCAAGGCCCTGCTCAACGAAGAGTCGCTGCTGGACTTCCTTGACGAGTCGCTGCGAGCCGTCGGCACCTCCGCCTGCCCGCCTTACCACCTCGCTCTCGTGGTCGGCGGCACATCAGCGGAATTCAACCTCAAGACCGCCAAACTGGCCTCAGCGCACTACCTCGACACGCTGCCGACCTCAGGCAACGCCGAAACCGGCCACGGCTACCGCGACCTCGAATGGGAGAACAAGGTCCTGGAGCAGACCCGCGAGTTCGGTATCGGAGCGCAATTCGGTGGGAAGTACTTCTGCCACGACGTACGCGTGATCCGGCTCCCCCGCCACGGTGCCTCCAACCCGGTCGGAATCGCCGTCAGCTGCTCGGCCGACCGCCAGGCCAAGGCCAAAATCACCGCTGAGGGGATCTTTCTCGAACAACTCGAGACCGACCCGGCCCGGTTCCTTCCCGACGCAGCCGCCGACGACCTGTCGAGCGAGGTCGTCACCATCGATCTCGACCAGCCGATGGACGATATCCGCAACCAGCTGACCCGCCACCCGGTCAAGACCCGGCTGTCGCTGAACGGCACACTTGTGGTCGGCCGCGACATCGCCCACGCCAAGATCACCGAGAGGCTCGACCGCGGCGAACCGATGCCCCAATACCTCCGCGACCATGCGATCTACTATGCCGGGCCGGCAAAAACGCCGACGGGTTACGCCTCAGGCTCCTTCGGGCCCACGACCGCGGGCCGCATGGACTCCTACGTTGGCGATTTCCAAGCACAGGGCGGTTCGATGGTGATGCTGGCCAAGGGCAACCGCTCCCGCGAGGTGACGGAGGCATGCGCCCGCTACGGCGGGTTCTACCTGGGCTCGATCGGCGGCCCCGCGGCCCGCTTGGCCCAAGACTCCATCCGCTCTGTGGAAGTGCTCGAATACCCCGAACTGGGAATGGAAGCGATCTGGAAGATCAAGGTCGAGGACTTCCCAGCTTTCATCGTCATCGACGACAAGGGCAACGACTTCTACTCCGAAGTCAGCACCCCCGTGAGGCTCCGCTAACCCCCAAAACGCCAGAAGCTGGCGCTTGAGTGCCAAGCACCGTCCTCTCCCTGAAGGAACGCTAGGATGGCCACGGCGTCGAGAAACCTGCTCACGCTTGGTCCTCCCGTTTTATTGTACCACGGCAGGCGAATCAGCGGACGTCTATCAGCAGTGACTTGATCGAGCGGCCCACGACACCGTGCCGGTCGTACAGTTGCGCATCGGTCTGGCCGATGCCGCGCCGAGCGGTGCGCACCACCGCTGACGAGCCGACCCAGTCGCCTTCGGGCAGCCTTGACACGGCGATGTTGAGGTCGGGGTTCACCGACAGATACCTGCGATGGTCCAGGATCGAGTTGGCGCTCGGGATCATGTCGGCAACCGCGGCGAGCCGGACCAGCGCAGTGTTCTCCTCGCCCGCGACGAACGGGCGCTCGAGCCGAGCCCAACTCAACGCCTGTCCCGCGGCGAAGTTCTCTCTGTGCATCGTGAAGTTCCGCACAAAGTCGAAGCCAGCGAAGATCTTTGTCAACTCGGGTACCTCCTCGGGTTGTTTGGGAGGCAGGTCTTCGGGGCGCGGACCCACCCAGATCGTCTCGGATGCAAGGTTCTCATCAACACGGATCCGGGTTGCCGTAGCACGGGCCACCACCTCGCCCGCCACGTTGTAGGAAGCCTCCAACGACTGCACGCGGCGGCCGTTGCGCACAACCTCGACATCGACTCTGGTCGGCCCCATCGGCACCCGGCGACTCATGTCGATGCTGATCCGGGTGGTGAACATCTCAGCATCTGATTCGACCCGTTCAATCGCCCTGGCAATGAGCCCCGAGATTGATCCTCCGTGCTGCACCCCGGGGAACCAGGGTCCACAGGCATTCGGTTGCGGGATCAGCCACTCACCGTCGGGCACGAAGATCGCATCGCTCACGCCGCCGCACACTACCGCCGAACCGCCGCCGCCCGAACCCGTGATTCATGCTGGGTGTTGTGCAGGCTGAATGTTGTGGTTCTCTGTTTGGTTGTGGTCGGTTGGTGTTGCAGTGTAGGCGGCTTCGTACTCGTCGGGTACTCGTCGGGTGAGAGGTCGTTGAGGTATCGGTGGATGCACACTGTGTTGTACCGGTGCATCCAGCCGAGGGTGGTGAGTTCGATGTCGTCGATGGTCCGCCACGGCCCTTGGCCGGGACCGCGGATCAGTTCGGTTTGGTAGCAGGCCCACAGAGCCTGATCGTCAGTCGCTGAGCACGCGGACGGGGCAACAGGGACCCGACGCCCGCGCCAACCGCGCGTCGCAAGTCAGCAGTTCGCAGTCGAGGGATTCCGCCAAGGCCACATACGTGGCGTCATAGGGGGTGACGGTCGACCGCAACTCATAGGCGCGCCGCAGAAACAGCCACGTGGGGTAGCGCCGGAAGGGAAGCGCAGCGAGAATGTCGACAGCGGCCGCGAAGCGATCCTCGGTGATGTCTTGGGCAATCCATCTCTTTCTCAGAACGGATGCGGTCTCAACGTCAATCAAGTCCGGGACGAAGGCTTGGCCCGCATCAGAGAGAGCACTTCGGGCTTTCCTGCCGCTGGGGCCGTCGTCTACAAGAAAGTTGGCCAGTACTGACGCATCGATGACGATCAACGCTCACCCCGAACCTCTTCAAGATCGGCGACTGCCTGTTCAAACCCGACGGTTCCGCCCGACATCCGCTTGATTCGGTCAATGACCTCGTCCAGGGTCGGGGTCTGGGCCAACCGTGTGAGTTCGGTCGTCAGGTAGTGCTGCAGAGACACGCTGGCAGAACGAGCCTGTTCAGTGAGCTTTCGGTGGACTTCTTCTGGCAAGTCTCGGATCAAAACGTTCGTCATGCTTGCATTATGCAAGCAATTTCCCGGTTCCGCAATAGCAATGCGCTACAGATGCGCGTTGATCCAGGCGACCACCCGGTCGATGACTTCGGGGCCACTGGGCTCGTTGAACACCTCATGGCGGAACCCCGGATAGACGATCCGCTCCGCGTTGGGCAGCGTCTCGAAGATCTCCGAGGTCTCCGTGGGCACCAGAGCATCAGCGCCGCCATGCACCACCAGCGTCGGCATCGTCACGCGCTCGATGCCCGCCCGCGCCTGCGAGATCGCCCGCAGGATCTCCATGCCCATGCGTGCAGTCGGATTCGGCACCCGCAGCGGATCGGCGTAGAAGACCTCTCCGACCCTGGGGTCCGACGACAGCAACGAGGGGTCGCCCTCGTCCCTTATCTCCAACCTCGGTAGCAGCCGGCCCAGCAGCGGCGCAGCAATTCGCAGATGAAGCGGCAGCTCGGCTCCGAGCGCCGGACCCGACAGCACCAACAGATCCGGCTGGGGCCGCTCGTCTACGACATAACGGGTAGCCATCAACCCGCCGAGCGAATGGCCCAACAGAACCGTCGGCAAACCGAGCTTGCGAACCTCGAACAGTTGGTCCGCAACATCGTCGGAGAACTGCGACCACCAGTCACAGTGCCCCCGCCGACCTCCGCTGCGACCGTAGCCGCGGTGATCAATAGCAACCGTGTCGAACCCGGCCGCGGCGAGACGCTGGCCCACATGCCCGTAGCGGCCGCTGTGCTCCGCTATCCCGTGCAGCAACAGGACCGCGGCCCGCGCCGGGTTGTCGGCCCGCCAACGGCGACGCATTTGAATCAGACCGTCGCGGGTGGTTCCGTAATCGATGGTGGACTGCACAGGACCTCTCAGTGTTCAGGACTCGGGATCGCCGCGCCAAGGCGGAGTACGAGGGGGATCGAACTGGACCTTGACATCCTCGCCGCGGATCGCCGCGAAGGCGTGGTCAGCCCACCAGTCGGGGTTGACGGTAGCCTCGGGAAGGGCGTCACGGGCGAAGAACCCGACGTCGGAACATTCAAGGGGATGCGGCCGCATCTCTCCCCCGGTGGCACGGCAGTGGAACACCAGCGACACCAGCGGAATCCGCGTGAACCCGCGGCGCTGCCCGTCGAGGATCGAAATCGGACGGACCACCTCGCACTCGATCCCGGTCTCCTCATAGACCTCCTTGACCACGATCTCCGCCGGCGAGTAGCCGACATCGGCCCAGCCGGTCGGGTAGAGCCAGACCCCCGAATCGGCCCGCTTGATCAACAGCAGTTCGTTGCGCTCGTTGCCGACCACAGCACCGATGGTGATCTTCGGCGTGACGTACCCCGCTACGCCGGAACCCACCCGGTCGAGCCACTCCTGGACCTGCTCCTCAGGGTGAAAACCGCCTTCCACATGGGAACGAATATCCGCCGCCACAGCCAGAACCTCTTCGAACCGCTCCCGTTCATAGAGGTTGTCGGTGAACCCCAAGCCGGTCCGAGCCGTTGCCGACAGTGCCTCTGCCCAGCGCAGCAGCACCCGTTCGTTGGCTCGGCGGACACTCACGCCACAACTCTACGCATCTGAGGCGATGGCGGTCAGGACGGCGATCTCGATCTCGCCGAGATAGCTCTCGTCGAGGATCTTCTGGCCGTCGGGACCGCGCACATAGAACGAGTCGACGACATCGTCGCCGAGGGTCTGCACCTTGGCGGTACGGATATCGAGGTCAAGATCATCGAGCGCCCTAGTGATGCGGTAGAGCAGGCCGATCGAGTCGGGGCATCGAACTTCGATAACGGTCGCGTCCGGGGCGAGACCGTTGTCAATCAACACCTCCGGGGTCGACGGACGGGCCGTGGTAACGCGCTGGAAACGGTAGGTACGGGCCCTCTGCAGCAGCCTGGCCCGCACAGCCAGGCCCCCGGCGAGCGACAGGCGGACATCGTCCTGCACGCGTTCTGGGCGTTCGTCGAGACCCACGCCGCCGCCGACACGCAGCACCTCCAACGACATCGAGCCCTCCGTGTGGAGCCGGGCCCTCAGGATCTCGACGCCGTGCAGCGCCAACGCTCCGGCCACCCGTGAGAACACACCGGGACGGTCCGCGGTGATTACCGTTAGTTCGTGGCCGTCGAGTCGCACAAGCTCCTCACCGCGTGCCAGCAGTTCGTAGTGCTCCTCGGTCGGGAACTGCGCGGTGAGCATGGTCCCGCCGGTCCGCAGGAAATGCGCGGTCCGGTTCACCAGCCTCTTGACCAACTCCGCTTTCCAACCACCCCAGGCGGCCTTGCTGGTCGCGATCGAATCAGCCTCTGTGAGCGCCCCGAGCAACTCCAAAGTCCCCACAGAGTCGATCTGTTCAGCGACGAAACGGATCGTCTCCTCGGCATCGAGATCACGCCGCGACGCCACATCGGGCAACAGCAGGTGATGCCGCACCAACACGCCCAACGTCTCGATGTCGGCCGGCGGGTAACCCATGCGAGTGGCGATGCTCCGGGCCAGCCCCACCCCGACCTCGCTGTGGTCGCCGGGGTAGCCCTTGCCGATGTCGTGCAGCAGCCCACCGAGCACCAACAAGTCGGGACGCTCCACACGATCAGCGATCGCAGCCGCCTCGGCCGCGGCCTCCAGCAAATGGCGATCAACGGTGAAGCGATGGTACACGTTGCGTTGTGGGCGGCTCCGGTTGGGAGTCCACTCCGGGAACAGGCGGGATATCAGGTCGACCTGGTCGAGGGCTTCGATGACCCGGATCGCCTCGTAGCCCAGAAGCAGCAGGTCGACGAATATCTCGCGTGCCTCGTCGGGCCAACGGTCAGGCATCGGGGGAGTCTCAACGGCGAGCCTGTCGAGCACATCACGCTCAATGAATGCGTCTTCGGTGGCGGCGATGTAGGCGACGCGCAGCGGCAGCACCGGATCAACCGAAACCGGGGCATCCGCACAGAAGCGCAGCGTCTCATCGACGATCTCGATGCCGTGGCCGAACTCGCGCACCCGCGGCCGCCAGCGGCGCCGGGTCGAGCGGACATGGATGCGGTGCATCACTGCGTCCATGTTCCAGGCGACCGACCGGGCCGCCGAGGCCACCGCGGCCATCAACTCGTCGGCATCGGCGTAGCCGAGCGCGGCCGACACCTCATCCTGGTCCTGCAACAGCAGCCGGTTGCCGGACTGCCCGCTGAGCCTGTGAAGTTCGATGCGCGCCGACAGCAGGACCCGGTGCGGTTCGATCAGCTCACTGCGTTCGGTCGCTTCCAACAGCCCCTGGTCGGCCTGATCGATCCAGTGCAGGGAGTCGAGGTCGCGCAGCCCACCGCGTGCCAGCTTCAGGTCGGGTTCCAGCAGGAACGCCACCTCACCGGCGGCATCGTGGCGTTCACGGACCGACTCGACGAGCGCTCCGAGCATCTTGTCGGCGTTGTTGCGCCACAGATCATGCGATTTCTTTGCCAGTTCGTCCACCAGACGTGCCTCGCCGCCGATGAGGCGGATGTCGAGCAGTGAAGTGGCCGTGTCGAGGTCTTCGGCAGCCAGGTCGATCGCTTCGTCGATGGTCCTGACCGCGTGGCCGAGCTTGATCCCGCTGTCCCAGATCGGGTACCAGATACGCTCGGCGACCTCAGCCACATGGCCCGAGTCGTTGTGCACCAACAGCAAGTCGAGGTCGCTTCCGACACTCAGCGAACCCCGCCCGTAGCCTCCCACCGCCGCCAGCGCCACGCCTCGGACTTCCTCCACGCCGTCCACGACCGACTCCAGCCAGGCGTCTATCTCCGCTGTGTAGGCACGTGACAGGTCGGTGCCCACCAGGCTCCGATCGGCGAGAAGCGCTGAGGTTGCGGGGACTGCTCTCATGGGGCTCTCTGTGGTGGCCGGGCACCGCCAACTCTACCGACCGAAGTTCGCGCAGGTTGATCCGAAATCTGCGCGTTCTGCCACATACAGTGTGGTTAATCGCGCAGATTTGGCTGTGACCACCGGGAGAACCGGTGGATCCAAGACAAGACACTTCGCTGACCCAGGGTCGAGGTCAGTACGGCCACTCCCGTGTATTGTGACCGAATATCCGGGTCAGGGGATACAGCTTGAGCGTCAGAGCGCCCTTGATGACGACATTGCGCACGAACCAGCCGACCTGGAGCGCCTGGCGCAGCAAGTTGGTGACCGACGCGGCTTTCGACAGCGGTTGGCGCCGGTACTCCGCCAACGACCCCGAGCGGCCGACGTAGCGCCAGCGGCCCGACACGAAGGTGGCGCTCAGCAACGCCAGCGTAACGCCGATCGAACTGAACGAGTCATGGATCAGCATGGTGCCACCGTCTGGTACTCGGTCACCCCAGTCGACGATGTCTCTCCGTGCCGGTCCGAAACGGTGCGCGCCGTCGATGTAGAGAAGGTCGATGTCGTCGCCCACGTCACCGAGGGCGCCGGCGGACGTCTTGCGGATGTGCTTGACACGCTGCGCGACACCGGCCTGTTGGAGGTTGGCGGTGAAGGCGGCGTGATCGGCGTCTCCGAGTTGTTGATCGGGCGCTATCTCCTGGGGGCCGCGGTCACCGCCACCGTGCGGGTCGATCGACACGATCCCGACACCAGCGGGTGCGGCATTGGCGAGAACGATCAGCGAACGGCCGTGGAAACTCCCGATCTCAACGATCTGGGCGCCTGGTTGAAGTTCCCATGCGCGTTCATGGAGCCGCCGGGCCTGCTCATCGGTCAACCAACCCTCAACATCGGCGATTCCGGCCAACACGTCTGGGAAGGGTTTGCGGACAGACACCGTTGGCGATCCTACCGGGAGGCTTGCGGGGCCGGCTTGCGCCCCACGCACACCGGAGTTACCGCACCGGCCATGCACCCCACCCACACCGGAGTCGCCGCACCGGCCTTGCGCCCCACGCACACTGGAGTCGGCGCGGATACGGTTATTGACATGGAGGCGATTCGTACGGGCCGACGCGGCGGTGCTGACCGGACGCGGATCGGTGCTGACGTCGGGGGCACGTTCACCGACATCGTCATCCAGACCGCTGACGGCGCGCTCCACTCCACCAAGGTCCTGACCACCTACGATGCCCCTGAGCAGGGGATACTCGCCGGAATCGAGCAGCTGAGCCGGGCCACGGGCACAGATCTCGGTGAGGTCGACCAGATCATCCACGGCACCACGCTGGCCACCAACGCCCTCATCGAGCGACGCGGGGCCAAGACCGCTCTGGTGACCACTGCGGGGTTCCGAGACGTGATCGAGACCGGCACCGAGAGCCGTTTCGAGCAGTACGACCTCAACATCGTGCTGCCGGAGCCACTCATCGAGCGCAAGGACCGGTACGTCGTCACCGAACGGCTCAACGCCCGTGGCGAGGTCCTCGTCGACTTCGACGACGACGGCGCAAGGTCGCTGGTCGAACATCTCGGCGAGCAGGGTTACGAGTCCGTGGCCGTCGGTTTTCTGCACAGCTACCGCAACGGGGGCCACGAGCAGCGCTTCCGCAGCCTGCTGACCGAGGCGCTGGGCGACGTCTCGGTGTCGATCAGCAGCGAGGTCTCCCCGCAGATGCGCGAGTACGAACGCTTCAACACCGTGTGTGCCAACGCCTACGTGCAGCCGTTGATGGCGTCGTACCTGTTGGCGCTGCGCGACCAGCTCAGCGCTGTCGGCGCCGACTGTCCGCTGTATCTGATCCATTCCGGCGGTGGTCTGATGAGCGTCGAGAGCGCAGCGGAGTTTCCGGTGCGGCTGATCGAGTCGGGGCCGGCCGGCGGAGCGATCTTCGCCGCTGACCTCGCCGCCCGCTACGGACGCGACCGGGTCCTCTCCTATGACATGGGCGGGACCACCGCCAAGATCTCTTTGATCGAGGATTTCGCTCCCCGCACCGCCAAGGTGTTCGAGGTCGACCGCCGCTCCCGGTTCAAGAAGGGCAGCGGGATGCCCATCTCCATCCCGGTCATCGAGATGATCGAGATCGGTGCCGGTGGCGGCTCAATCGCCCGGGTTGACGCCTTGGGGCAGATTCGGGTGGGTCCGCACAGTTCCGGCAGCAATCCGGGACCGGCCGCCTATGGCCGCGGTGGCACCGACCCGACCGTCACCGACGCCAACCTTGCTCTCGGCCGCCTTCATCCCGACACTTTCGGAGCAGCCGACATCGACCTCAAGGCCGAACTGGCCGCCGAGGCCCTCTCTTCGGGTGTCGGCGAGCCGCTGGGACTGGACGCCGACACCGCTGCGATCGGCATCTCTGAGGTCGTCGACGAGAACATGACCAACGCGGCCCGGGTCCATGCGGTGGAGGGGGGCCGCGACCTAGCCGGGTTCACGATGATCGCTTTCGGCGGCGGCGCCCCCCTCCATGCTTCCCGACTGATCGACAAGCTCGGCCTCACCGAACTGATCGTTCCCAGCGGCGCAGGGGTCGGGTCGGCCATCGGCTTCTTGCGGGCGCCCTTCGCATATGAGGCGATCCGCAGCTTCTACACGACCACCGACGACTTCGACTTTGTGGGTGCCAACGCGGTGCTCGCCGAGTTGACAGCCGAGGCCGAGTCGTTTGTGCGGATGGGCACCGCCACGGACTGGTCGGGTCAACCCGAGACCAACGTCGAGCGCCAGGTGTCGATGCGTTACGCCGGGCAGGGCTGGGAGATCCCGGTCCGCCTCGACCACGGCGATTTCGACGAGTTCGCTGCGGAACTGTTGGCGGCCGAGTTCACCAAGGCATACCTGGAGTTCTTCGGCCGAGCCATCGACGATCTGGCGATCGAGGCGGTCAGTTGGGCGGTGCGGGTCTCGTCACACCAAGAGCCGCCGCCGCTGGTCGACACGATCGAGCCGAGCACCACCGCTGTGTCGGCGGTGCGCCGGGAGATGTACGACCCCGCGCTGGACGCGCGTGCCCCCGCCGGGGTCTTTCAACGCTCGGAGCTCGCCGCTGGGGACCTGGTTGCGGGCCCCGCACTGATCGTCGAGCCGCAGACGACCACCGTGCTCGGCTCGCATCACCGTTGCGTTGTCCAACCCGATGATTCGTTGCACATCACCCGCGCCGGAGGAGAGCTGTGAACCCCCCGGTCTCGCCTAGTTCGAAAGCGCGCCATGAGTCCCAGCCGCCCCGGAGGCGAGCTGTGAGCACCCAAGTCGAGCCGAGACGCGCCATGAGTCCCAGCCGCCCCGGAGGCGAGCTGTGAGGACCGCGGACGTTCGCAACCAGGTCATGTGGAACCGCCTGATCTCGGTCGTCGAGGAACAGGCGCTGACCCTCGTCCGCACCGCTTTCAGCACCTCGGTCCGCGAGGCCGGCGACCTTTCAGCCGGGGTGTTCGACGCCAAGGGGCGCATGATCGCCCAGGCGGTGACCGGCACTCCCGGACATGTCAACACCATGGCTGCGGCACTCGGCCATTTCATAAACGACATCGGCCCCGAGCGAATCTTCGAGGGCGACGTCTACATCACCAACGACCCCTGGAAGGGCACCGGGCACCTGCACGACATCACCGTCGCCACGCCGGTCTTCTACAACAGCGTCCACGTGGGGTTCTTCGCCTCGACGGCCCATGTGGTCGACATCGGCGGCCGCGGCTACGGCCCGGAGGCCAGGGAGGTCTACGAGGAGGGGATCCGGATCCCCATCCTGAAGTGGGTGGAACGCGGGAAACTCAACCGCGACCTCGTCACCGTGGTCGCCCAGAACGTCCGGGAGTCCGACCAGGTCGTGGGCGACATCTTCGGGTTGGCCGCCTGCAACGAATCCGGCAGACGGCGACTCTGCGCCATGTTCGACGAGTTCGGGCTCAGCGACCTCGACGACCTCGCCGAGTTCGTGTTCGACCGCACCCGAAAGGCCACGATAGCAGCGCTCAAGTCGGTGCCCGAGGGTGTCTACACCAACGAGATGACCGTCGACGGATACGATCACACGCTCACGCTGTGCGTCACGGTAACCGTTGCCGCCGACGGCATGCACGCCGACTTCGCTGGCACATCGCCGCTGTCCAAGTTCGGGGTCAACGTGCCCCTCACCTACGCCCAGGCCTATTTCACCTACGGGATGCTCGTGGCGCTGGCACCTGAGCTTCCCAACAACTTCGCCTCTCTGGCGCCGTTCACGGTGAGCGCACCGCCGGGGGTGATCCTCAACGCCCAGCATCCCGACCCGGTGGCCGTGCGCCATGTGATCGGCCACTTCGTGACCGACCTGTGCCTCGGCGCCGTCGCTTCGGCCCTCCCCGACCGCATACCGGCCGAGGGGTCCGGTGCGCTGTGGAACTTCCAGGCGAGTGCCCGTGCCGCCGACGCTGATGATCCCAAGCCGCCCGTGGAGCTGCTGATGTTCAACAGCGGCGGCAGCGGTGCCCGCCCCGGCCTCGACGGACTGACCGCGACCGCCTTCCCGTCGGGTGTGCGCACCATGTCGGTGGAGGCGACCGAGCAGGTCGGGCCGATCATCATTTGGCGAAAGGAGATCCGCAATGACAGCGGCGGTGCCGGACGGCAACGCGGCGGTCTCGGCCAGGTCATCGAGGTCGGGCCGACCGACGGCTACCTCTTCGAGTTCTCAGCGATGTTCGACCGGGTCGCCAACCCGGCCAGGGGCCGCCAAGGCGGCAGCGACGGCGCCGCCGGCGCGGTGTACCTCGACGACGGCAGCGCGTTCCCGACCAAGGGCAAACAGACCGTTCCCGCCGACCGTCGCCTGATCCTTGAGTTGCCCGGGGGCGGCGGCTTCGGCGACCCCGCCGAGCGAGACCCCGCCGCGGTCGCCAACGACCAGCTCCAAGACTACGTGACTGCCGAGAGCAATCCCGGTTCGTCAGACGCCCCCTTGTCTACTGCCTGAGCGTCAACTGCCGAGAGCAATCCCGGTTGGTCAGACGCCCCCTTGTCTACTGCCTGAGCGTCTAATGCCTGAGCGTCTACTGCCTGAGCCGTCGGTTGCGCGCTCGATCCGAGCCACTCGTCGAGCAGGGACTGAGTCGCGGTCGCGGCGGTCCCGTAGCATGTGGACATGCTTGATCCCGTTACCACAGCAGAGGGCCTCGCCGTCGTTCACCTGTTCGCCAAGCGCACCGATAGGGCTGACAACGGCGCTATCGTGGCCGCCGTCGAGGTGGCGCAGGCGGCGGGGGTCCAGGTGGTGGCCGTGGCCGTGCTCGGTCACAAGGCAGAACTGTGTTTCATGGCGCTGCACCGCGAGGGCTGGCCGTTGCGGGACCTGCAGACCGGTCTCGTGAACGCGGGCCTGGAGGTGGTGGACAGCTTCGTATCGATAACCGAACTCTCCGAATACGCCTTGGGGCTCGGCGAAGAGATGCAGAACATGCGTCTCTACCCGGAACTGCCGCCCGCCGGAAAGTCAGCCTGGTGCTTCTACCCGATGACCAAGCGGCGCAACGAGAACCAGAACTGGTATCGCTTGACGTTCGATGAACGCAGGGAGCTCATGTACGAGCACGGCACCTCGGGGCGCAAGTTCGCGGGCCGCATCGTGCAGTTGATCACGGCATCGACCGGGCTCGACGATTGGGAATGGGGAGTCACTCTGTTCGGGACCAACCTAGACGACCTGAAAGACACCGTGTACACGATGCGCTACGACACCGCCTCGGCCGTCTACGCCGAGTTCGGGCCGTTCTACACCGGACTCGTCGGACCCGTCACAGAAATAGTCGACCGCACCCAACCCACTTCCTAGCACCCCAGCGGCCAACAAGACGCCCCCAGTGCACCCCGACCCTACAGAACGGCAACCATTCCTCGAGCTTGATGTCAGCTCCTGGCCCGTCACAAAGGACCCCATCGTTAGAGTCGATCACATGAGCGAGCAGCACCTATTCGTCACATGGTGCCACCCCGAGGGTCTGATCCATCCCGTGGGTCGTCTCACCCGGCGCGTACGTGAGGGGTCACAAGCATTCCAGTTCGTCTACTTCAAGAACGCGGAGCGCTTGACGGAGGAAGGGTTCCCACTGTTGCCGGGCCTACCCGAACTTCACAGGGTCTACGAGGCTGAAGAACTGTTCCCGGTTTTTCGCAAGCGACAGATGCCCCCTCAGCGCCCCGACTACGGCAAGTACTTGGAGAAACTGGGTCTCGATCCAAAGACTGATCCCTTCGAGGTCATGGCCCGCAATGAGGGACGGAAGTTGACCGACCGTATCGAGGTGTTCGCCACGCCGGTCCGCACGGACGGCGGTGAACTCACAACACTGTTCTTTGCGAGAGGCATCCGCCACCGGCCCGGAGCTTCGGAGGCCGTGGCACAACTGAACTTCGGTGATCACCTCGCGCTCGTCGATGACGCCGACAACCAGGTGAATGCCCTTGCCATCCACATCGACACTGCGCACGGCCAACCGATCGGTTGGGTCCCGAACTACCTGGTCAACACGGTTCACGATCTTCGCGAACTTTCGGGTGACGACGCTGTGACCATCTCCGTTGAACACGTCAACCCTCCTGAGGTTGCACCATACATGCGCCTGATCTGCCGCATGTCCTCTCCTTGGCCCGATGGCTACCAGCCCTTCTCTGACCCGGAGTTTCAACCCATCGCTTCGTAGCCGGGCGGTGCAGGACCGAGGCGGAACCGATTGACGGGCCTCGGCGCCCTCGGTGCCGGGTCGGTCAGGGGTCTACATAGACGGTGAGGGATCCGCCCCGGGCGAAGCCGGCGAGTTGCATCCCGGCCCGCTCGGCTGTGGCAACGGCCAACGCGGTCGGGGCGCTCACCGCGACCAGGGCTCGAAAGCCCGCGGCCCAGGCCTTGTGGACCAGCTCGAAACTGGCTCGTCCGCTCACCACCACCGCCGAGCCGCGGGCTGGTAACTGGCCGTCGAACAGCAAACGGCCGACCATCTTGTCGACAGCGTTGTGTCGTCCGATGTCCTCGCGGGTGGTTGTGACCGTGCCGTCGGGGTTGACCACCCCCGCCGCATGCACTGCCCCCGTCTCGCTGAACAGAGCCTGCTGGGTGAGCATCGCCTCGGGAGCGCCCGCGAGAGCATGCCAGTCCAGCGCGGGCCCTGTGACGGGGTCGAGCCTGTCGGCCAACTGGTCGATCTCGTCGGTGCCGCAGAATCCGCATGACGAGGTCGTGGCGGTGAGCCGCGGCACCGGGACGGGTGCCTTGCCTCCCGTGGAGACGCTCACGACGTTGAACTCGCTGGCCAGAGCGGATTCCGTCTCGCAGTACTTGACGGTCAGCACTGGGTGGCCGTCGAGCAGCCCCTCGGTGTGACAGAACCCCGCAGCCAGCTCGAAGTCATGGCCGGGTGTGCGCATCGTGGTTGCCACACGGACACCGTCGAACTCAATCGCCATCGGTTCCTCGGTGGCCAACTCCGCGTTCGACCGCCCGCTGCTTGGCTGTTGAGGCGACCAGGGCCTGACCAGGCGATGCTGACTGCGCGAGCGAGCACTCACGACTCCACGCTACCGACCGCTCGGCTGGGAGCTGGCAGAAACACTGACCAAGCCGCGCGAGTTCAGGCCCAGGCGCCGCGGCGCTCATCGACGCGGGTCAGTTCCGCCCGCAGATGATGCGTGAGCGGCTGGCCCATGGCGGCCATCCACATCTCCGAGACCAGCTGGTCGCCAAAAACCTCGAGACGGCGCCGGACTTCGGTGATGGGTTTGGCCGTGCGCGTCCCCTCCACCCGTTCGGTGCGCAGATCGACGACCAAGGAACCGTCGGTCTCGGTGACCGAGCCGACGTGGATCTCAACCACCCCGGTCGGTTGCGTGAGCACCAGTTCCATGCGCGAGCGGGGTTGCGGCCGGAGATAGCCGACCTCGGAGTGCAGCGGCGCATCGCTGAGCGGGTCGCGGGTGCGCTGGGTCATGGCCAGGAAAGGCTTCCCGATGTGGGAGAACTCAAGGTCTTCGAGGTACGAGAAGTCGGGGACGGTCGGGTAGTGACCGTCCCCAGTTCCTCGCCAGACACCGACCAACGGGGCCAGCGCCTCACATGCCGAATGCAGTTCAGCCCCGCTCATCGACTGGAACTCATCCCCCGGTCGGGGATCAGAAGTCCATGTCGGGCATTGCGGGGCCAGCGGAGTCCTCCGGTGCGTCGGCGATGACGGCCTCTGTGGTGAGGAACAACGCTGCGATCGAAGCGGCGTTCTGCAGAGCCGAACGGGTCACCTTGGCGGCATCGATGATTCCCGCGGCGATCAGGTCGACGTACTCGCCGCTGTCGGCGTCAAGACCGTTGGAGCCTTCAAGGTTGCGCACCTTCTCCACAATGACCCCGCCTTCCATGCCCGCGTTGACCGCGATCTGGTAGAGCGGGCCTTCGAGCGCCTTGGCCACGATCCGCGCACCCACCTGCTCGTCGGGGTCGGCGATGTCGGAGACCGCGCCGCGCACTGCGCTCTGGGCACGGATCAACGTCGTCCCGCCGCCGGCGACTACACCCTCTTCGATGGCGGCCTTGGTGGTCGACACCGCGTCCTCGATGCGGTGCTTCTTCTCTTTGAGCTCGACCTCGGTGGCTGCACCGACCTTGAGCACCGCCACACCGCCGGAGAGCTTCGCACGGCGCTCCTGCAGCTTCTCGCGGTCGTAGTCGGAGTCGGTGTTCTCGATCTCGGCCTGAATCTGGTTGATTCGGCCTGCCACATCGGCCGCGTCGCCTGCGCCTTCGATGACGGTGGTCTCGTCCTTGGTGACCACGATCTTGCGTGCCTCGCCGAGCATGTCTAGGGTCACGCCCTCGAGCTTGAGGCCGACCTCCTCTGAGACGACCTGACCACCGGTGAGGATGGCGATGTCTTGGAGCATGGCCTTGCGGCGTTCACCGAAGCCGGGGGCCTTGACCGACACCGAAGTGAAGGTGCCGCGGATCTTGTTGACCACGAGCGTGGCGAGCGCCTCGCCCTCAACGTCCTCGGCGATGATCAGCAGCGGACGGCTCGACTGCATCACCTTCTCGAGCACGGGCACGAGATCGCGCACAGCGGAGATCTTCGAGCCGACGAGCAGGATGTAGGGGTTGTCGAGCACCGCTTCCATGCGCTCGGTGTCGGTGACGCTGTAGGGCGAGATGTAGCCCTTGTCAAAGCGCATGCCCTCAACGAAGTCGAGGTCGAGGCCGAAGGTCTGGCCCTCCTCGACGGTGATCACGCCGTCCTTGCCGACGCTGTCGATGGCATCGGCGATCGTGGCACCGATCTCCGGGTCAGCCGAGGAGATGGCGGCGACATTGGCGATCTGCTCCTTGTCGTCGGACACATCGTGGGCGTTGTCGGCGATCGATGCAACCGCCACCTCGACGGCCTGCTCGATGCCGCGCTTGACAGACATCGGGTTGGCACCTGCTGCGACGTTGCGCAGTCCCTCTCGGACCATCGACCAGGCCAAGACGGTGGCGGTGGTGGTTCCGTCGCCTGCCACATCGTCGGTCTTCTTGGCGACCTCTTTGACCAGCTCGGCCCCGATGCGTTCGTTGGGGTCTTCGAGCTCAATCTCCTTGGCGATCGAGACCCCGTCGTTGGTGATCGTGGGGGCACCCCACTTCTTTTCGAGCACCACGTTGCGACCCTTGGGGCCGAGGGTGACTCGGACTGCGTCGGCGAGTTGGTTCATCCCCGCTTCGAGCCCACGTCGGGCTTGTTCGTCGAATTGAATGGTCTTGGCCACTGTTCCTCCGGATTGGTTGCTGGCAGACAGATCATCGCTGGCACTCTCGTGCCGCGAGTGCCAATTCAATCGGGGGCACGCCGAAATCGCAACTACCGAGGCGGTGATTTATCCGCCTGCTACGGCAGGCACGATGCTCAGCGTGTCTCCCGCCGCCACCGCGGTGGAGAGCCCGTCGAGGAACCGGACGTCTTCGTCACTGACGAACAGGTTCACGAAGCGGCGCAATTCGCCAGAATCGTCGAGGATGCGCTCCTTGAACCCTGGATGCGAGCTTTCGAGGCTGGCGAGCACCTCCGCCACGGTGTCGCCTTCGACCGGTATCTCAGATTCGCCTGCGGTGAGGGCCCGCAGTGTGGTTGGGACTCGAACGATGACGCTCATGGTGTTGCCTCTTTCTCGCTGCTGCGCATTTTCCGGGGTGCCTGCACGCCCGAGAACAATTCCCGACCGAGGCTATCGGGAATTGATCCTGATTGCGCGTGCCCGGGCGCTTCGGGCATCGGTGCAGTACGCTGGTCCCATGAACAAATCGAATGAAGCGGATCGGATACCGTTCCCTGCGGTCGTCGTGATCGCCGCGCTGGCTGTCTTCGGGATGGTCACACTTGTCCAGTGGTTGGTCGGATCATTCGCCGGGATCCTCAGGTTCGGTCTGTTCCTGGTGATTATCGTGGCGGCCGGCAGTTGGGTCGTCAGCGCCAAGGGGAAGCGCTGAGCCACTCACGGGCTGCCGTCTCCACACAGCCGAGGGTGTCTTTGAGGGCGCGTTCCTCACCGTAGGTCGCAGTCAGGTCCACTGTCGGGATCGTGTCGGCCACATCAGCGGTCGCCTGCCCGACGATGGCGAGCACCGGCACGTCGGCATGCCGTGCCAGTTCCGCAACGCCTCCCACGACCTTTCCGTCGAACGACGTGGCGTCGAGGCGGCCCTCGCCGGTGACCACTAGGTCAACGTTTTCCATCCGCTCGTAGAGGCCCACGGAGTCGGCAACCAACTCGAAGCCGTCGCACAGTTCTGCGCCGACCGCGAGCAGTCCGCCGCCGAGACCACCGGCTGCACCGCTGCGGGGCACATCGGTCACGTCGACGCCGTGCTCGGATCGATAGACCTGAGCCAAGCGGACGAGACGTCCCGCCAGCAGGGCGACCTCCGCCTCAGACGCCCCTTTCTGGGGACCGAACACCGCCGCAGCGTCGCAGAACTTGGTCCGCACATCGGCCGCGACCTCGATATCGACCCCGCGGTAACGAGCCAGAGGCGCCATCGCCTCGAGCGCACCCAAGCCGCCGTCAGTGGTCGCCGATCCTCCCAACCCGACAATGATCTTTCTTGCCCCGCAGCTGGCGGCCGTGGAGATCAACTCACCGGTGCCCGCGGTCGTGGCTTGGACCGCATCGTTGAATTCCGGCCCGCCCACCAGACTCAACCCCGACGCCCGAGCCGTCTCGATGACCGCCAGCTCGGCGTCGAGACGCCACTCGGCCTGCACAACTGAGCGGTCGGGCCCGGTGACGGCGGTGGTTCGGTTCGCACCGCCGAACGCTTCGAGGGTGCCTTCGCCACCGTCGGCCATGGGCTGGACGACACAGTGCCAGCCTTGCGCTGAAGCCGCTGCGGCGACCGCGGCTGCTACGTCGGTTGCGCTCGCCGTTCCACGGAATTTGTCGGGGCAGGCCAGAACGCGCACAACCCAGTTTGGCCCATCATCTGTGGGCGCGTCTCGTCCGGCGGGTTCCGCCGGTCAGCGAGTCGCCCCTGGCGTCAGCGGTGGTCAGCGCAGCGCACACCAGCAAGCGTCAGCCGGGGTCAGCCGAGTACTTGGTCGCCTCCGAGCACGACGTAGATGTGGTAGCCGGCCGTGTCTTCCCGGTGCGTCTCAGAGACCAGGGTGAGCGGATCAGCGGGTGCCGCCTCAATGACGGACGGCGACCCGTTCAGAGCCACTGCAACCAGTTCGGCCTCATCGGCGTATCCGGGCGTGTAGTAGACCCGGCTGGAATCGTAGTTCGTATCGGCGTTGGCGGCGATCGACACGTACCCGGCGGTCTTGAGGTGATTCGAACGCCTTCCCGCCAAGCCATTCTCAGCACGGCCGTTGAGGACTGCTACTTTCACCGAGTTCGGCGGATCGACGACCACGGGAGCAGCTGTGGTCGTCGTTGAGGTCGTCTCTCCGGTCACATCGTTCTCCTCGGTTCCGCGAGCGGTGGTGACCGTGGTCTCCTCGGTCACGCCGCTTTCGCTCTCCTCAGGCGGCGGGTCGGTTTCAGCGGCGGTTTCGTCACCGTCGAATCCCTGCCACAACAGCAGCACACCGATGACGATGGCCACGACGATCAGTATCCCGCCTCTTGCGGCGGCGGTCGCGGTGGACCGTGCGAAAGAGTTGTCGGATGCGGCATAACGCCCGGGTGCTGTCATCGGCTCTGCTCCTCGTGGTGAACCTCAAGTATGCCTCAGCTTGGCAGATCAGAACGCGCAATGGGAGTTGGGAGCAAAATATTCGGCGCTGATCAGCGCGACCGGCTCTACGCTGAGGAAACGCCCGAGTAGCTCAGTCGGTAGAGCAGCTGTCTTGTAAACAGCAGGTCGCAGGTTCGACTCCTGTCTCGGGCTCAGGGGTCTGCGGCCGAGGGTTCAGATCAACCCCAGCTCGCGCACGGTTTCGCGTTCTTCGGCCAACTCGGCGACCGACGCATCGATCCGGCGCCGCGAGAACTCGTTGATGTCAAGACCACCGACGACGGAGTGCTCACCGCCGGCGCAGTTGACGGGGAACGACGACATCAGTCCCTCTGCAACGCCGTAGGCGCCGTCGGAGGCGATCGCCATCGAGACCCAGTCGCCCTGGTCGGTTCCCAGCATCCAGTCGCGCACATGGTCGACGGCGGCCGAAGCAGCCGAGGCTGCCGACGACAGCCCGCGCGCCTCGATGATGGCCGCCCCACGCTGCTGGACAGTCGGAATGAACGAGTCGGCGAGCCAATCGAGGTCCCCGATCGCCGAGGCCGCGTCGGAACCGTTGACCGTGCAGTGGAAGATGTCGGGATACTGGGTCGCTGAGTGGTTGCCCCAGATCGTCATCTTCTTGATGTCGTTCACCGACGCGTCGAGCCTGCCGGCCAACTGGGCCATGGCACGATTGTGGTCCAGCCGGGTCATGGCGGTGAACCGGTCGTTGGGAACATCCGGCGCGTTGTTCATTGCGATGAGCGCATTGGTGTTGGCTGGGTTGCCGACGACCAGCACTCTCACGTCGTCAGCCGCATTGTTGTTGATCGCCTTGCCCTGCACCGTGAAGATCGCTCCGTTGGCTTCGAGCAGGTCCTTGCGCTCCATGCCCTTGGAACGTGGACGCGAACCCACCAACAGCGCGATGTTGGCCCCCTCGAACGCCACGTTCGGATCGTCTGACTCGGTGATGCCGGCGAGCAGCGGAAACGCTCCGTCGTTGAGTTCCATCGCCACGCCCTCGAGTGCGTTCATCGCGGGCGGGATTTCAAGCAGTTGCAGGATCACCGGCTGGTCCGGTCCCAGCATGGAACCGCCGGCGATTCGGAACAGGAGGCTGTATCCGATCTGGCCTGCGGCTCCGCTTACAGCAACGCGAACAGGATCATTCATGGGCATCCTCATTCATGAGCAACGTGGAGTCTCCGAGTGCGAGAGATTTGCACACCGCGCGCAACGCTACCAGCGTGGTCCGCGCCCACAGCGAATGGTGCCGAATTCCCCCGTTCGTCCACCTGGATCAGGCGGGGGTGTTGGTGCGGGTGTTGCCGATCCAGGAGTCGTACATGGCGCTGTAGGTGCCTTCGACGGCGACCAGTTCCTCATGAGTTCCCTGTTGGACGATCCGGCCCGCGTCGAAAACCACCACCAGGTCGGCGCGCTCGGCGGTCGACAGGCGATGGGCGATCGAGATCATGGTGCGGCCGACCGCCAAACGGCTCAGCGCCGCGGCCAATGCCTCCTCGGTTTCGGGGTCGACCGCTGAAGTCGCCTCGTCGAGCAGCAGCAGGCCGGGGTCGGCGACCTGTGCACGGGCCAACGCCACGAGTTGTCGTTCGCCAACCGAGAGGCGACCGCCCCTCTCACCGACGACCGCGTCAAGGCCGCCTGCAACACCCGCCAGCCAACCAGTGAGGCCGAGCGCCTCAACAGCCGCGACTGCATCGGCCCGCTCCGCATCGGGGCGACCAAAACAGATGTTCTCCCCTATCGACGTGTCGAACAGGAAACCGTCTTGGGGAACCATCCGGATCGAGCGCCGCCGCGCCGCGGGATCGACGGTGGCCAGATCGACGCCACCGACCAGTATCTGGCCCTCGGTGGGGTCAGCGAGCCTTGTCAACAGGCGCGCCAAGGTCGTCTTGCCGCTACCGGTCTCGCCCACCACCGCGACATTGCTTTCCGCAGCGATGGACAGGTCCACGTCGTGGAGCACCGGCTCGGCGTTCCGGTAGCGGAAACTGACACCACAGGCCGCCACCGAGAGCGGACCCGTCGGCAGGTCCACACCCTCTTCGGGCTCCTCAACTTCAATCGGCACATCGAGAACCGAGAGGATCTTCCACCAACCCGCCAGGGCGGTCTGGGTCTGATCCATCACCTCGCCCACCTCGGCGATCGGGTGCAACAGCATGTTGACCAGGAACAGGAACGCCACCAGCTCACCGACGCCGACGTCGACAGCGCCACTCCACCAAACGCCCACGCCGACCGTGGCCGCCAAAGATAGCGACGAGAAGAAGTCAACCACGGGGAGCATCCCCGCGAACCAGATGGTCGAGCGGAGTTGCGCGCCGTACTGACGGTTGACCACGCCGTCGAGACGGTCGCGCAACACCGCGTCGTAACCATAGGCCCGAATGACCGGAGCGCCCGAGACCACCTCCGAGGTCTCACCGAGCGTCTCGGCCACCCTGGTGCGGACCAGACCATAGGCCGCGAACTGACGGACCTGCACCCAACGCAGGAACGGAATCAGCGGAAGATGGCAGGCCAGAACCAACAGCGTCAGCTTCCAGTTGTAGATCGCCATGACCGTCACCGCACCGGCGACGATGGAACTGTTGATTATCCAACTCAACGCTCCCCACTGGGTGAACTGAGCCAGCGACTCCACGTCGGAGGTGACCCTGCTGACCAGCACTCCACGCCTGCTGCCGGTGTGGTCGGCCATGGAGAGCTTGTGGATGTGCTCGAAGGCGCGAACCCGCAAGCCCAGCAGCAGCGCCTCGGCGGCGATCACCAGACGGATATGGGTGATCCGGCCCGCGGCCAGCACCACCAGCGCGATTCCGAACGCCAGAGCCGAGGCAAAGAGCACGAATCGGGGTTGGTAGCCGCCCTCACCCAACAGACCCTTGTCCACCACCTGTTGAACGAGGATGGGCACGACGAGCCGGCCGGCCGCCGCGGTGAAGGCCATGGCCAGGGTCACACGAAGGCCTGACTTGAGCTCCGGGCTGATCGCCAGCCCCCGTCGCAGCACCGTCAGCGCTCCGACATCGGGCACGGTCTCACCGTCGAGCAGCGCAATGGCCTCCTCCACCCCCGACACGGTGCTTTCGCCGGGCGCTGTGTTGTCGCCGGGCGCAGCCGGAACCGTGCCAGCCGGAGCCGTGCCAGCGCCGGGCGCTGTGTTGTCGCCAGGCGCAGCCGGAACCGTGCCAGCCGGAGCCGTGCTAGCGCCGGGCGCTGTGTTGTCGCCAGGCGCAGCCGGAGCCGTGCCAGCCGGAGCCGTGCCAGCGCCGGGCGAAGGCAGCGCGGGGTCAGCCATGCAGGTCGGCGTGTTCGTAGGACATCACCAGGGAGCGGTAGTCCTCGCGCTCGAGGAGGTCGTCGTGTCGACCCACCGCCACGACCCGGCCGGCATCGATGTAGGCGACCCGGTCGGCCAACAGGATCGTGGAGATGCGATGGGCCACGACAATGACCGTGGTATCGAGATGGTGGCCCAAGTTGTCGAGAATGCGGGCCTCCACCACGGGATCGACCGCGCTCGTGGCATCGTCGAGCAACAACAGCTGCGGCGAGCGGGCCAGAGCCCGGGCCAGGGCAACGCGCTGGCGCTGCCCTCCCGAGAGGGTCTGACCGCGCTCCCCCACCACGGTCGCTGAACCGGAAGGCAACGCAGCCACAAACTCAGTTGCCTCAGCGAGCCGCAGCGAACCCGCGACATCGACGCCGGTCCTTCCCATGGCGACGTTCTCTGAAATCGATGAGGCGAACAGGAAAGCCTCCTGGAACGCCAAGGCCACCCCGCGTGACAACTCCTGCGCAGCGAGCTGATCAACCGGCACTCCGCCGACGCTGACGCGTCCACCGGACGGTTCAAGCAACCCCGCTATGGTCTCTACCAGTGTGGACTTTCCCGACCCGGTAGGACCCACCAGCGCCAGCGTCTCTGCTGGATCAACAGTGAACGATGCGTGCGAGACGGCCCGGTTTCCGCCGTAGCTGACCGTCAGGTCGTCGACCACGACGCCGAGAGGCCCTGCAGGCAGCCGAGCGGTGCCTCTGCGGTCGCCGACGGGATACGCCATCACCCGATCAACCCGCTCCAACGAGACCACCGAGCGAGGCAGCTCCTCAAGAAAGAATCCCAGCACCCGCAACGGTGTCGTCAGCAGGCCGAACAACGTGACCGCCAACACCAGGTCGCCTTCGCTGGCATCACCGCTCGACACCAGCGAGGCGCCGACCAGGATCAGCAGAATGATGCCGACGTTGGGGAGAGCGTCGATCAACGGTTCAAAGTTGGCCCGAAGCCGGCCGACCCGCACCCGCCACTGCCGCAGGCGGTCTGAGGCCTTGAGCATGCGCTCAACTTCAGCGGCTTCGCGTCCGAGCGTCTTGACGACCAACGCACCATCGAAACTCTCATGGGCTATCGCGGACACATCACCGACACGCTGCTGGGCGAGGGCCGCGGGTTCTTCCACCAATGACGTGTACTTCCGGCTGATGACGACCAGCGCGGGGAACAGGACCGCGGCGATCAGGGCCAGCAGCGGATGGACCAAAAAGATGCTGACGACCGAGACGACGACCAGCAGAACCACGCTCACCGAGAACGCCAGAGGCTTCAGGACCACCGTGGCCATCTGCACGTCGATGTCGGCGTGGGCGAGCAGCTCCCCGGTGGGCTTTGAGCGGTGGAACCGCAACGGCACGTCGAGGTAGTGCCACAGCAGCGAGCGCCGCCAGTCTCGCTGGGTCCGCAGCTCGGCCATCGACAGGAAGAACCGGCGGGTGACGACGCTTATCCCCCGTATCACCGAGAGGCCGACCAACGCCGCTACCGCCCACCAGACCGTGCTCGCTGAAACACCTCTGTCGCCGCCGCCTGGGAGCGAGCCACTCTCGAACGCCGGCACGATCAGCTCGTCGGTGACCCCGCGGAACACCCAGGCACCGCCGACCGCCGCGAACACGAACACCATCGCTCCGAACATGGCGATGGCGTGAGGGCCGGGATGGGCGCGCAACGACCGTGCGATCAGGCGTCCACCTCGGCGCCAGATGTGGTCCTCAACGAGCGGGGCCCTGCTCACGCCGGCACCCACCCTCGCCGCTGCGGCAACTCTGGGTGCCGGCGCGGTCTCAGAGCCGGTCGACGATCGCCGATGCGAACTCTGAGCATTTCACTTCAGTCGCTCCGTCCATCAGCCGGGCAAAATCATAGGTCACGACCTTGTCGGCGATCGTGCTCTCCACCGCGGCGACGATGTCGTCGGCTGAGTCCTGCCAGCCGAGGTGTTCAAACATCATCACCCCCGACAGCAATACCGACGACGGGTTGACCTTGTCTTGACCTGCATACTTCGGGGCGGTCCCGTGGGTGGCCTCGAACACTCCGTGACCAGTCACATAGTTGATGTTGGCTCCCGGAGCGATCCCGATACCGCCAACCTGCGCCGCCAGGGCGTCGGAGAGATAGTCGCCGTTGAGGTTCATCGTGGCTATGACATCGAACTCGGCCGGGCGGGTGAGCACCTGTTGCAGCGCAATGTCGGCGATGGCGTCCTGCACCAGAATCTTGTCTCCCGGGTCTCCGCTGCAGTCGTCCCAGCCGACGGCCACTGCGGAGAACTCCTCCCGAACGAGTTCGTAGCCCCACTTCTGGAAGGCCCCCTCGGTGAACTTCATGATGTTGCCCTTGTGGACCCAGTGGACCCGCTTGCGGTTCCGGCGCACCGCATACTCGAGCGCGGCACGCTGCAGTCGCTGCGAACCGGTCTTGGAGATCGGTTTCACACCGATTCCGCTGTCTTGGCGGATCTCCCAACCGAAGGCGTCGTAGAGCAGTTCCATCATCTTGCGCGCTTCGGGTGTGCCCGACTCGACTTCCAACCCGGCGTAGATGTCTTCGGTGTTCTCCCGGAAGATCACCATGTCGACCAACTGCGGTTCCCTTACGGGCGACGGCACGCCGGTGAACCAGCGGACCGGGCGCAGACACACGTACAGGTCCATGATCTGGCGGATGGCGACGTTGAGGCTGCGGAAACCCCCGCCTATCGGTGTCGTGAGCGGACCCTTGATACCGATCAGGTGCTCGCTAAAGCTGTCGATCGTCGCTTGGGGAAGCCAGTCGCCGGTCTCGTTGAAGGCCTTCTCTCCGGCGAGGACCTCGCGCCACTCGATTGTGCGGCCGTGTTTCGAGGCTGCCGCGTCAAGCACCGTCTTCGCGGCCGGCCAGATGTCGATTCCCGTTCCGTCACCCTCGATGAAGGGGATGATGGGGTTGTCCGGTACGGCCAACGTGCCGTCTGACTGCATCGAGATCTTGTCTGCCATGGGGTTGACTGTACCCGCCGTGGCGCAGGCGCCATCAATTCTCAGCGGAGCCCGAGGACCGTGAGGAGGGCCTCGTCGACGCCCACACGGCCACCGTGCTGGTCGTGGACCAACGCGGAGCAAATCGCCTCCGAGCGGTTCAAACCAGGATCAAGCTGTGTGGATGCGTCGGTTGAACTCGAGCAGCACGGCGCTTTCGCCCCGGTTGTCGAGTACCGACACCGAACCCGGGTGTACCCACAGCTTCAGGATCATCGAGGGGTGTCCGCCGGTGGCCCAGATCACCGCGGACTTGATCGGTGTGGCGTGGGACACGACCAGGATGTTCTCGTCGGTTGCGCGTTCGGTCGCCTCCGCGCAGGCCTCGGCGACGCGGGCGTGCAGCGATGGGAGCGATTCACCGCCTTCGGGTTTGTAGTTGATGTCGGCTTGCCAGCGTGTGCCCAGATCGGGGGCTATCTCCTCGACTTTCTGTCCTTCGAACTCGCCGAAGCTGATCTCGCGCCAGCGGTCGTCTACCTCTAGGGAATCCGGCCGAAACCCTGCCAACACCGCGGTCTGGTGGCTTCGTTGCAGTGAGGTAGTGATGACCGTGTCGATGTCCCAGCGCCCGCGGATGTAGGCACCGGCGTGCTCCGCCTGGAGTCTGCCGACCTCATCGAGCGGTATGTCTGAATCACCTTGAAGGCGAGACTCGGCATTGCTTGCCGTGCGCCCGTGACGCAACATGATCAACACTCAGCCAGTGTCGCACAGTTCGTCACGGCGAGCGACTACGCCCGCCCCGAAGGCGGCGCCTGCGCCGAACCAGGTGCTCGCCTGAACCGGCGCTCGACCCGGAGGCGGCGCCTGCGCCGAACCAGGTGCCCGACCCGAACCAGGTGCCCGCCTGAAGGCGGCACCTGTGCGTTCAGGTGCCTGCCAGCGCGGCGACGACCTTGGGGAATTGCTCCATGCCCTGCCCTCCGTCCTGCTGCACGACCACATAGTTGAAACCCCAGCGTTCTCGGCGCTCCTGAAGGGTCTCCACGATCTCAGAGACCGAACCCGCCAACAGGGCGGGCGTCTGCGCGACATCATCAACTGAAGTGCTGAACATCTCCGCGAAGAACCCCAAAGCTGCGTCGCGGTCGTCGGTGATGGTGGTGTTCATGGTGAGCGAACTGATCTCCAGATCGTCGATTCGATCCCCGGCACACTCCCGCAACCGAGCGAGCTTGCGGTCATAGGCAGCCGGCATCGAGTCGGCAATGGCATCGACACCGACTTCCCCGGCGCGCAGAT
>JAHQYN010000034.1 GCA_024421085.1 Acidimicrobiia bacterium
CAGCCGATTCCGGGGCGGATGCGGCGACCACTGGCCGGGGTGTGCCCAGTCCCGCGCAAGCGGGTGCGGCAGTCGCTGCTGCCGCCGGTCGCACAGGCCCCGGAACCAGCGTTACCTCCGGTGCCGAGCAGGCGGTCGCCGGCGAAGGCGACGCTGCCGGCGCCGATGGCCGCGCCGCCCGACACGCCGCCCTCAAGGCAACCGCACCAAGTTCGGCCGCGCCGGCAGAGCCTGCCGCACCACCGGCACCGAGGGCCCGGGGCACCGCAGCCGCGCCGACACCCAAGGGTTCCCGGCGGGTCATCTCCTCAAGCGGCAGCGCGGCCCCTCCCAAGCGCGCCGACGACACCGCGGCGACTTCGCCTCCGACCGGCGCGCCGGTGCGGAAAATCGTCAAGAAGGTCGTCAAGAAACTGGTCACCGACACCGACCGGACCAAGCTGGGCACCCCCCCTGCGTCGCGCAGCGGAAAGCCCATCCCGCCCCCGCCCCGCTCCTTTACCGGCCGTTCGATTCCGCCTCCGCCGAGCGGCCGCGCCAAAGCGCCCGTCGGCGGTCGTCGCTTCGGCGCCGGACCGCCTGGAGCGCGTCCGCCCGGTGCCGCGCCGAACTCGCCGAGGGGCCTGCGTCCCGGCGGTTCCTCCGCTGGTCGCGGTCCGGGTGCCCAACGTCAGCCGCTGCCCGGCGCCGGAGCGCCGCCCGGCGGCCGCGGCACAGGACCCGCGGGCCGCCGCGGGGGGCCCCACCACGCACGCCCAAAGGGCCGCCGCCGTCGCAACCGCGAAGAGCTCCAGCCGATGGACGTGCCGTATTACACGCCCGAGGACGCCCCAGTTCCCAAAGGCGAGATTGTCATCGAACGGGCATGCACCGCTCAGGACCTCGGGCCGAAACTGAACCGGACCGCGGCAGATGTCGTCCATTTCCTGTTGCAGGCCGGCGAGATGCTCACCGCGACCCACTCGCTGTCCGACGACATGATCGAACTGTTCGCAGAAGAGGTCGGTGCGAATATCCGGCTGGTCGACCCGGGCGAGGAACAGGAAGTCGAACTGCAGAAACTGCTCGAAATAGACGAGTCAGACAACGCCGACGCACCCCCGCGTCCACCAGTCGTGACGGTCATGGGTCATGTCGACCACGGCAAGACTCTGCTGCTCGACCGGATCCGCAACACCAACGTCGTCGATGGAGAGGCAGGGGGGATCACCCAGCACATCGGCGCCTACCAGGTGGAGCGTGACGGCAGAATCCTCACCTTCATCGACACGCCGGGCCATGAGGCGTTCACAGCCATGCGCGCCCGGGGTGCCGGCTCCACCGACATCGTCGTCTTGATGGTGGCCGCCGACGACGGGGTGATGCCCCAGACCATCGAAGCCATCAACCACGCCAAAGCCGCTGAGGTGCCGATCCTGGTGGCGGTCAACAAGATCGATCGGGACAACGCCGACCCCGAGAAGGCTATCGCTGGCGTCGCTGAGCACGGGTTGGTTCCCGAGGCCTGGGGCGGTGACACGATCTTCCAGGAGGTCTCCGCCCTCAAGAACCGGGGAATCGACGAGCTGCTGGACCATCTCCTGCTGTTGGCGGAGGTTGAGGATCTGCGCGGCGACCCTGGGGGACGCGCCACCGGCGTGGTGCTCGAATCGAATCTCGACATCGGCCGCGGGCCGGTCGCCACCGTGCTGGTGCAGCGGGGCACGCTCAAGGTCGGCGACCCCATGGTCGCGGGTGCGGCGTGGGGCAGGGTCCGAGCGCTGCTCGACGATCACGGTGACAACGTGCTTGAGGTCGGGCCGTCGACGCCTGTGCAAGTCCTCGGCCTCTCCGACGTGGCCGCCGCGGGCGACGACTTCGTTGTCGCCGCCAACGAGAAGGTCGCCAGTCGAGTCGCCGGCACCCGTGAACACTGGCAGCGCCAGTCGAGCCTGGGCCGGGAGGCCCATGCACTCTCCGGCGGCGCCCGCCTCGAGGACATCTTCACGCAGATTCAGCGAGGCGGGGCAGCCACGCTGAACATGGTCGTGAAGGCCGACGTCAACGGATCGCTCGAAGCGGTGACGGAGTCTCTGCGCAAACTCGAACTCGAGGAGGTCAAGATCCGCTTCGTGCATCGCGGCGTCGGAGGCATCACCGAGAGCGACATAGCTTTGGCTGCGGCCTCCAACGCCACGATCCTGGCGTTCAATGTCCGTCCCGATCGCAAGGCCCGCGAGCTCGCCGAGTCGGAGAAAGTCGAAGTCCGCTCCTATGAGATCATCTACAAGCTCCTCGAAGACGTCGAGGCTGCCATGGTCGGCATGCTGGCCCCCGAGTTCGAGGAGGTCGTCACCGGCGAGGCCGAGGTCAGGGAGGTCTTCCGCATCCCGAGGGTCGGCGCTGTCGCCGGCTGCTTCGTTCAGAACGGTGTGATCAGCCGCGGGTCGGCGGTCAGGTTCCTGCGTGAGGGCACGATCATCTGGAAGGGCGAGATCCGCTCGCTGAAGCGGTTCAGCGGAGATGTCCGAGAGGTTGCCGCGGGCTACGAGTGCGGTATCGGTTTGTCGAACTTCCAGGACCTCAAGCAGGGCGACATCATCGAGACGTTCGACAGTCGCCAAATTGAGCGAGCCGTGGACAGCTGAGCGGATGGCTCGCAGGGGCGCAGGGGGCCGGAGTCGTCACACGACATCGTCGAGCCCTGCTGCTGCCACGCGGATCGCCCGGATCGGCGAGTCTGTTCGGCGCATCGTTGCCTCAGAGCTCGAGGTGATCGACGACGATCGTCTCGATCTGGTCTCGATCACCTCGGTGGACGTCGACCGGGCCTTGGAGAGGGCGGTCGTCTGGTTCACGACCCTCGACGGCGACAGCGAACCCGCCGCCGCCGAAGCGCTCGAAGAGTACGCAAGCGTGCTGCGCCGGGCGGTGGGGTCGCAGTCTCGGCTGCGCCACACACCCCGCCTCGAATTCAGGCCCGACACCGTGGTCCGCTCAGCCGAACGCATCGAGGCGATCCTGCGCGACGACCGAGCTTCTGACCCCGCCCACGAACCGGGCGATGACCATACCGGCGGTTCAGACGATGGTCCCTAGCCTGGACCGTCAAGCTTCAGAACAGAGTCCACGGGCGATCAGGGCTGCGGGGCTAGATGGCGTAGCGGTGATCGACAAGCCGGCGGGGTGGACGAGCCACGACATCGTTGCGAAGTCCCGCGGCGTGCTGGGCACTCGCAAGATCGGACACTCCGGCACGCTCGACCCTGCGGCTACCGGGGTTCTGGTGCTCGGCGTGGGCAAAGCGACACGCTTGCTGCGCTTCCTGACCGAATTGCCGAAGTCGTACGTCGGTGAGATCGTCCTGGGAGTTGAGACCTCGACACTCGACGCAGACGGCGATGTCTGCGCTGCCTACGACATGTCCGCGGTCACCGACGAGCAGGTGCGGGAAACGGCGCGTGCTTTCGTTGGTCAGACAATGCAGGTTCCGCCGATGGTCTCGGCTGTCAAGGTAGACGGTAAGCGGCTGTATGAACTCGCACGTCAAGGCAAAGAAGTCGAACGCAGCGCACGCCCTGTAGAGGTGTACCGCTACGACCTGGAACCGATAGCCGAGGAGCCGGGCGTTTGGCGCTGCGCCGTCGAGTGCTCGTCTGGCACCTACATCAGGTCTCTGGCAGCGGACCTCGGCAAGGCTTTGGGTGGAGGCGCTCACCTGCGCTCGCTGCGGCGCGTGGCGGTGGGCGGGTTCACCGTCGATCAGGCCACCGCCGTTGATGTCCCGGTTCTGCGGCCCGTCGCTGATGCGGTCGCTCACCTGCCAGCCCGTGTCGTGCCAGCCGAATTTGCGCTTCGGGTCAGCCACGGGCAGGTGCTCGACCTCGGTGTGCTGGGCCTCGGCGAGCACGACGAGGGTCCATGGGCTGTGGTCGATCCGGCAGGTGCGTTGCTGGCCGTGTACGGACCGAGCCGGGGACGCGCCAAGCCCTTGGTCGTGCTCTGCGCGGCGGCTGCACCGCCTAGGGCTTGAGCCGCTGTACCGTTGGGGGTCCGCTTCGTGAGCAGTCCTATGAGAATCCTTCAAGACCAAGACGACCAGTTGCCGGCGGCGATCTCTGTCGTGTCTACGATCGGTGTCTTCGACGGTGTGCATGTGGGGCACCAGGAGGTTTTTCGGATGGTCCGTGTGGTCGCGGACCGTCTCGACGTCGCCTCAGCGGTGGTGACCTTCGACAACCACCCAGCCCATGTGGTGCGTCCCCGCAGCGCCCCCCGCCTGCTGACCACGCTCGAGCAGAAACTGGAACTGATCGACGCTGAGGGGATCGACTACGCCTACGTCGTCCATTTCGACGCCGAGCGGGCGGGCACCCATCCCGACGTCTTCGTCGAGCAGGTCTTCGTCGATGCCCTGCACGCCAAGGCGATCGTCGTCGGCGAGGACTTCCACTTCGGTCGGGGTCGCAGCGGCAACGTCGATGCCCTTCGCCGCATCGGTGACCAATGGGACTTCGAGGTGCACGCCTTGGAGTTGATCCAGCACAGTGACGAGGCTCGCGAACCGGTCTCGTCAACCAAGATCCGCCGGGCTCTGGCAGGCGGCGATGTGTCGCGCGCCGCGGCGATGCTTGGTCGGCCCTACGAGGTGCGCGGCACGGTGCAGGAGGGTGACCGCCGCGGTCAGTCGATCGGTTTCCCGACGGCCAACATCCCGGTCACGAAGACGATGGCCTGGCCCGCGGATGCGGTGTACGCCGGGTGGTGCGACCTCCCCGACGGCAGCCGCCATCGGTGCGCGATCAACATCGGTCGGCGGCCCACGTTCTACGAGCACGCAGAGCAGTCGCTGCTCGAAGCACACCTGATCGATTTCGACGGTGACCTGTACGGTGTTCAAGTAGCCGTCTCGTTCGTGGCTTTCCTACGCAGTGAGCGCAAGTTCGAGGGTATCGACCAACTTGCCGAGCAGCTCAAACAAGATGTCGACGATGCTCGCAAGCTTCTCAGACAGTGATGGCGCAGGTGATGAATCCGAACGCCGTGCCTACTCAAGACACAATGCCCACTCCGAACACAATGCCCGCTCCGAACGCCGTGCCTACTCAAGACACAATGCCCGCTCCGAACACAATGCCCGCTCCGAACGCCGTGCCTACACAAGACACAATGCCCGCTCCGAACACAATGATTGTTGAACATTTTGCTGCTGCTCGGGTACCGACGAGCTATGGCGGCTTCGTGGCCCACGCCTATCGGTCCGTCGCCGACGGCGAGGAGCACATCGCCTATGTGATGGCCGAAGTCGACGGCGGTGCGCCTCCGCTGGTGCGGATGCACAGTGAATGCCTGACCGGCGATCTGTTGTCGTCGCTCCGCTGCGACTGCGGTCAGCAACTTCGTGCCGCGCTCGCAATGATCGCGCAGGAGGGCCGCGGGGTGCTCGTCTACCTGCGGGGCCACGAGGGGCGCGGAATCGGCATCGGACACAAGATCCGTGCCTACGCCCTGCAGGACGTGGGGCTCGACACCGTCGAGGCCAACGAGGCGCAGGGGCTCCCGATCGACTCTCGTACCTACGGTGTGGGGGCGAGCATCCTGGCTGACCTCGGGATCACCGAGATGCGCCTGATGACCAACAACCCGCGCAAGCTCGACAGTCTCGAGGACTTCAACCTCAAGATCACCGAGCGGATCCCGATCGAGATCGAGTCGAACCCCGAGAATGTGCGCTACCTCAGGACCAAGCGGGACCGCCTGGGCCACACGCTCACCGCTGCCCTCTGAGCCGCGGCGCCGTGAGCCGCGGCGCTCAGAGCCCGAGGCCCGACCGCTGCACTCGGGTGCGGAACGCCGCGTTGATCCGTTGACGTTCCAGATGCTGGGCAACTTGTTTCGTCCCCTGCGGCACGGGGTGGGCGGCGAGGAAGTCGGCGACTGCGCTTACATGTTCGTCGGTGTCGAGCATCACGATCCCTTCGAGCATCCGCGCCACCGAATTGCTCGGGAAGCTGTCGGTGAGCCGCTCCCAGTGCGAGGCCACGAAGGCCCAGACATGGCTGCCGACGTGTTGGTTGGTCAGAGCGCGGCGGATCAGGTAGGGCCCGTCCTGCGTCCGTACCTCGCCCGAAACGATGGCTGCGAGCAGATCGTCTGCCAGCGCGGTGTCCCGGAAGTCTGCGAGTGCCCGCAGGTTCCGCTGCTCGGTCTGAGGATCCGGTGCCCGTCTCGAAACGGCACGGATCTCGTCGAAGTCGGACCGTGTGCCGTGGTGGGCGACCACAGTCAGCGCCGCAGTGGCCAGCGTTGCATCGTCGTGGTGGCGCAACTGCGGAGAGGCGGCGATGATCTCGGGGTCGTCGGCGACTGTCCCGAGCAGCACGACTAGCGTGGCGCGCAGTTCCCGCACCCGGTCGTCGTCGCTGCCGTCGGTTCGGAGCCCGATTCGTTTTAGGGCGGGGTCGGCGAGTGCGCGGACTCTCTCATTGAACAGCGCGGCGCTGGGGGATTCGTCGTCGATCAGTCGTGCGAGGTGTCCCAGCGATCCGGCGAGTGCCTGCCAGACCGTCAGGTCGCCTTCGCCGACGAATCCTAGGGCAGTCTCGAGAAAGGACGCGGCGCTGAGTTCTCCTGCGACGGTGAGCGCCCAGGCGTCGTCGACCACCCCGTGGCGTTCGCTCGGCGTGAGGTCTCCCGAGACGGCGGCCGCGATTGCTCGTGGGGTTGGGCGGACTCTGAAGAATCCCGACGAGTCGGCATTGACGGTCAGGATGTCGTCTACGGTGTGACCGGTCAGGGTCGCCACCGGTCCGTCGAGCAGGAATCTTCTGTCGAGGGTGTCAACGTGGCCGCCTTCGTGGCCGCCTTCGTGGCCGCCTTCGTGGCCGCCTTCGTGGCCGCCTTCGTGGCCGCCTTCGTGGCCGCTGCGGCGGGCGCGGATGCTCAGCGGCACGGCCCAGCGCTGGTCGTTCGATCTCGACGGATCAAGTGCGAAGTGACGCTGTGACACCGCAACCCCGTGTGCCGTCTCGGTCAACTCGACGAGCGGGTATCCGCCCTGGTAGATCCAGCCGTCCATGATCCGTCGCACGGGTTCACCGCTTGTGGCCTCGAGGGAGTCCCAGAGGTCGCTGGTGTCGGTGTTGGCGTAGGCATGCGTTGACAGGTAGTGGCGGACACCGTCGCGGAACCGTCCAACGCCCAGATACTGCTCCAGCATCCGGACCAGCGAGGCACCCTTCTCGTAGGTGAGGACGTCGAACATCCCCTCGGCTTCGGAGGGTGTTCGCACGGGATACTCGATTGGGCGGGTGGACTCGAGCGCGTCGGTGGCGTATGCGGCTGAACGTCCCCGACTGAATGTGGTCCACACCTGCCAATCGGGCCGGTAGGCATCGGTGCAAGCAGTCTCCATGAAGGTGGCGAACGCTTCGTTCAACCAGATCCCCTCCCACCACTTCATCGTCACCAGATCGCCGAACCACATGTGGGCGATCTCGTGGTTGATGACCGCGGCTGCGGTCTGCAGTTCCGGCTGAGTGGCCGTTGCCGGGTCGATCAGCAGCAAGACTTCGCGGAAGGTGATGCAGCCGAGGTTCTCCATGGCCCCCGAAGCAAAGTCGGGGATGGCCACGAGATCGACTTTGTCGGACGGGTAGGGGATCGCGTAGTAGTCAGCGAACCAGCGGAGCCCATGAGACGCTACGTCGAGCGCGTAGGAAGTGAGATGGCCGCGCCCAGCCCGATGCACGACCCGAATCTCCACGCCGTCGACCTCAACTGGATCGGTGATCTCCAGGGGGCCCACCACGAAGGCCACGAGATACGTCGACATCGGCATCGTCTCCGCGAAGGTGACTCGGCGCCTGTCGGAATCTGGGAACGACTCGCGGACCACCTCGGTGTTGGAGACTGCCAGATGCGCCTGATCAACCACCAGCGTTGTCGCGAAGGTGGCTTTGTATGCCGGTTCGTCCCAGCAGGGGAAGGCTCTGCGGGCGTCGGTCGATTCGAACTGCGTTGTGGCGATGGTGTGAGCGGTCCCGTCCTCGTCGCGGTAGGTGGACCGGTAGAAGCCTCGCAAACGGTCATTGAGGACCCCCGAGAAGGTCAAATCGATTTGGGCTGGACCTGCCGCGATATCGGTTGGGAGAACGAGATGCAGTCGCTCGGTGTCGTCATCGAGGCGACAGTCGGGGATGAGCGCAGTACCGTCGCTGAGCTGGACCTGCACTGAGCGGATCTCAAGTTCGGCGGCGTTGCAGACGATCTCGTCGGTCGCTTCGAGGATCTCCACATCGATCACCGCGGTGCCGAAGAACGTCGCAGCGGCAAGGTCGGGTTCCAGCTCCAGTTGGTAGCGGCTGGGCACGACATGGCTCGGAAGTCGGGGATCGCGCTGGGTCATGAGGTCCTTTGTATCGGCTAAACTCGGCGGTCTTGCCAGTTCGAGCCAGCCTGTGCCAGAAGTGACCTCCGAACCGAGCCTCGATGTCGTCGGTGTGGGCAATTCCATCGTCGACGTGATCGTGATGGTCGACGACAGTTTCATCGAGACGCATGGCCTGGCCAAGGGGGCGATGACCCTGATCGATGCGGAGCGGGCAACCTCGCTGTATGCGGCGATGCCGCCGGCGCTGGAGGTTTCTGGGGGCTCGGCAGCCAACACCGTCGCTGGAGTGGCAAGTCTCGGCGGCTCGGCCGCGTACATAGGCAAGGTGCGCAACGATCAACTCGGCGAGGTGTTCGCCCACGATCTGCGCGCTGCCGGCGTTGGCTTCGACGTCCCGCTCGCAAGAGGGGGCCCGCCGACGGGTCGCTGCCTCATTGCAGTGACCCCGGACGCCGAGCGCACCATGAACACGTTCCTGGGGATGAGCACCCTGTTGGCGCCGGCGGACGTCGACGCTGAGCTGGTCGTCTCTGCGGCGATCACCTACTGCGAGGGGTATCTGTGGGACATCGACATCGCCAAAGCCGCGATCCGCCGCACCATGGATCTGGCCGCCGACGCGGGCCGGCTCGTCTCGCTGACGCTCTCGGACTCGTTGTGCGTAGGCCGGCATCGCCACGAGTGGCTCAACCTCATCAGCGACATGGTCGACCTGGTATTCGCCAACGAGACGGAGATCTGTTCACTGTTCGAGACTGAAGACTTCGATTCCGCCGCAGCCCGGGCCGCAGACATCACCGAGATCGTGGCGCTGACCCGGTCCGCTGAGGGTTCGGTTGTCGTGTCGGGCGACGAGCGTGTGGAAGTTCCTGCTGTGCATGTCCCGCGAATCGTCGATGCGACGGGAGCGGGCGACCTGTATGCCTCCGGTTTCCTGTTCGGCCTGGCCAGAGGCGCCGATCTGAGGCGTTGTGCGGAACTCGGGGGTATCGCCGCCGCGGAGATCATCTCCCATGTCGGCGCGCGTCCCCAGGTATCGCTCAGCTCGCTAGCCTGACGGTCTGCTGCAAGCAGTACGAGAGTGAAGGCGATACGAGGGATTGTGTACGGCCATGGGATACACCTGTTTCGAGACAACCGAGTCTGAGGGAGTGGCACACGTCAGTCTGTGCCGCCCCGACGAGTTCAACACCATGACGCCGGAGTTCTGGAGGGAGCTCCCCGAGATCATCGGCGAGTTGTCTGACAGTGGTCGGGCGCGCGTCGTTGTCTTGTCGTCCACCGGCAAACACTTCTGTGCGGGCATGGACCTGGCAGTCTTCACGGGCGGGTCCGGTGCTGGTGTCACGGCTGAAACGATCACTGAGACGGGTCGTCAACGTGCCGCGCTGCGCTACAACGTCTTGCATCTCCAGGATGCCCTGAGCTCACTGGAACGGGCCCGGATGCCGGTGTTGGCGGCGATTCAGGGCGGCTGCGTCGGTGGAGCAGTCGACATGGTCACCGCGGCGGACTGCCGCTATACGAGCGCGGACGCCTGGTTCTGCATCCAGGAGATCAACATCGGCATGACCGCCGACGTAGGCACCCTGCAGCGTCTGCCGAAGCTCATCCCCGAGGGCGTCGCGCGGGAGCTGGCCTACACCGGCCGCCGCATGGACGCCCAACGGGCCGCTGAGCTGGGCCTAGTCAACGAGGTGTTCGACGACCATGAGACGCTGCTCGAGGGGGTCCACGAGATCGCCGCGGAGATCGCCTCCAAGTCGCCGCTGGCGGTTCATGGAACCAAGGCGACGATCAACTACAGCAGGGACCATTCCGTGGAGGACTCCCTGGCATACGTAGCCGCGTGGCAGACCGGAATGTTCCAGCCCGACGACACGATGGAGAGCTTCCGCGCCAAGGCCGAGGGCCGCGCGCCCGTCTTCGACGACCTGGGCCCCCTGCACAAGGGCCTGTAGACATGTATTCGCTGCGATCGCGATTCGCCGGTCAGGTTTGTGTCCGCTTGCGCTTGCGAACATCTGGCACGGTTCGTTCCGGGATCGCCCGCATCAGGTATCGGTCGAATTGGGGGACCGTGAACGCGGCGAATCCGTGCTCCGGTGTATACAAGAGTCCTTTCTCGATCAGCTTGGAGCGTATTGGTCCGCACTGTTGCGAAGTTCTCCCAAGCAGGTCGGCCACGGCACCGGCAAGTTGTGGTTTTGGACCCAAGTCAGCCATCGCCCGCAAGTAGGCGAGTTCAAGTTCGGTGGTTCGGTCGTGCCTTACCTTGAAGAAACCCGAATCGAGTTTCTCCTCCACTACGGTCTTGGCCTCTCGTGCGTCGGCCTCGTTGATCTCGGGACCATTCGCAAGATTCCATGAGGCTTGGCCGAACTCCTGCAGGAAGTAGGGGTAGCCGTCTGTGAAATCGGTTGCCGTGTCGAGTGCCGCCTCGGAGAATCGGACACCACTGTCGGATGCCGGTTCGATGAGCGCTCGTCGTGCCTGGAAATCGCTGAGCTTGCCAATGGTGGGAAATCTGAAGAGTCGTTCGGCGTAGGACTTCGCTTCTCCTGCGAGTTCAGCCAGTTGCGGAAGTCCGGCGGCGGTCAGAGTGATCGGCAATTGCCGTTGAACAGTCTTGTGAATGGCCGCGATCAGAGCCTCCAGCTGCGGGCGGGTGAGGAATTGAATCTCGTCGAGAAGCAACACGACACCTTGGCTGTGTTGCGCGGCTGCCTCACCGAGGGCAACCAAGACATCGGTCAGGTCCGCGTCAAGCGCTCCGCTGTCCGCCTCGCCCACGAGTGCCTCGACGCTGAGTCCTGCCGTCAGCGTTCCCTGCGGATCTACCGTGACCGTGAACGACTTCAGAATTTGAGCTGCACGTTTCAGTTTCCCGGCCCACTTCGCTCTAGGGGCAATGGCGAACAGAGCTCTGCGGACCTCTCGTGCCAGGAGCCTTCTGAACTGGTCGTTGTCATGTTTTGCTATCTCGATTTCTATCACCACCCAGTCGCGGTCGAGTGCTGAGCTGCGGAACTCCGAAAGTAGAACCGTCTTGCCGACACCCCGAAGGCCGGTGATGATCATGGATTGCTCTGAGCGTCGGGCGCGCAGCCGGTCAAGCAGGACCTCGAAGGCATCGAGCTCGTCTTGCCTGCCAACGAGAACCGGGGGTCTTGCGCCGGCGTTAGGGGTGTACGGATTCTGCCTCGGGTCCATTGCGTCAGCGTAACAAAGGTATCCAGAGTTTATCAAAGTATTTAGGGTTTATTGTTTTTTGATAAACCATGCATAAATCAATAAACCGAGTATGTGCTACTAGTCGAGCGAGGCGGGGAGGCTGTTGACGACTCGGGCGTTTTCGACTGAGAGGTGGGTGAGGCGACGGAGGTGGCGGATCAGGTTGAAGGTTGGCGGCCCAGTCGTGCCAACCGTTGGGGTCACTGGACGAGACTCAACGGTCGGTCAGTTGCGAGTCTTCAGGGGTGTATCGGCCCCTCGGTGACGGTCAGCGACCTAGCGTCGCGGCCGGTGCGGCGGGCGATGATCTCGGCGGTGATCGACACGGCGGTCTCTTCGGGGGTGCGGGCCCCGATGTCGAGGCCGATCGGTGAGCGCAGCCTGGCCAGGCCGGCTTCGTCGACGCCGGCTTCGACCAACCGCTTCGTGCGGTCGTCGTGGGTGCGGCGGCTTCCCATGATGCCGATGTAGCCGACGTCGGTCGCCAGCGAAGCCACCACTGCGGGAACGTCGAACTTGGCGTCGTGGGTGAGAATGCAGACCACATCGCGTTCGCCCAGTTCACCACCAACCGCAGCCAACAACCGGTCGGGCCAGTCGACAACGACCTCGTCGGCCATCGGGAAACGGGACTTGGTGGCGAACACGGCCCGCGCGTCACACACCGTGACCCTGTATCCGAGAACCTTGGCCACCCGGGCCAGCGCTGCGGTGAAGTCGACAGCTCCAAAGATCAACATTGCGGGAGGCGGCGCGAAACTCTCGATGAACACCGAGACCGCTTCCTCACGGGCCTCGCCGTGAAGGCCGTAGTGGCGCATGCCGGTTCGTCCAGCGGCCAGTTCGCCTCGGGCGTCGCGGGTGACCACTCGGTCGAGGTCGGGGTTGCCGAGCGTTCCCTCAGACTCGGCGTCGCGCCCCACGATCAGCTTGGCACCGGTGAAGGAGCCTTCGACCACGGTTGCTAACGCAACCGGCACCTCTGCGCGGATGGCATCTCGGAGCTGTTCGAACAGCGATTGCTCAGCGGACATGGCTACCCGCGCCTACCAGTCGAGGGGCTCGATGAACAGGTGGATGGTCCCGCCGCAGGTCAGGCCCACCTCGAAGGCTTCGTCGTCGCTGTATCCGAAGGTGACCAGGCGACGCTCGCCTTTGGCCAACACGTCGAGTGCTTCCACTACTACCGCGCCCTCCACACAGCCGCCCGACACAGAACCCGAGACCTCGCCGTGTTCGCTGACCGCCATGGCCGCACCGGCCGCGCGGGGCGCGGAGCCCTCCAGGTCAACAACCCGGGCCACGGCCACGGCCATCCCTGCACTGCGCCAGCGGTCGAGATCGTCGAGCAGTTCCTTCATCGCTCAGATCCTACGCGAATCTGCCGAGCACGCTGGGAGTCACCCAGTACGGTTGCTGGCTCGGAGCGAGGCGCGTGGGAATCTGCCGAGCACGCCGGGAGTCTCCCAGTACAAGCACTGCCAGTTGCGTCAGGGAGTCGAGGCAGTGCCCCTCCACGAAATCGTCCACATACGGCAGAGCGGCGGCCATGGCGCGAGCCAGAGGTGCATACCCCGGCGACGCTTTCAGGGGATTGACCCAGACCACCCGGTGGGCGACACGGCTGAGGCGCTGCATCTGGGTCTCCATCTCGGCGGGCTCACCGCGGTCCCAACCGTCAGAGAGGATCACTATGGTGGCACCCCGTGCCATTCCTCGACAGCCCCACTCGTCATTGAAGCGGCCCAGACCCTCTCCGAGGCGGGTACCGCCGGACCAGTCCTCAACAGCGGCCGCGGCTTCGAGCAGCGCCCGGTCCGGGTCGCGTTGCGACAGCTCGCGGGTGAGGCGGGTCAGGCGGGTCCCCAACGCGAACGCCTCGGTCCGGGCGCGGCCCGCCACCGAGGCGTGCACGAAGCCGATGAGCGCCCGGGCGTAGGGCTCCATCGAGCCGGAAACGTCGAGCAGCAAGACCAGATGCCGCGGCCGTTGCGCTGGAACTGTGCGGGCTGTCTCCACTGGTTCACCGCCGCAGCGCAGCGCCAATCGGACAGTGCGCCGCAGGTCGAGGGTGCCGCGAGCGGCCTTGGAGCGCACCCGTCGTCGGCTGCGCCGACACTCCCCCATGAACACGATCCGCTCCATCAAGCGCCGGGACTCCGCCAACTCCTCGTCGGAGTAGTCCGCAAAGTCCTTGCCGCCGAGCGTCTCGGTGGCACAGTAGCGGACAGTGATCGTTTCGTCGTTGTCTGCGCCCTGTGCACCGTCGGCGGGTACCTGTTCGGGGTCGTCCAGCGCCAGGGTGACCGGCGACGGCTCTGAGGGTGCGCTCCACACGAGTCCCGAATCGGTGCCGCCCCAGTAGGCGGCGAACAGGCCGTTGAACACCTCGATGTCCTCGGGCCTATGCACCAGTACCGCCCGGGCCGCCCAGTACACCTCGTCGGGGTCGGCCAGATCGATTTCGGTCAGCGCCTCGGTGAACAGACGCGAGGACCCCAGTGAAACGGCGAGGCCACCGCGGCGCAGGGACTCCACGAACCCGACCGCCGCCTCAATCGTCACCGGCTCACCTCCATGATCGACACCGGCTCACCTCCATGATCGACACCGGCACACTCGAACTCGGCAAGCGCAGCACGGATCGCCGACACGCAACCCAGGCCCCCAAATCGTCGGCGATGGGCACACTCGAACTCCCTAGGCGCAGCACGGATCGCCTCCATCACTCGCGGGCTGCGGCGAGGAGCGTTTCGAGACCGTGGTCTTGGACCCTCTCAAGGTCTTCGCGGTACTTGAGCAGCGTTGGGAACGTCGCTTCCACCTGATCGACGACAAGCTCGTCGGCGCCGAGCAGGTTCAGCGCACGCGCCCAGTCGATGGTCTCCGACACGCCGGGCGGCTTGTAGAGGCCGACTTGACGGATCGCCGCGGCCGCGGCTGCGATCTGGGCCGCCAACCGCCGGCTCACGGTCGGGGCATGGAGCGCGATGATCTCGATCTCCCGCTCCACTTCGGGGTGGGTCACCCAGTGGTACAGGCAGCGTCGTTTCAGGGCGTCGTGAACGTCACGGGTGCGGTTCGAAGTGACAATCACCACCGGCGGCTCGACCGCGGAGAAGGTGCCGATCTCGGGGACCGTGATCGAATAGTCGGCCAACACCTCGAGCAGGAAGGCTTCGAACTCGTCGTCGGCGCGGTCGACTTCGTCGATCAGCAGCACCGGTGGCGGTCCAGAATCGTGGGCGATGGCTTCGAGCAGCGGTCGGCGCACCAGGAATCTCTCGTCGTACAGTTCGTCCTCCAACGCCGAGGTCTCGCTGGCGGAGGCGGCGCCCGTGGCTTCGGCCGTGCGCAAATGCAGCAACTGACGGGAATAGTCCCATTCATAGACTGCCTGGTTGACGTCGATTCCCTCATAGCACTGGATCCGCAGCAGCTGGCCGCCGATCCAGTCGGCGAGCACTCTGGCGACTTCTGTCTTGCCGACTCCGGGTTCCCCCTCCAGCAGCAGCGGTCGACGCAGACGCAGCGCCAGATAGACGGCGGTGGCGAGCCCCTCGTCGGGGAGATAGCGGTTCTGACGCAGCGCTTCGCTCACCTGCACCACCGATGAGACGCTGCGAGGATCAGTTGTGTCGGCCATCCGATTCGACCTCCGAACGACCAATGCTAGAGGCCGGGGGCATTGATCCCGCGCACGGCCGCTGGGCGGTCGCCGAACCGACCCCCAAGAGCAACCCGGCGCTGTCGTGTGAAGGTTGCCGGCGTGATCGACTGATCAGTTCGGCACCCGCCCGTGCTCTGAACTCGACGACATCGCAGGCGAACCGGCCTCGGCAATGGCCGACCAGACCTTCTGGGGCGACAGGGGGACGTCGATGTGTCTTACGCCGAGGTGGCTGAGCGCGTCGATCACGGCACTCTGGACGGCCGGGGTCGATCCGATGGCCCCGGACTCGCCGATGCCTTTGGCACCCAGGGGGTTGTTGGGAGTGGGCGTCTCCATCGCCACCAGCTCGAACGACGGCAGCTCAGCCGCCGAGATTATCGAGTAGTCGGCGAAGTTGCTGGTCACCGGGTTGCCGTCCTCGTCGAAGCAGACCTCTTCAAGGAGCGCCTGGGCTACTCCCTGGGCGATCCCCCCGTGCCGCTGGCCCTCGACGATCAGGGGATTGATCAGCGTGCCCGCGTCGTCGACGGTCACCATGCGCTTCAACACCACGCCTCCGGTCTGCGTGTCGACCTCGACGACCGCTACATGCGTGCCGAAGGGGTACGTGCAGTTACCGTTGAAGTCGGTGTCGGCGACGAGCTGTTCGTCAGTGGCCGCGGCTGCGACTTCAGCCCATGTCTTGGTGACTGCCGGAGTGCCCGACACATGGAACACACCGGCGTCGGTGTCGAGCACCACATCGGCGACCGCGGCCTCCAACAACTCAGCGGCGATCTCTCTGGCGGCGTCGGCCACGGTCGCCGCCGCGTCGAACACGGCCGATCCTCCAAGCTGGGTGGAGCGGCTGGCCACCGTGCCCTCACCCCGCAGAACCTTGTCGGTGTCTCCCTGGATCACCTCTATGTCTTCAATATCGAGGCCCAGTTGCTCAGCGGCGATCATCGCGAACGTCGTGGCATGGCCCTGTCCGTGTGATAGGGAACCCGAATAGACACGAGCCTTGCCGTGTTGGGTGATCTCCACCTTGCCGTACTCGTTGCCGCCCGGCGCGGGCCCAGCGGTTATCTCAACGTAGTTGGCGACGCCGATCCCGATCTGGACCGGGTCTTCGGAGGCTCGGCGCGCAGCCTGGGCTGCTCGCAGCTCGGCGTATCCCGACGCCTCCAGTGCTTTGTCAAGTGCCGCTTCGTAGTCGCCGGTGTCGTAGGTGCTGCCCGCTGCGGTCGTGACGGGGAAGGCATCGTTGGCGATGAGGTTCCTGCGCCTCAGTTCGATCGGATCGATTCCAGCGGTCGCCGCGAAGAGGTCGAACATGCGCTCAATGGTGAGCGTCGCCTCAGGACGGCCCGCACCCCTGAACGCCTCGGTCGGAACAGCGTTGGTGATGATCGACCGCGCCTGGGTCTCGATGTTGGCGATGTCGTAGGTGCCGGGCGCCATGGGCAGCGTGAAGAAGGGCAGGAAGGCACCGACGCGGGTGTAGGCGCCTGCGTCCATCAGCACGTCGAGCCGGTAGTGGGTGATCTCGCCCTGCAAGGTGCCGCCGAGGGCTGCGTGATGGACCTGTGCTCGTCCCGGTCCCGCAGCGATCAGGTTCTCTGTGCGTGTCTCGAACCATCGAACGGGTCGACCGGCGAGGCGCGAGAGGTGTGGGATCAGCATGTCTTCGGGAGTGGGAGCGACCTTGGCGCCGAATCCGCCTCCGACATCGGGAGCGATCACATGGACGTCGCCGTGAGCCAGTCCGTACATAACCACGAGCGACTCCTTGACGCGGTGCGATGCCTGGCTCGACACGAACATCAGCAGGCGTTCATCGGTCCACGACGCCGCAGCCGAGCGCACTTCGAGGGGCGCGGCAGACATTCGCGGATGAACCACGCGTTGTTCGACGACGACTTCACAGTCGGCGAAGAACGAGTCGTCGGAGATTCCGGTGGCCATTCCAAGATCGGAAAAGGTGAGGGCAGTGTTGGTGCCGTGGCCCTCATGCACCACAACCTCGTCGGCGGCCGCGGCTTCGAGGTCCGTTACCGCGTCGAGCGGGTCAATGTCGACGAATACCAGATCGGCTGCGTCCTGGGCAGCGGACCTAGTCTCGGCGAGAACCACAGCCACGGGTTCGCCCACGAAACGGACGCGATCGCCAGCCAGCAGAGGTCGATTGAGCAGATCCGGGGGGAACATCGGCACGCTGCCCGGCAGCATCAGCTCGATGTCAGCGCCGGTGAGTATCAGGACGACACCGGGCACCGCGCGAGCGTCGTCTGCATCGACCTCGATGATCCTGCCGTTGGCCGCGAACGACCGGACAAACACCGCGTGCAGCGATCCGGCGAGGCGGGGGTCGTCGAGATCGGCGGTGTAGGTCGCTCCAACGGTCAGAAACTGGGGGTCTTCCTTGCGCAGAACCCTCGTCCCGATGATCGTCATCCCGCTTGCCTCCCCTTTGTGTGCCTCAACCAGATGAGACTAACGGCCCGCGCCTCAGTTGGGGCTTGAGACCACGCAACCTCTCAGGCCGGGAATGGAGTAGACCTCTTCGCCGGGTTCCACGTAGGGACCGTAACAGCGGGCCTCGATTCGCAGGCCCTCGTCGTCGGTGATTCCCTCGATGTCGGCGTTGATCTCAGCGATCTCGGCGACCAGCGCATCCCGCTCGGCCCTGACGCTCTCAAGCTCGCTCCGCCGGTCCATGTAGCTGCTGACCGAGGGCTCCACCAGCACGCCCGCCAGCAGCAGGAAACCCACCACGAGGAGGAGCAGCACCTTCTTCACCGGGTTGCTCCGCCGATCGCGTCGGGGCCCCCGAATGCGGCAGTCTCGCCCAACTGCTCCTCGATTCGCAGGAGCTGGTTGTACTTCGCGACCCGGTCGGAGCGCGCCGGCGCGCCCGTCTTGATCTGGCCGCAGTTGGTCGCGACCGCGAGGTCCGCGATGGTCGTGTCCTCGGTCTCTCCTGAGCGGTGCGACATCACCGAGGTGTAGCCGTTGCACCTCGCAAGGTCGACAGCCTCGAGCGTCTCGGTGAGTGACCCGATCTGGTTGACCTTCACGAGGATCGAGTTGGCCGTGCCGGACTCGATGCCTCGTGCCAGCCGCTCACAGTTCGTCACGAACAGGTCGTCGCCGACGAGTTGGCAGGCAGCGCCGATCTCTGCGGTGAGGGCGGCCCAGCCGTCCCAGTCGTCCTCGGCCATGCCGTCCTCAATCGACACGATCGGGTACTTCTGTGCCAGCGACGCCAACTCGGCGACCATCTGATCGGAGCTGAGGCGGCGGTCCTCGCTCGCCAGTACATAGAACCCGTCCGCGTAGAACTCGGTGGATGCAATGTCCATCGAGATCGCCATCTCGTCACCGGGGGTCAGACCGAGGCGCTCGATGGTGTCTACCAGCAGCTGCACGGCCTCCTCGTTGCTCGCCAGGTTGGGGGCGAAGCCCCCCTCGTCGCCGATCCCGGTGGACAGCCCCCGCTCGCTGAGAACCTTCTTGAGAACGTGGTAGGCCTCGACACCCCAGCGCATCGCCTCGCGAAACGATGCCGCGCCCACCGGCATCAACATGAACTCCTGGTAGTCGACGTTGTTGTCGGCATGGGACCCGCCGTTGAGCACGTTCATCATCGGCACCGGCAGGACATGGGCGTTGGCGCCCCCGACATGGCGCCACAGCGGGATTTCCAACTCGAGCGCGGCGGCACGCGCCGCGGCCAGCGAGACCCCGAGGATGGCGTTGGCCCCGACCCGGCCCTTGTTGTCGGTGCCGTCGACCGCGATCAGCGCCGCGTCGAGGCCGCGTTGGTCGATCGCATCGCGGCCCACAGCGGCCTCGGCGAGTTCGCCGTTGACAAAACCGACCGCTTTGAGCACTCCCTTGCCGGCCAGGCGGTCGCCGCCGTCGCGCAGTTCGACCGCTTCGAAAGCCCCCGTGGAGGCACCGCTGGGAACTATTGCCCGGCCCCGTGCGCCGGTGTCGAGTTCGACCTCGGCCTCGACTGTGGGGTTGCCGCGGGAGTCAAACACCTCGCGGCCATGGACACGTTCAATGATGCTCACAGGCAACCTCTAGACGGCGGGGTTTGCGGTGCTCCGAGCGGGAACGGAGCGGATCAAATCGTAGCCGGTTTCCACCGACCGCGCTCACCTGCGGTCGGCGTCGCGAGCTTCGAGGATCATTTCACTTGTGATGACGGTGCCTGATGCCTCGACGCGGCGTCGCGCCTCCGCCAGCACTCTCTCCACAGACAGCGTCATGACTGCACCGCGGCTGTTTTCCATCACCGCATCTTCTCCATGAATCGCATCGACGCAGTGCGCAGAGCCGTCTCGGGATCGATGTCGATACAGCGCGCCAAGGCAACCACGTCGAACAACAGATCTCCCATACCGTCGCCCGTCTGCTGCTCGGCAACTCTCGCCAACCTCTCGGCCAACTCCTCCACAACCGCCCCTGTGTTTTCAGCGCCGAGACCGGCACTGGCCGCGCGGTCCTGAACCTTGGCAGCCAGCATCAGCGCGGGGAGGGTCATCGGCACGCCGTCCATCGCTGAGGCGCGGCCCTTCTCGGCGCGCTTTATCTGTTCCCAGCTGCGGGCCATGTCGTCGGCGTCCTCAGGGCCTCGCACTCCGTCGCGCGCCCCCTCCCCGAACACGTGGGGGTGACGCGTCACCAACTTGTCGTGAACGCTGCGGGCAACGTCGGCGACAGTGAAGGACCCTCGTTCGGCTCCGAGCCGGGCGTGGAAGAAGATCTGGTAGAGGAGGTCTCCGAGTTCCTCGACCAGATCCGCATCGAGTTGCGCATCAACCTCGCCGTCATCGAGAAGGGCCCGGGCATCGAGCACCTCGAGGGTCTCATAGGTCTCTTCGAGCAGATGCTTGCGCAACGATCCGTGGGTCTGCACTCGATCCCAGGGGCAGCGTTGACGCAGCTCACGAACCAGTTCCTCGAACCGGAGGAACTCCGCGGCTATCGGTTTGTCGAGCTCAGGTATCCACAGCGAGGTCAGATGGTCGGCTTCAACTCTTCGGTCGAGTTCGTCCCATGCGACTTCGTAGACGGTTTCGTCGGGCAGGCCCAGGCGCGCCAACACCACAACGGTGTCCGGCCCCTCCTCGGCAGAGAGCTTGATCTCCGACAGCACGCTGCGGCCGTGACAGTGGGCGACGAGCAGCGGTCCGGTCTGTCCTGCCGCGGCCGACGCGAAGTCCAAGCCGTCGATCAAGCGTGCTCCAACCGACACCGGATCGACGCCGAGCCGGGACCAGGCAAGATCGAGGAACGACATGGCCGCCAGGATCTCGACTCTGACCCGGCCCGCGGCGGCCGCTTGACGCAGCAACTCCACAGTGCGTTCCAGCACCAGCGGGGAACCTGGCACCGCGTAGAGGAGATCACCCTTTGCAGCTTCGAGGATCAGGCGCTCAACGATCGCCTCATAGACAGCCTCGTAGGTGTCTCCCCGCTCGTATTCGTCGTCGAAGGCTACGGCGTCGGGCATGGCTCGTGCCGCCGGATGCCTGCGGGTTCGCAGAAAGCAGCGGGGCGCGGTCTCGGCGGCGGTTCTGGTCTGGGTTGTCAGGAGCGTCTCGTCTGCCGGGCCGAGACCGACGACGGTGATCGTTCCCGTCACAGCTCAGCTCTCAGCGTCGACGGACCCAGACTCGGACTCGGACCCGGACCCAGACCCGGACTCGGTCTCTGCGGTCCCGGTCTCTGCGGTCCCGGTCTCTGCGGTCCCGGTCGTGACTTGTCCAACAGCGGGGTCGAAGACTCCGAAGCGGGCGTCGACGCTGATGTCTCGGTCGAACAACCTGGCCTCCATCCCCTCAAGCTCCGCGCCGTGGCCGCTGAGGACGAGAGCCGTGACCTGGTCTGGGGTCAACTCTGCGTGCTCGCCGCGGACCACAGGACCGAAACTCCGCACTGCGATGACGTGCCAGCCGAACTGGCTCTGGACCGGTGCCGAAATGCCCGCGCCCCCGACCGCTGCGGCACCCTCGACGAACTCCGGCACGAAAGTGGCGGGCGCGACGCAGCCGAGGTCGCCGCCACTCGGCCCGCTGGGACCCACCGAGACCTCCGCGGCGAGAGCCGCGAAGTCCTCTCCGTCGTCGAGCCGAGCGATCGCTTCGGCGGCTTCGGTCTCGGTCTCGACGAGCAGGTGGCTCGAACACAGCGCGGTCACGTCCGCGGTGGCGAGGATGTGGTCCGCGATCAGGTGCGGCACCGCCCGGTAGCGCTGCATTATCCGTCCGTAAGCGGTACCGACGGCGGGCACTGCCGGGTCTTGGGCCCTGGCCGCTTCCTGCTCGCGGCGGGCCAGGTCGAGGTGAAGCCCGTCGATCTCGGTGCCGCCCTCGGCGGCGAGCCCGATCCAGCTCTCAAAGAGTATCCATTCGCTGATGTGGCGCGCAGCGACCTCTCTGGAGACGGTGGAGGTGTCTTCAACATCGTTGCCTTCGAGGATCGCTTCCAAATCCGCTTGGCTGAGGGTCGCCGAGCCGACCGAGGCCACAGTCGAGTCGTCGGCTGATCCGCAGGCGGCACCTGCCAAGCCCAGCGTTGCCAGAAGGACTAGGAGCAGGAGACGGCGGGGGCGGTTGGTTTCCACAGGTCGTGCAGGCTACCCGGTTGAGGCCGCCGGACTCGCGTCGACGAGCAAGTCGGCCATGATCGCGGCGATCTGCTCGACCACCGGACCCCGCTTGGTGTGGAGCGGAAGCCGGATCTCGGCGGTTCCCTCCTTGTAGACCGCGGCGTTGCCCGTCCCCTTCGACGAGTAGAGCCGCTGCATTCGCACCTGCCTGCTGTCTGCCAGTTCGACGGGCGACAGCCGGGCCACGAAGTCGGGACCGCCGAACCCCGGACCCTTCGTGACAATGACCTCCCTCACGCCGCTGCGGACACACTCGACGCGCAACCGGCCCACCCCCAGCAGGGCCTCCGCTGGCGCCGGTACAGGCCCGAATCCGTCGAGCCACGCGGCGCCCCCCGCGGCCCCGGCAGCGGCCCCTCATGGGTGGACCCCCTCGGCGCGCCCATCGTCGAGCGTCTCCAGGCTCTCCACCGACGCCAGCCGCCGGTATGCCTCGAGACGGCTCGTCTGGTTGGTCACGTAGTCTTCGGGCAGGTGTGCATCACCGGGAACGTCGATCGTGATCTTCGGCGGTTCGGCGGGTTTGTCGCCGCGCAGTTCCGCCACGGCCTCGGTGACCATCTGGCAATAGAGGTCATAGCCGACCGCGGCGATGTGCCCCGACTGGCCGGTGCCCAGCAGGTTGCCCGCGCCGCGCAGTTCGAGGTCACGCATGGCTATCCGGAAACCGGAACCCAGGTCGGTGGCCTCACCGATCGTCCTGAGCCGCTCGTGCGCCTCCTCGCTCAGGACCACGTCGGCTGGGTGGAACAGGTAGGCGTAGGCTCTCTGACCCGCCCGGCCGACCCGGCCCCGGAGCTGGTGCAGTTGCCCCAAGCCGAGCCGTTCGGCCTGGTCGACCACCAGAGTGTTGACGGTCGGCATGTCGATGCCCGACTCGATGATGGTGGTACACACCAAGACGTCGTACTCCCCCTCCCAGAAGTCGATCACTACCCTTTCGAGGGTTCCCTCGTCCATCTGCCCGTGCGCCACCGCAACCCGCGCCTCGGGGACTAGTCGACGCAGCGACTGCGCCACATGGTCAATGTCTCGCACCCGGTTATGCACGAAGAACAGCTGCCCCTCACGCAGCAGCTCCCGCCGGATCGCCTCGGCTACGGCGCGCTCAGAGTATTCGCCCACGTAGGTGAGGATCGGTTGACGGTCGGCGGGCGCGGTGTTGAGCACGGACATGTCGCGGATGCCGGCGAGACCCATCTCCATGGTCCGCGGGATGGGTGTAGCGGTGAGCGTCAGCACATCGACGTCGGAGCGCAGCGACTTGATCCTCTCCTTGTGCTGCACTCCGAAGCGCTGTTCCTCGTCGATCACCAGCAGGCCCAGGTTCTTGAACTCGACGTCGGCCGAGAGGAGACGGTGGGTGCCGATCACCAGATCGACTTCTCCGTTCCGCAGCCCGGCGACGACCGCGGAGGCCTGAGCGCCGCTGAGGAAGCGGCTGAGCACCTCGACGCGGATGGGATACGGGGCGAGCCGCTCCCGGAAGGTGGCGTGGTGCTGCTGCGCCAGCAGTGTGGTGGGCACCAGGACCGCTGCCTGGAAACCGTCGAGCACCGCCTTGAACGCCGCCCGCAGCGCGACCTCGGTCTTGCCGAAACCGACATCGCCGATGACCAGGCGGTCCATGGGGGTCGGGCGCTCCATGTCGGCCTTGACGTCGAGGATGGCCTGGAGCTGGTCCGGTGTCTCGGCGTATCTGAACGTGGCTTCCAACTCGCTCTGCCAAGGGGTGTCGGCGCCGAAGGCATGGCCCGGCGTGGTCATCCGCCTCTGGTACAGCACGACCAGCTCCTGGGCTATCTCTGAGACCGCCGAGCGGACCTTGGCCTTGCTGGCCCGCCAGTCCGCGCCTCCCATCCGTGAGAGCTTCGGGGTCTCTCCGCCGCTGTAGATGCGGATCAGGTCGATCTGGTCCGACGGGACGTACAGGCGGTCGGTGCCGCGGTACTCGAGCTGCAGATAGTCGCGTTCGCTGCCGTTGATCGAGCGTGTCACCATTCCGCCGAAGCGGGCTACGCCGTGATGGGCATGCACGACGTAGGAGCCCTCGCGAAGGTCGTCGAAGAATTTCTGGGCGTCGCGGCGCCCAGTGCGCGCCCGGCGGTGGGTCCGGCGGCGCCCGGTCAGGTCGGTCTCAGACAGGACTGCCAGCTTGATCCCAGCGAGCACGGCACCCCGCTCGAGCGGCACGACCACCAGGTGCGCTCCCGGGGTCGAGAGGTCGGTGTAAGCGCCCGCCGGGGCGACCTCAACGCCATGGTCGGCCAACATCGCGGCCAAGCGCTCGGCACTGGCAGGGCCGTCAGCGGCCACCACGACGCAGAAACCGTCGCTGAGCAGTTGCCGGACCCGGGCAACCGCAGGCTCGATGTCACCGACGACGGGAGCCCAAGCTGATGCTGTGACGGTCGGTACACCGGGGCGGTCCGCCACCGGCAGGATCGTCAGCACCCCGACGTCGGTGCGCGCCAGCAGACGGCCGAAGCCGAGGTTCATCCTGTGCAGGTCGTCGGCGTCGACGTTCCAAGTCTTGGCCAACGACACAGCCAGGTCCGCCTCTTCGGATTCGATGTCGGCGGCCCGGTCGCGGATGCGCCGCGGCTCGACCAGGATGACCCATGAATCGGCGCCGAGGAGGTCCGGCAGAACGACCTCGTCGCCGACGAGCCACGGCAACCAGGACTCCATCCCGTCGAACAGCTCTCCATTGACGACCCGATCCCACTGCTCGCGTCCCCAGGGTTCGTCCACGAGCAGTCGCTGGGCCCGTTGTTTGGCCTCCTCGTCTGGTCGGAACTCTCGGCACGGATAGATCTCGACTTCGGCGACCGCCGACGTGGCGCGTTGATCAGCAACGGAGAACTCGGCGAGACGCTCGACCTCGTCGCCCCAGAGGTCGATCCTCACCGGCCGGTCCGCGGTGCTGGCGAAGACATCGACGATCGAGCCCCTGACCGCGAACTCGCCGCGATGTTCGACCTGGGCCTCGCGGCGATACCCGAAATCGACCAACTGCTGCGCCAGCACCAGCGGATCGACCGTGTCGGAGACACCGCAGACGATGCGATCGGTCGCCGCGTGCGCGGCCCTGGCCCCCCCGGCGATCCCCGAAATCGCCAAGCTGCTGCGCCAGCCCAAGCGGATCGACCGGGCCGGAGACACCGCAGACGATCGGATCGGTTGCGGCGTGCGGGTCGAGCCGCTGCACCAGCGCACGCGCCGAGGCCACGATCACCGTCGGCTCAGTCGCCGGATCCCCGAGACGGTGCAGGAGCCGCACCCGCCGGCCCATCGTCTCAACGGCCGGACTCACACGCTCGAAGGGCAGCGTCCCCCAGGCGGGGAACAGCGACACTTCGTCTTCTCCGAGCACTGCCGCTATGTCATTGGCGAGGCGCACGGCCTCGTTGTGAGTGGCTGTGGCGACCAGGATCGGCCGCCGCGGCGAAGCCTCGGTCAGGCCCGCGACCGCCAGCGCCCTAGCTGCCTCGTTGACGACGAGCACCCCGTCGCGCCCGGCGATCGCGGCGTCAATGCAGGGCTCAGAGGCCAGCAGCGAGCGCAGTGAGCGGAGGTTTGCAGCCGTGTCCGGCATGGGCGGGGCCGTCAGCTCCGGTTGAACAGGTTCATCGCCGCTTCGAGGTCGTTGTCGGCGAGGAACTCGACGGCATCCGCGGCGCGGCCGACGACCTCGTCGAGTTGCGGGCGCTCGGCGCGCGCGGGGCGTTGCAACACATAGTCGCGGGGTTTGATCGTGCCCGGCGCCGGCTTGCCGACGCCGATGCGGATGCGGGTGAACCCGTCGTTGCGCAGGTGTGAGCGGATCGACTTCAGACCGTTGTGGCCGGCCAGCCCACCGCCGCTCTTGACCTTCATCCGGCCCACGCCAAGGTCGATCTCGTCGTGGACCACTATCAGGCGGCTGATGTCGTCGATGCCTGACCGTCTCAGGAGTGGGGCCACCGCCGAGCCCGAATCGTTCATGAAGGTCTTGGGGACCGCGACCGCGACCCGCTTGTCACCGATGTGCAGTTCAGTCGATTCGGCACGGTCGCGGCGGGCAGCGCGGAGGCGGCCGTCGTGGCGCGCCACGAGCTCGTCGACCACCCAGGCACCGGCGTTGTGCCGCGTCTGCGCGTACTCGACCGTGGGGTTGCCGAGTCCGACGACGAGCAGGTCCGCTGGAGTGCCCCTGCGCTGCTTGCGCCCCTTGGGCGAACCGAGGCGAACCATCGCCGGACCGCCGCGCTGTCAGCCCTCGCCGTCGCCGTCGCCGCCGCCAGACCCACCGTCGCCATCTTCGGGTTCGGCTTCCGCGCTTGCGGCCTCCGCGGCCGCCATTGCCTCGCGTGTCGAGCGCGTGACGAGCGAGGTTGCAACCGAGTCGTCGGGATCAGTCGACGTGACGACGCCGGGCGGGAGGGTCACTTCACCGACCTTGATGGAGTCGCCGAGCGTCAGTTCGCTGATGTCGACTTCGATCTCGTCGGGCACGTCGGCCGGTTTGGCCGAGACTGTCAGCGTGTAGAGGGTTTGATCGACCATGCCGTTGGCCCGGGTGACTTCGAGGGCCTCTCCTACGAGCACCAGCGGCACGTCAACTTCGATCTGTTGGTCGGTCGTGACCCGCAGGAAGTCGACATGGATCACATCGCGCCGCACGGGGTGACGTTGCAGGTCCTTGACGATCGAGAGCTGCTGCTCGCCTTCGATGTCGAGCGTGATCAGCGCGTTCAGCCCCGCATCGGTGTTGAGCGCCAGGCGCAGGTCGGGCCAGGCGACGCTGACGGAGACGGGGGCGTTGTCGAGCCCGTAGACGACAGCCGGGACACGGCCCTCACGGCGGAGCCGACGCGAGGCGCGGGTGCCCTCAGCACGGCCGAGCGTGGCGTTCAACAGCAACTGGTCAGACATGTATCTTGGGTTCCTGAACTGGCGGAATCGATGGGGTTCAATGGCGGCGGGTCTTGTGAGGACCGGCGAGTCAGGGTATCGGGATGGGCGATGATCCCCAAGCCCCAACGCCACAATCGTCGCAATCGTCGCAATCGCCACAATCGCGGCGAACGCCGGTCAGGCCAGGTGGTTGCCAGCGAAGATCTCGCTGACGGAGGTGTCGGCGAACACCGCGGCAATGGCTCTGGCGATGACCGGAGCGACCGAGAGCACCTCTATCTTGTCGATCTGCTTGTCTGGCGGCAGCGGCAGCGTGTCGGTGATCAGAACCGTCTCGAGCGCCGCGTTCTTGAGCCGGTCGATCGCCGGTTCTGAGAAGACCCCGTGGGTGGCCGCGGCGATGACCTTCTCGGCCCCGTTGGCCACCAGCAGGTCGGCGGCGGCGCAGATGGTGCCGCCGGTGTCGATCATGTCGTCGATGAGTACGCAGACCCGGCCCTCGACCTCGCCGATGATCTCCTTGGCCTCCACCGTGTTGGCCTCGACGGTCGAGCGCCGCTTGTGGACGTAGGCGAGGTCGGCGCCCAGCAGGTTCGTGTAACGCTCCGCGACCTTCATCCGGCCCGCATCGGGAGACACCACGACGATGTCGCCGTCGATGTCGGAGAGGTAGTCGACCAGAACCGGCATGGCGGTGAGGTGATCGACGGGGCCGTCGAAGAATCCCTGGATCTGTCCTGAGTGCAGATCGACTGACACTAGGCGGTCGGCGCCCGCCGCACTGAAGAGGTCTGAGAGCAGGCGGGCGGTTATCGGCTCACGGCCCGAGGCCTTGCGGTCCTGGCGGCTGTACCCGTAGAACGGGATCACCGCGGTGATCCGCTTGGCTGACGCCCGCTTGGCGGCATCGACCATGATGAGCTGTTCTGTGACCGCGTCGTTGATCGAGTGCCCGTTCCAGGGGGTGTGGGTCTGAACGATGAACACGTCGGCACCGCGGATCGACTCGAAGTACTTGACGTGGATCTCACCGTTGGCGAACTCGGAGATGTTGGGCGTGCCCAGCGGCACCCCCAGTTCCCGGCAGATTTCGGTGGCGAGCGCCTGGGTCGCCCTGCCGGCCACGACATGCAGCTTCTTCTTGTTGACCAGTTGCATGGGGTTCCAGTCGTGATTCTGCGTCTGTTGTCGGCAGTGTAGGGGTGCCCGCTGACAGTTGCCGGGATCTGGCTGGCCCGGCAGGACTCGAACCTGCAACATCCGGAGCCAAAGTCCGACGTTCTGCCAGTTGAACTACGGGCCATCGCGTTGGGCGACGGCCCAACCGTAGCGTTCGCGCGATGATCCCCACCAGAGAATTTCGATGAGGTTTTTCGTTCCGGGCCGGTAGCGTCGGCGGTCGTGGGCTCACTCATCAAGAAACGCCGCAAGCGAATGCGCAAGAAGAAGCACAAGAAGATGATGCGTCGAACGCGCCACCAGCGCCGCAAGTAGCGCGGCGCCGTCGGGCGGTCCCTCCGCGAACGGACCAACCGCGACGACTGTGGCCGCAGATGTAACACTTCGGCACCGAGTGCAAAGAACTGGGAAACCCGCAGTCTCGCCGATCGGCGCGACCCGAACGGAGCTTGCCGCCATGACGAATCTGAAAGTCGCACACGATCTCGGGCACAGCCACGATGACAGCAGCGCGGCACTCGCTTGGTGCTCCCCGGTAGACGCCTCCTACGGCACGGTCCCAGTTCGGGGAACAATGAGGTTCCGTCTCGGAACCGCGCTGCTCATGTGCGTGTTCCTACTTGCATGCTCCAGTGATTCGCCGACCACCGTCGACAATTCGTCACTGGCGGCGGACACCTCGCTCGTCGCCGCCGAAGCTGTCGAGTCTTTCAGCGCACGTTTCCCAGAGAACGTTCAAGCTCCTGAAGTCGTGCAGGTCCCCGCCTCGATCAACATCGACGAACTCGCGGGCCTGGTCTCTGCTGAGTTCACCCTGAGCCGAGAGATGCCCGCCGATGTCGTGTCGTATTGGCGGGTGAGCAGTGTCCGAGAGAAGTCCGAGCACTGGGAGGTCATCATCGAATCGGTATCCGGCGACGGCTTTTTCGCTGGATCACAGTTCTTCGTTCGCCTCGACGACGGTACCTTCGAGTCCGTCGAACCCAAAGAAGTCAACGAGACCCCCACGACTGCGGTCTCCTAACACGGGTTTATGCGGACATGGCGTTATGTGGCTCTGATCCGAAGAGCCCGCAGTCTCGTTTCTCGCGGCCCGACGACCGTGTACTCGACGTGGGCGACGCGACCAACTGATCCGAAGAGCCCGCAGTCTCGTTTCTCGCGGCCACCGGCGGCGTCGCCCTCGCCACCCCGCCCAAGACCACCGGTCGCATCGAATCCGGTGCCTGACCTCCGGGTGCCGTTCGCGTGAGGTGATCGGCGCGCGACGCGGGCGGGCCCCCGATTTCTGAAGAATCTTGTAACACGACGGCAGGGTTGTGCAAAGAAGGGGCGACTGATGTGTCTGCTCGAGGTGAGTTGCACAACGAACAAGGAGATCAGAGAAATGAAGAGAGGTCAGCGGGCCGCGAGCGCTTGTCGGTATTGTTGGGTCGTGGTGCTTGTTGGTTTGGCTGCCGTGAGTTGTGCTGATGACAGTTCGGCCGGCGACCGTGAAGATCGTGCAGAGATGCTGACGGTGATGCGTCAAGAGATTGTTGAGGCTCTGCCTGAGGCATCTCCGACGCAACAAGAGATTCTCGCGGACTTTCATGTTTCGCCGGGCGAAGCCGACAGAGCAGCCGCCGAAGTC
>JAHQYN010000185.1 GCA_024421085.1 Acidimicrobiia bacterium
TCGGGCTCGCGAGCTACCTCATCGGGATCCGCACCGTCGAGCAGGTTGCCACTCACCCTCTGCGGGGCAACCTGTTCGAGAACGCTGTTGTCAGCGAGGCCCTCAAGCATGCCTACAACACCGCGGTGCGCCATCCCAGGCTGTCATTCTTCCGGACCTTGTCGGGCCTCGAGTGCGACCTGTTGTACCCGACCGCGTCGGGCCTGGTCGTGGTCGAGGCCAAGTCCGGCGCGACACTCCACACATCCTGGATCTCCCGATTGAAGCTCATCAGGCGAGACCTTCCCGACGTCTCGGCGGCTGCACTGGTGTACGGCGGCTCGCAACGCCAGCACCGCACCGCGGCGGAGGTCGTCCCACTCGGGCAGTTCGCCGAGTTCCTGACCACCCTGGACCCGCCGACACCAGGTCTCCCGCCTGGCCCAGTCGCCAGCTAGCCCTTCCCGGCCCTTCCCGGCAGCGTTCGAACGACCCGAAACGCGCCTGATGCTCGCGGGCTCTTGTGGTTGTTTCACTCGGGAGCCGCCAATCAGATTTCCGAGCAGATTCGCGGTCTGTGCGATTTCGGTAATCAATACCGTGCAAAACCGGTAATCACTACCGAAAATCGCATCTTCGCCCAACCGCTTCCGACGCATCGCCGACCCTCAACCGCGAAGCGCCACCAAATCTGCGTCGCACTACTAGCGTGTAGACGGCACGTATGTCGGGAATGGAGTCTATGAGCGAGACAGCGATCAACAATCATGCGGGGTTCATTTGGTCGGTGGCGGACAAGCTGCGGGGTGTGTATAAGCCGTCGGAGTATGGACGGGTGATCTTGCCGTTGACGGTGTTGCGGCGGTTGGATTGCGTGTTGGAACCGACCAAAGATGAGGTTCTCGAGAGGATGGCGAAGCTGCCGGCAACGTTGGAGAACCGTGAGCCGGTGTTGCAGAGGGTGGCTGACAACCGTTCGTCAACACGTCGCGGCATACGTTTCGTTCGCTGTTGAGTGATTCCAGCAACGTGGCGGGGAACTTACGCAACTACATCGCCGGGTTCTCCGAGTCGGCGCGTGACATTGTCGACAAGTTCAACTTCGACGTGCAGATCGACCGGCTCGACGAGCACAACCTGTTGTACCTGGTGGCGTCGATGTTCGTTGATATCGACTTGAGTCCCGAAACGGTGTCGGATCTGGAGATGGGTTATCTCTACGAGGAGCTGATCCGCAAGTTCTCTGAACTGTCGAACGAAACCGCCGGTGAGCATTTCACGCCTCGTGAGGTGATCCGGTTGATGGTGAACCTGCTGTTCATCGACGACGACGAGTTGTTGACGCGCCCGGGTGTGGTCAAAACGCTGTCGAAGCGATCGCCGTGCGTGACCCCGAAGCCCCGATCATCACCGACCGCTCCGGCTCCCCCAACACGCGCAGGCGCTTCAACGGCCTCGGCGGCACAAGCCTGTCTCGATCTCAGTTCCACGGTGCCAACGCCTGCCGAGAGCATTAGCCTGTCGGGATGAGCCAAGGAGCACAACTTGACGGAGGCGCGGCCAAGAGATCCAGCCTTCGGCTTGTAGTCGAGAACCTCGGGCCCATCCAGCATGCCTAGGTCGAACTCAAGCCTCTCACCGTCCTCATTGGGCGCAACAACACCGGAAAGACCTATCTCTCGCACGCACTATACGCCGTGCGCCGCGCGGTCCTTGATGCACGTCGTGGCCCCTCAACAACGTTGACAACAGAGGAGCGACTAGCGCTGGAGGATGTCGTTTTGCGGGTGTCGCATCAGTCTGAGAGCGGTAAGCGTGCGATGAGAGACGTGCGGGTGAGGATCGAACAGTTGCAGACGAGTACGATTTTGAAGGCCACGAGATGGACCCTTGAATCGCTCTCCGAGGTGGGCCAATTGCTTGAACGGCAGCTGTGTACTTCCTTCGGGGTGCCTTCTACGAACGAGCTACGCACCTGGGAGAAATTGGTACCTGTAGCAATTGAGTTGCACCGGACCGGTAGCGGACGGGATAGCGCCTGTCTCTTCGGTACAACCGGGTCATCCGTTTCTAGTCTCGGCAAGGATGTCACCGTTACCCTTGATCCACTTGACTTCGACTCTGCTAGACACGCCCAACGCTTCAGAAACCTCTCAGATCAAGACCATCACGCTGGTAAAGAGGTATGGCTAGATCAACGCGCTTCTCGAGCCTTGCAATCGGCAACATGGCACGGGTTTCTGGAGGATGTGGGCCTTTCTGGACGCGCTCACTACCTACCCGCAGGAAGGTCTGGACTTCTCAACGCTTGGACCGATGTTGTGAGACTTCGATTGGAACTCGAACGGGAGAGCTATGGATTGCCGACAGCGCGGGATCCTGACCTTGACGGTGTGGCTCTCGACTTTATTTCCTCTCTGGCCGGACTTCTTGGAACTCGCATCCGCGATCGTCGGGGCATCACTGATATATGGCGCCGACAACGAAGTCCCGTTACGCGAAAGTCCCTAAGTCTGCTCAGGCAGGTAATGGACGGAAAGATCTACTCGGGCTCCGGTGATGACATGGTTCCTACACTCGGGTATGAGCAGGGAGGGCACCGCATCGGCATTCGGGGAGCATCGTCCATGGTGGCTGATCTCGCACCCTTGGCCATGTGGATTGATCGGATCGTCCGCGATGGTGACTTGCTCATCATCGATGAACCCGAGTCACACCTCCACCCGGAGGCAATTCGGCTCGTTGCCCGTGTGCTCGTCCGCTTGGTCGGCGAAGGCGTAAGCGTGGTGTGTGCCACACATAGCCCGGTGCTGCTGCACGAGCTATCGAACTGCATTCTGCTCGGGCAAAGAAATGATCTCGTCTCCCAAGACCCCGTGGGAGGCTACGACATCAGTGATCGCTTGAGTTTGAACGACATCGCGGTACACCGATTCTACCGCGCCGAACGCAATGAACCAGCTTTAGTGACAAAGGTGGAGATCGAACCGGACTGGGGCATCCCGGAAGATGAGTATGTCGACGTTGCGACAAGGCAGTCAGAAGACACTTCACGCCTCATCGACGGTCTCGCGTGATAAATGCCGCGACCATTCGCGACGCTCACGAACAATGTGAGTGTTTCGCTCAGGATCGCTTAGGCAGCACCTCTAACGCAGATCACCCGATCTCACATCAAGGCTGCCGATTCAACGTCAAGGGTCTCCGGCTCGCCGTGGGCGTGAAGGTCAACTTGGTCGCTGGCCGGGTAGCTTGCGAACCATTGCTCAAGCACCCCACGGATATTCTCGCAGGCTGGCCACGCGGATCGATTCCAGAACCCATAGTCTGGCTCTGAGTTGGGTGCTGGGCGGTGGTCGGTTCGCACGAACTGATCAAACAATCGACGACTCTCGTTCATCGTTGGCTCCTTGCTGATGCCGCGCAGAACGTCGGCAGTGAACGGTGGGATCGGGTCTGTGGCCATCCCGCGATCGTACTGCGAGACCGTTGTTCAACAACCCAACAGGGTCGCGGGCGCAGGACTAACGGCTGGCGGCGCTCCGTTGGATCTGCTGCGACCATTCGGTCAACCCTCCGCGTGTTGGGTTACACAGTGCGAGTATCTTCATGGCGTGGCGCGCAGTGACTTGCTGAAGGCGCTGCTCCGCAGTTATCAGCGGGGCGACGATGCTGCGTTTCAGCGCGCCGCGAAGGAACTGATCGATAACGAGCGGCGCAAACGGCAAGATCTCGTCGCCGAGCAGCTTGAAGCGATCCTCGAAGAACCCGGCCACCGGCGCAGACCACCACAGGTTTCTTCGCTGCGACCCCTGCCCAAGACTCGCGACGGCCTCCCACTGATCTCGCTGCAGGAACCAGGCGTGTCGTTTCATGACTTGGTTCTGCCCGACTCGGTGGTCAGCGTGTTCGAGTCGCTGGTCGAAGAGTTCCGTCAATGATCAGAAATGCGGGCACACGGAGTCTCGCCACGGTCGAGCGTACTGTTGGTTGGGCCCCCAAGAAGCGGCAAGTCAGCCAGCGCCGGAGCCACCGCGGGCTTCCCGAGGGTCAAGCTCACATTCAGCAGGCAACCGATAGCGTGAGCAA
>JAHQYN010000035.1 GCA_024421085.1 Acidimicrobiia bacterium
CGAACTGGCACAAAGCCAAAGTCACCAACGCAGCCACCGAAGCCGCCAACAATCTTGCCAAACGACTCAAACGCGTCGCCTTCGGGTTCACCAACTTCAACAACTACCGCATCCGAGCACTCCTCTACGCCGGCAAACCCAACTGGAAGCTACTCGACACCCTCACTCCACCCTGAAACGCGAAGAGCCGCCAAAGTTGCCGTGTCTGGTTCTCGATGACCCGGTGCAGTCGATGGATGAGGTACACATTGTGCAGTTCGCGGGACTCCTTCGCGTCTTGTCAAAACACCACGACCGACAGATTGTGCTCGCAGTTCACGAACGTGAACTCTTCGACTACCTCACGCTCGAACTGAGTCCTGCCTACGAGGGTGATGAGTTGATCACGGTGGAGTTGGGTCTGGACTCCGAAGGCGAGCCCGTCCATCACTCAAGCCGGTTGAAGTGGATCGAGGATGAAGCCCTCGCATTCTGACTCGCAAAGCCAGGAGGTCGGAACTCTGCGCGAAAACCCCTCTGTGCCATAGAACGGCACCCTTGCAGCATTGTCCGCGGTTGATCAAGTGCTCCCCATCTTTCGGAGAACCTAGGTTGACGCGGTTCTAGATCCGACTTTGATCGGAGAATGGAACGGGTCCGGCGAAGTTCCGATCGGGCCTTCTCAAATGAGTACCCACCGAAAACCGGTCGCTCAGGCGTCGAGGACACGGTGGCGGGCGTCCTCGGGGCTCACAACCGGTTTCTCGGTCGACAAGGGCAGTTGATCCACTGGTCGGTCCGCTGCCACACATAGTCGCACTTGACCAGCGAATGGGACTTCTCGTAGAGCACCGCCGCGCGGAACCTCAGCGACGCGCTCCTCGCAGAAGTCGTAGACCAGTTTCAACGCGTGCCCGGTGTCGGCCACATCATCGGCGATCAGGACCTTGACCTCCTCCATGTCGACGAGGTCCACGTAGGGAGGCAGCACCACCGGGACCGGCAGGCGCTGATCGACACCGGTGTAGTACTCGCAGTTCATGACGTTCCAGTACCCGTTTCGGCCCCTGCCGAACCGGCCGCAGCGGCGACATAGCCGTGTCATCGCCGCGCAGAGCGCAGCCGACACCGCTCACCGCACAGCCGACACCGACCACGGCGCAGCCGGTCGCAGTGCAGACGGTCGCGGTGCTGCCGACACCGGTCGTAGTGCAGGTGGTCGCGGTGCTGCCGACACCGGTCACGGTGCAGGTGGTCGCGGTGACCTCCTGAGAGAGTGCATGGCTAACCTGACAGACTCAGGACTCTGGGAGGAACTATGGAAGTACCGCTCACAATCGCAGACCATCTGCGCCGGGCCTCGCTCGTCTACGGCGACCGGATCGGGGTAATCGACGAACCGCACCAGGCGGCGCCGTCGCTGGGCGAGTTGACCTACCGGCGTTTCGAGGAGCTCGCCTCGGGGCTGGCCGCGGGTCTCGACCATCTCGGGGTCGGCCTCGGGGCTAGGGTCGCAATCGTCTCGCACAACGCGGCGCGGGTGCTCGTTCACCTCTTCGGCACCAGCGCCTTCGGTCGGGTCGCCGTGCCGATCAACTTCCGCTTGAGCCGGGCCGAGGTTGCCTACATCGTCGAGCACTGCGGGGCTGAGGTTCTGATCATCGACCCCGAACTTGCACCGACCCTCGGAGACATTGCGGTGAAGCACCGTTTCATCGCCGGTGACCAGAGCGATTCGCTGTACCGGGTCGGCAGCGAGCCGGTCGCCTGGACCCCCGACGAGTCGGCCACCGCCTCGATCAACTACACCAGCGGCACCACTGCCCGGCCCAAGGGCGTGGAGATGACCCACCGGAACCTGTGGATCAACGCAGCCACCTTCGGCTGGCACACAGGGGTCAGCGACCGTGACGTCTACCTGCACACGCTGCCGATGTTCCACTGCAACGGCTGGGGAATGCCCTATGTGATGACCGCCATGGGGGTCCCCCATGTGGTGCTGCGCAAGGTAGACGGTGCCGAGATACTACGGCGGGTCGAGCGGCACGGCGTCACCATCATGTGCGGCGCCCCCGCGGTGGTCGCGGCGATCCTCGACGCCGCGACCGAATGGGACGGAGAGATCCCCGGCCGGGGACGGGTGCGCATCGTCGTGGCGGGAGCGCCCCCTCCCACCAAGACCATCGAACGGGTTGAGACCGAACTGGGCTGGGAGTTCATTCAGATATACGGCCTAACCGAGACGGCGCCTCTGCTGACCATCAACCGCAACCGGGCCGAATGGGACGACCTCACGCCGGCCGAGCGAGCATCGAAACTCTCGCGGCAGGGCAGCCCCGCTCTGGGTGTCACCATGGCGCTGGCCGACGACGGCGAGGTGCTGGCGCGTGGCAACGTCATCCTCAAGTCGTACTGGGACAATCCCCAAGCCACCGCCGAGGCGCTCATCGACGGCTGGTTCCATACCGGCGACGGGGGCGTCATCGACGAAGACAACTACGTCACGCTCCAGGACCGCAAGAAGGACGTGATCATCTCCGGCGGCGAGAACGTGTCGTCCATCGAGGTCGAAGACTGCCTCTTCTCGCACCCTGAGGTGACCGAGGCGGCGGTCATCGGGGTGCCCCACGACAAATGGGGCGAGACGGTGAAGGCCCTCGTTGTGCTGGCCCCCGAGGCCACCGTCACCGAGCAGGACCTGATCGACCATTGCCGGGCGCGGATCGCCCACTACAAGTGCCCCACCAGCGTCGAGATGCGTGACGAACTGGCTCGCACCGCCACCGGCAAGCTGCAGAAGTTCAAGCTGCGAGCCCCCTACTGGGCCGACCGACAACGCCAGATCAACTGATCAGTCAACGGACTCTCCGGCGTCGGCATCGATACCCGTCTGCACGGCGTCGGCATCGGCATCGATACCCGTCTGCACGGCGTCGGCATCGGCATCGATACCCGTCTGCACGGCGTCGAACACGGAGCGGACGCTTCGCGACGACCGCAGATACGACTCCGCAGTCCGCGCCCAGTCCGGACGCTCCTCGGCATCATCGGGCGCCTCGCAGCCGATCAGGTTGGCAGCCGCATCGAGCCCGCCCCCGAGCGACTCGAAGGACCCCGGCACCCGGTCCGTGCTGGTCGCATCCCCGCCGAACGACCATGCCGTCGATGCCGAGACCGCCAACCCGGCGGTGGCGTGGACGTCGTCCTCCCAGTCTTCGGGAACCAATATGTCCAAAGCGCCGCAAGCAGCTACCGCGGCAACATCGGTGGCGGCGACCGATACGGCTTCGACCCTCGCCGCGCCCGTCGTTGCTCCGACCGACTGGATCGCCGCCGGCAGACCGGCGACGGTGAAACCGACCACCGCGCCGTTGCGGATGTTCTTCAACACCCCGTCGAAAGCGTCATCGGCGTCGCCGGTCAGGTTGATGGTCAACGCGGTGCCGCCCGCAGCGGTCGCCCCGGCCGCGGCGCCGGCAGCCAACACCAGCGGCGTTCCCGCCCCGGCACTCAAGACGATCACCGCGCCTCCAGCCAAGATCGCCGCTCCCAGGGCCAACTCGTCGCGGTGCTCCTCGAACCAAGTGCGGTCGAACCAACCGGCTTCCAGCACCGCGTCGGCGGCGATGAGCACTTCATCGGGGAGATGCGGGTTGTCTTGAATGAAACGCCGAAAATCGGCACGCGAATAGAAACCGTCCACCTCCCCGGCACCGTCCGCAGCGACATCGATCTGCTCGCGATAGTCCTTCAGCACGGCGTGGAGCTGGCTCTTCGTCATGAACATCTCAAGATCGTCGAGCGACACGACTCCGTCGCCGGGTTCGCGCTTGCCGAACACATCGCCCTCGAGCAGGTTCGTGTTGTCGGCGGCGGTGTCGAGCCGATTCCAGAGATCGGGGTTGTCCAACAGCGCCCGGGCGGCCACCACGGTCGGGCCGGCGAACTTCCAGGGGTGGTCAACCACGTAGCGGAGGTCGCTGGCACTGACCTTGTCATCGGCCCTGCCGCCCGAAGGATTGTCGAGTTCGCTGAGGCTCTCCCGAAAGCCGCGCAGCGCAACGAGCTCCGGCACGGACACGCCCAGGGCACGACTGCTCGCGATCCAACTGACCGCGTCCACCAGGTCCATTCCGTGCTCGGCCGCGACCGCGACGACCTCGCCCGCGTCGATGCCGAAGCTCATCGCCAGGGCGGCTCCGGCTACCGCCTCCTCGCCGACGAATCCGTTGGCACCCAGCACAGCCAACTGATAATCGATCTGATGCACGTACTCCTCGGCCTCGGCAAGCGTCACTCCGTCGGCGGCAACCACATCAGCGACCCTCAGGTCGAACAAGCGCTGTTCGACAATGCCGACCGAGTCGACGAAACCGAGACCGCCATCGAGCAGTTCAAGGGTCATCTGCGTCGCCGCCTCGTCACCGTCGAAGAAGGTGCGGATCTGCTCGCGCCGGTTCTGCACCAGTAATTCGAGCTGAGCGACCCTGTCGCCGACCCGCCACTCGGAGATGTCTTTGGACAACTCGTCGATTCGCTCGATATCAGCCCACAGCGAGTCGATCTGGTCGAGCCGGGCCTTCAAATCCTGGGCCAGCCGGTCGAGCCCGTCGTGGGCCCGCCGCAGGGACAGCGCCGGATCGCTGCTCGACCCTCCGAGTATCCGGTCGGCCTGTTCGATCAGACGACCGATCGCGACACGGTCCTGATGCAGTTCGTCGACAGTGGCCGCCATGACGGTCCAAAGGTTGAGCGCCCCGGGGCGATCCATGATGATCACATCGTTAGAGTCCATTGCATGATACTAAACATCATTTCATGGAGACTTGCAACCAGACCCCCGGAAACGTCGGTCTGCTACCGCCCGAAACGACGGATCGCAGGGAACTCGTCGGTGCCGACCTGGTAGATCAGGATCGGTTCAGACAGGTCTCGCAAGTAGTGGTGACCCAAGAAGAGCATTTCTTGGGTCACCATCTCGGCCACATCGCTCGAGAGGAGAATCTGGCCGCCGACCGCGCAGTCCTCCAATCGGCTCGTCCTGTTGGGAACCGTACCGAAGTAGTCGCCGCCGCGTTGCAGGGCGGGGCCCCGATGGAGCGCGATGCGTACCGCGAGGCGCGGGCAGTCCCGCCAGTCTGCGCCTGCAAGACCCTCCTGGATGGCAACCGCGGCATCGACCGCGGCCTGGGGATCCTCAAACGCAACCCGGAAGTGGTCGCCAGCCCAACCGAACAGGAACCCTCCGGCCTCGTTGACGACGCGTCGGACCAGATCGTCGTGGATCTCGATGCTCTCGGCTGCGGCGGCCGAATCCTGCTCCCATACCCGGGAGGACCCTTCTACATCTGTGAACAGGAATGTGACCACACCTTCAGGGACCGATTCACGATCCCCCGTGAAGCCCACCCACACTCCGCTCCCAGGCAGCTGACGACACGTTGAAGTTCACACACTCCTCCTAACTTGCACGAACCGGCTCCCACGCTAGCTCTCAGGCCATTCTACGCGGGCATTCGCCGTGCTCTTCGGTCCGCGGCGCCTCAGCAGCGTGTTGATGCTCAGCCCAGGACAACCGAGGGGTTCGGCACCAGGTCACGCGCCAGCCACTGGAACACACGCCAACCCACGTCGCCGGAATTGAGGGAGACGTCTACCCTCTTGGCGGCCTCCTCGCTGATCGGGCGGGCCTGTGGCGCCTTCACATGGACCTCGGCGACCCGCTCTGCCATGACGAACATGCCGACTGCGTCTCCGGGGGAACGGCCCGCGGTCAGCAGACCATGGTTGGCGAGGATGCACACGCTGGTGTCGCACATGGCAGCGGCGATGGCCTCACCCCCGTCGGTGCTGATCACCTCAAGATCGTCGCCTCGGTAGATGGACTGGTCGAACACGACTGCGCACGACTCCTGACTGATCGGCCGGAACGGCTCGACGTTGGCCGCCCAGGGAGTGCCGAAGGGGGTGTGGACGTGGGCCGCCGACACCAGATCGCGGCGGGCGTCGAGGATGGGCCAGTGGATGTGGTGGGCCGCGAAGTTGACCCCGTTCTCCGTCGGGCCGGCCACTCCCTGGCCATCGGGGCCGACAAGAGTGAGGTTGTCCATCGTGGCGTCGGCAAACCGGATCCCGTAGCCGAGCACCCAGAAGTGGTCGGTCAGCTCAGGGTCGCGGGCGCTGATGTGGCCGTCGCCAAGCTGCCCCCAACGCATCGCCGCGAAGATGCGGTAACCGATCGCGGCCTCCCACTTGCGAAGCCGGCGCAGTTCTTCAAGATCGCTGACGACCGGTCGCTCAGCGTCATAGGTGATTCCTGGATAGCGGTCCAACGGCAACTCCATGGGCGCGACATTACCCCCGACGCTCCGTTGCGCCACCCCCGATGCCGCCGACGCTCAGCCAATTTGCCGTGCCGCCACCGCCAACTTCAGATGAGCCCTCGTGCAGGCGGTCCGAGATCCGTCCAGTAGATCTCGTTGCGCGCCACCACGAGGGAACGGTCCGAGACGCGAGCCCAACCGCAGACTGAACGAGCGCCGGATCCTGAGGCATGCGCCGGTCCGCCTCAATCAACTCCGCATCAGCAGCGACCATTTCCTCGGCCTCAATAACCGCCCGAGCCCCCGTCGAAGCAACTCGGACCGACCGGTGCACAGTGCCTCGGCAATCTGGGCCAAGCGCTCGACGAGATCATCATCGAGTTGAACCAGAACCTCCCGATGAGCCACGCCCATATGGTAATCAGCAGAGCGTGAATCAGCAGAGGGTGAACCAGTCGGGATCGAGAGGGGCGACCAGGCCGAACGCGGCCTTTAGCCTCAGCAGGCGATCGAGGCTCGCGTCGACCCGAGCCAGGAAGGCGGGGTCGGTGGTGGCTCGCTCGATGATCGAAGCAACTATCTGCTCAACCTCGCTGTGTGAGACGAAGAGCACCAGATCAGCCCCAGCTTCAATCGAGGCCACGGCGCGGGCCCCGGCAGTCCCCTCGATCGTGACGCCCCGCATGGTTGCCAGGTCGTCGGTGATGACCACACCGTCGAATCCGAGCTCACCCCGCAGCCAGCCTTCGGTGATCTCAGCAGACAGCGAAGCCGGGCGGCCACCGTCGATGCCCGGATAGCGGATATGGCCCGTCATCACCACCGGGGCGCTCGTGCCGAGATAGGGGACCGCACCGAATGTGCGCCACTGTGCCAACGAGTTGGATGACACCGACTCTCCCAGATGAGGGTCCGCCAGGGCCGCTCCCTGGTTCGGGAAGTGTTTGAGGACCGCCGCCACGCCCGCGTCGCAGTGCCCGCTCACCATCGCCTCGCCGAACGCCTGAACGACCACCGGGTCACCACCGAAACTACGTCGCTGACGAGCCATGTAGTGGCCCGCGTCCACATCCACATCAACGGTCGCGCCGAGGTTCAGATGCACGCCCGCTGCCGCCAGGTCCATGGCGAACCGGGTTGAACGAGCCGTGAACTCCGCAACCGCCCCGGGCAGGTCCTCCGCGCTGACAGCACCGAACTCGCGCGGATGCGCCAGCGGTGCGACCGGAACCTTCAGCACCCGAGTTCCCGGTTCGGCGTCAGTCACCACCAGAGGCGCCACCTCACAGTCGACTGCGGGCGCCAGGATCTGCGCAGCGGAGACCGCGCCGTTCGGTCCAACACTCCAGTTTCCCGCCGCTTCGGTGAGGAACACCCCACCGACACAGCCGGAACCCGCCTTCTGTTCGACCGCAGGAATCAGGTCGGTGCCCGGTCCCCCCACCACCAGCAGCGCAAGGGCCTTGTCTCTCAGAGACATCCCGCCGATGAGCGACGAGAGCGCCTGTTCTTGGATCGGCACTGTCGTGGTCGTAGTGGTAGTCGGCGCGGTCGTAGTCGGCGCGGTCGTGGGCGTGGTGGTCGAGGTTGAGGGTGCCGCAGTCGTCGGGGGGGCAGTAGAGACAGGTGGATCAGTCTGGCGGCTCCAATCGTCACCGGCAGCGCCATTCAACCACACCGCTCCGCCAGCCACGACCGCAAGGCCCAACACCGTCAACGACCGCGACAGCAGACTACGGGGACCGCGGGCCGGAGGATCCATGCCCACACTCTGCCCGCTCGGGTTGATCACAAGGCGCCATTCAAGGAGGTTCGGGCAGAGCGAGAGAGTCCGGGTGGAGCAAAGCACTTCACAAGCCGTAGGTTTCACACCCATGAGCACACGCCAGACCGCCCGGGGAATCCCCTTTCTCCGCACCCCCGAGGACCGTTTCTCAGACCTGCCAGACTTCGCCTACGAACCCGACTACGTGACCGTCGACGGCCTGCGAATGGCCTATGTCGATGAACGCCCGGGAGTTGCTGGCACGATCCTGCTGCCCCATTTCGCTGGGGAGCTAGTCGATGTCTGACGCTCCCATGTCTGCCAAAACAGCCGCTGAAACGACGGCGCCCGCTGAAACGACAATGCCCGCTGAAACGACGGCGCCCGCTGAAACCAAGAAAGCGTCCTGGCTGCACAATGCCGTCGGCTACGAGGTCTACATCCGCTCGTTCGCCGACAGCACCGGCAACGGGATCGGTGACCTGACCGGGATAACCCAACGCCTGGAGTACCTAGCCTGGCTCGGCATCGACATCGTCTGGATCACCCCCTGCTACCCGTCGCCGATGGCCGACCACGGCTACGACGTCGCCGACTATGTTGACATAGAGCCCATCTTCGGTGACCTCCAAGCAATGCAGGCGCTGATCGATCGGGCACATGAACTCGGTCTGAGGGTCGTCCTCGACATCGTTCCGAACCACTCCAGCAACCAACACCGCTGGTTCCGCTCAGCGGTCGAAGATCCGACCGGCCCCCACCGCGACTACTACCTGTGGCGCGACCCGGCACCAGACGGCGGGCCGCCCAACAACTGGGTCGCCCACTTCGGCGGCCCGGCATGGACCCTCGACGAAGCAAGCGGGCAGTACTACTGCCATCTGTTCCTGCCCGAACAGCCCGATCTCAACTGGCGCAACCCGGCTCTGCGAGCAGAATTCGAGCAGACTCTGGAGTTCTGGTTCGAGCGGGGCATCGACGGCTTCCGCATCGACGTGGCCCACGCACTCATCAAGGACAGCGAGTTCCGTGACAACCCCCAGACCGCCGACCCCGCCGGCATCACGCACCCCCGCGACCAGTTCCGCTGCTTCGAGCATCGATACGATCTCGAACAGCCCGAGAGCCTCGAGATCTTCCGTGAATGGCGCCGCATCGCCGAGCGCTACGACAGCGCGCTGATCGGGGAGACCTACGTGCTCGAACCGGCCGGTCTGGCGAACCTGGTGCCAGGCGACGGCTTGCACCTTGGGTTCTGGTTCGCGCCGATGCAGATGCCATGGACAGCACCCGACATCACCAAGACGCTGCGCGAGACCTCCGCGCGACTCGGCGACAGAGTCGGCTGGGTGCAGTCAAGCCACGACGAGAGTCGGCCGGCGACCCGCTTCGGCGGCGGGGACCTGGGGCGAAACCGTTCGCTGGCGTTCGCGGCAATGCTCTTCGGGCTGCCCGGCGTGCCGTTCATCTACCAGGGAGAGGAGCTCGGGCTCGAAGACGGCGTAGTCCCGCCAGAACTGCGATCCGACCCGATCGCCACCCGCAATCCCGGCGCGGTGGGGCGAGACGTCTGCCGCACGCCGATGCCCTGGGGACCGGGTCGCAATCTCGGTTTCTCGAGCGCCGATCAGACATGGCTGCCGTTGGGGCACGGCGTGGAGGACTCCGTGGAGTGGCAACGGCAGAACCCCGACGCGCATGTTCACAAGATGCGTTCGCTGTTGCGGTTCCGGCGAGAACTGCGCGATCTGGACCCGGAGGTGACCTGGCTGGAGGCACCCGAGGGAGTCGTGGCCTTTCAACGGGGCGATCATCTCTTCGCGCTCAACACCCACGACGAGGCGACCGACTTCGCTCCCGGCGGGATGTGGTCGGTGGTCCACCGCACCGGTACGGGATCAGCGGCGCGCTCAGTGCCATCAATCCACATCGAAGGCACCGAAACGGTGGCAGCACGCCGAGTTGGCTAGCGGTGCAGCGGTGGCGAACCGCCCATCATCCGCTAAGCTCCCCGCTTCGTAACTGGTCGAACCAAACGGGATCGACCCCCTGGAGAGAGAAGAATCTAATGAAGTCCAGTTTTCCGAAACTACTTGCGCTTTTGTTCGCGTTCACGCTCATCGCCGCAGCATGCGGCGATGACGGCGGAGACACGAGCACCGGCACAGACACGACAACCAGCGCCGTGGCTGATCAGGGCATCACGATCACTGTGACCGGCCCCGAACGCGATGAGAGCGAGGCTGGAGCAATCTCGGAAGTTCTCGGTGCCTGGGGCGACGAGCAGGGTATTGAGGTCATCTATCTCGGCTCCGCCGACTGGGAGGCCGAGATCAACGTCCAGGTCGAGGGTGGCAATCCTCCCGACATCTCGATCTTCCCACAGCCCGGCAAGCTCGCCGACTTCGCACGCGACGGCCATGTGGTCCCGCTGAACGACGCTGCCGCCGCAGCAACAGCTGAGAACTGGTCCGAGGCTTGGAACGTGTTCGGCGACGTCGACGGCGTCCAATACGGCGTTCCCGTCAAGGCCGACCTGAAGTCGCTCGTCTGGTATCAGCCGGCTCGCTTCGCGGCGAACGGCTACGAGGTCCCGGAGACCTTCGACGAGTTCACCGCACTGGTCGACCAGATCGCCGCAGACGGCAACCGGCCGCTGTGTGTCGGAATCGAGTCAGGTCAGGCAACCGGCTGGCCCTTCACCGACTGGGTCGAGGACATGGTCCTGCGCCAGCACGGTGCCGAAGTATACGACCAGTGGGTGGAACACGAGATCCCGTTCAACGATGAGCGCATCGTCTCGACGATGCAGACCGTGCTTGACCTGTGGACCCAAGACAACGTCTTCGCCTCCTCCGGCTCGATCGCCGCGACAGCCTTCCAAGACAACGGTCAACCGCTGGTGGACGGCAACTGCTTCATGCATCGTCAGGCCAGCTTCTTCAGCGCATTCATGCCTGAAGGCACGACCTTCGGCGATGGTGAGGGCGAAGTCAATGTCTTCTACTTCCCCGACATCAACGGTGACCGTCCGGTCCTGGGTGCAGGCACCCTCGCGGCAGGGTTCAACGACAACGATGCAACCATGGCGCTGCTCGCCTACCTGTCGACCCCTGACTACGCCGAGGCCCGTCAGGTCTCCCAGGCGACCCGCAAGGGCGGCGGAGCGACACTCTCCGGCTTCCTGTCAGCCGCTATCGGCCAGGACCCGAGCGTCTACCAGCCCCTCGAGCAGTCGTTCCTGAATGTGCTCGAGACAGCGGCCATCGTCCGCTTCGACGGTTCGGACCTGATGCCCGCAGACGTGGGTGCAGGCACCTTCTGGACCGAAGGCACGTCAGCGGTCAACGGCGACCTCACCGCCGCCGAGGCAGCCGCGCGCATCGAGGCCAGCTGGCCGCAGTAGTTCCCGGGTCTCGCAACTGAGACTCACTCACAACTGCAGAAACCCATGTGGTGGGGGTGGCTCTGGAGCCACCCCCACCACTGTTTCTGCGGACAGCTCCCAGGTCTGCTAGGTTGGTGCCAACACCGGACGCGCACGAAAGGCACAGTGGTGCAAGGAGCGATTCTCACTGGGGAAGACCTCTCCAAGATCCTCAGCACCCTGATCCTGATCACGGTGGCCGTGGGGGCCAGCGCGGTTCTGTGGATCGGCACCAACGTCCTGTTCAACCAGGTCCGTTCCAGTTGGATCCGGTTCAATGCCCTCGCTGGCTACGCGGTCGGTTTCCTGCTCCTCCTGCTGCTCCAGGGGAACCGGCTCCTCAAGCCGCACGGCCCCGACAGCGACTCGATCACAAGGCTCGGTGAACTGCTGTGGACGCCGATTCTCGGCGGTTTCATTTTCTCGGCGTTGGCGGTGATCCTCGCCAACAACGACGACAAGGTCCAGCGGCTCTGGATCGCCTCAGGCTCGGGCCTGGTGCTCGGGGGTTTCATCGGTGTCCGCATCGCCGAACACGCCCGTCCCGAGCTTGAAATCCTGCCGCTGTTGCTCTCGACAATCATCTTCGGCGGCGTCGGCGCAGGCATCGCACTGCTGCGCGGCAACAAACCGATACAAGCAGCTCTCTTCGGAGGCGCGCTGGGATGGTTGATCGGCGGCTTTGGAATTCCCGAGTTGGGCGACGGCTCCGCTCTGGAGTCCGCGGTGGCCGCAGCAGTCCCTGCACTGGCGATAGGCGCACAGATCGGACTCAGCGCCAACGCCGATGTCGTCGGCAGAGCCCGGATCGACGCAAAGTCCCGAGGCTGGATATTTCTGGTTCCCGCACTGTTCTTCGTCACCGTCTCACTCATCGCGCCGACGCTGATCACTATCTGGCTCTCCCTCAAGGACCAAGACTCAGTCGACTTCGTCTGGTTCGAGAACTACGGATCGGTGTTCACCGACATCAACTCTTTCGATGTCGGCAACTGGACCAACATCTTCACCAGTTCACTGTTCCTTCTCGGCGCGCTGATCGGCCTCGCCGGCCTCGCCATCGGTCTGGTGCTGCGCAAACGCACCGGTGACGGTTTCGCAGCAGGTGGACCGGCCTTCGCGCCATTGATGGTCGCCGTGGTCATGATCGTGTTCGGTGTGCTGTCGGTGCTGCGCGGCACGATCATGAACAACCTCTGGTGGGTCTTCACCGTGACCGTCTTCTCCACCGGACTGGGTCTGGCGATCGCGGTGCTCGCCGACCGGGCGAAACTCGAATCCGTAGCCAAGTCGATCATCTTCATGCCGATGGCCATCTCGCTGGTCGGCGCCTCGATCATCTGGCGTCTCGTCTACGTCGCCCGCGACACCAGCAAGTCTCAAACAGGTCTGATGAACGCGGTCTGGGTCGAACTCGGGCGTTGGAGCACCGGAAGCGGGATCCCCACCGTGCTCGGCACGCTCCTAGTCTGGGTGCTGGTCGCCTTGGGCGCAGCAGCGATCGGCCGTTCCCTGGCCTCGCGCACCTACGACAAGGTCCCGCTGCGAGTGTTGGCGACCGCCGTCCTCATCTGGATCGCCTACCGATTCACGTTCAACGGGATCGGCGGATTCCGGACCAACAGCGCGGGCGAGACCGTGCCCGACACAATCTTCTTCGTTCAGAACCAGCCGTTCAACAACGTCTGGTTGATGGTGATCCTCATCTGGATCCAGACCGGATTCGCGATGGTGATCATGTCCGCCGCGATCAAAGCCGTGCCCACCGAACTCATTGAAGCGGCGAAGGTTGACGGCGCCACAGAGTCACAGGTGTTCTGGCGGGTGACACTGCCCCAGATCCGCACGACCATCGGGGTAGTCGTCACCACCCTCATCGTCTTGGTCATGAAGGTGTACGACATCGTCAAGGTGGTCACCAACGGCAACTTCGGATCGCAGGTCCTCGCCAACGACATGTTCGAAGAAGCCTTCCTGTTCTCCAACACCGGCGTGGGCGCGGCGCTGGCCGCGATCCTGTTCTTCTCAGTTCTGCCAGTGATGGTCCTGAACATTCGTCGCATGCAGCGGGAGGCCTGAAATGTCCGGTGACCGCCCCGGTATCGACACCGCAATCTACGGGTTCCTGCGCCGTATCCCGACCGGCGTGCTGTGGCTGATCGTGTTGGTGTGGAGCCTGCCGACACTGGGCCTGGCGATCAACTCGTTCCGCACCCGGGACAACCAACGGGGAAGCGGCTGGTGGAACGTCTGGAACGACGGCGGGCTGACTCTGGAGAACTACGACGTCGTCTTCTCCGCGAGCACCACCGCCGGGCTCAAGGAGTCGTTGCTCAACTCCTTCGCCATCGCCATTCCGGCCACAGTCATCCCGATCGCCATTGCCGCCTTCGCTGCCTACGCCTTTGCCTGGATCGACTTCAAAGGCCGCAAATGGCTGTTCATCGCCACCGTCTCGCTGTTGGCGATACCCCTTCAGGTTGCCCTGATCCCGCTGTTGCGGCTCTACAACTTCGGCTCGCACTGGACGATCCCCTTCCTCGAGAAGACCGTCACCCTGATCCCTGATTTCGACTTGGTGAACACCACGACCGCGGTCTGGCTCACCCACACCGGCTTCGCCCTTCCCTTCGCCATCTTCCTGCTCCACAACTACATCTCCGAGTTGCCTAAAGACCTGTTCGAGGCAGCACGCATCGACGGCGCCGACCATTTCACGATCTTCTGGCGTCTGGTGCTGCCGCTGTCGATCCCCGTGCTCGCCGCGTTCGCAATCTTTCAGTTCCTGTGGACCTGGAACGACTTCCTGATTGCCAACACGATGGCTGGCACCAACCCCGACGCGATCGCCACGACGATCCGCATCGCCAACCTCGCAGGCGACTTCGGGCGCAACGAACACCTGCTGCCCGCGGCCGCGTTCGTGCAGGCGTTCTTCCCGTTGGTCGTGTTCTTCGCCCTACAACGCTTCTTCGTGCGCGGGATCCTGGCAGGGTCAGTGAAGGGCTAGCGCTTCTGCTTCACCGCTGGCGCTCAGTCCCGGCTGCTGGCCCGGCTGCTGGCCCGGCTGCTGGCGCAGTGCGTCAGCGCAGTGCCAGGCCGGTGTTGAGGTCGAAGAAATGCAGGCGCTCGATGTCGATCACCGCGGAGATCGGCTGACCGGCGCGCGCTCTGCTGCGCGGGTTGAAGCGGGCGACGGCATCGGCCACCTCCTCGTCAGACAACTCCTCGAGCACATCGGGGTCACCCGCGTCGACCGCCCGTGCATCGATCTCGAAGTGGACCATGATCTCCGAACCGAGCGACTCGACCAGCGACGCAGTGGCGGTGATGACGTGGCCGGTCGTGTCTCCGTCCACGAGGTCGGCGTCGTCCATGTCTTCGGGGCGGATTCCCACCACCACCGTCTGGCCCTCGCGTGCGGCAACCCCAGCGGGGACCTCTGACAGATCGATGCTGTGACTGCCGAGCTGCATCGTCGAGCCGGTCACCGTCGCCTCGTAGAGGTTCATCGAAGGCGAACCGATGAAAGCCGCAACGAAGATGTTGTCGGGATGGTCGTAGAGGTTCTGTGGCGTGTCCACCTGTTGAAGGATGCCGTCCTTGATGACCGCCACCCGATCGCCCATGGTCATTGCCTCGACTTGGTCATGGGTCACATAGAACGTCGTGACCCCGAGCTCCCGCTGCAGCTTGGCGATCTCAGCGCGCATCTGAACCCGCAGCTTGGCGTCGAGGTTGGAGAGCGGCTCGTCCATCAGGAAGGCGGCGGGTTGGCGCACGATGGCCCGTCCCATCGCCACCCGCTGACGCTGCCCACCCGAGAGCTGACCCGGTTTGCGATCGAGATAGTCGTCCAGTTCCAGGATCTTCGCGGCCTCTCGCACGCGTTGGTCCAGTTGGGCCTTCGGCGTCTTGGCAAGCTTGAGCGCGAAACCGATGTTGTCGTAGACCGACATGTGGGGATACAGCGCATAGTTCTGGAACACCATGGCGATGTCTCGGTCCTTCGACTCAACGTCGTTCACGACTCGGTCGCCGATCCGCATCTCGCCGCCGGAGATCGCTTCAAGCCCTGCGATCATGCGCAGAGCCGTCGACTTGCCGCAGCCCGACGGACCTACTAGCACCAGGAACTCACCGTCGCGAATATTCAGATCAAGATCCGTGACGGCTTGAAATCCGTTCTCGTAGACCTTGGTCACCTTCTCCAGTACCACTTCAGCCATCGGTTGCTCCCGTCTCAAGCTCCACGCAGTGCCATACCATAGCCCAATCGCGCGGCGCGGCGCGGCGGCCGACCTGCCTTTGGCGAGGGCTTGATCCGCAGCACAGCTTCACGTCGGTGCGGCTGCTTGTAGTTTGTTGAGCGCTGCGCATGGAGACAATCACCACGATCCCCGAATTGAGGTCTCGGCTCGACGCCGAGCGGGAGACCGGCCGCGGCGTCGGTTTCGTGCCCACCATGGGGTACTTGCACGCAGGGCACCTGTCGCTGGTCGAGGCGGCGCTCGCCGACAATCCCGTGACGGTCGTGTCGATCTTCGTGAACCCGCTGCAGTTCGCCGAGGGCGAGGACCTCGGCGCCTATCCGCGGGACCCGGCAGCGGACAGTGCACAGTGCGAAGCTCTCGGGGTCGACTGCCTGTTTGTTCCTTCAGCCCAACAGATGTATCCCCGCCCGGTCGCGACGCGCGTCGAGGTGTCGTCGGTGGCGGCCCCCCTCGAGGGGGTGCTGCGTCCCCACCATTTCGCGGGCGTGGCGACGGTGGTCGCCAAGCTCTTCTCCATCGTGGGGCCGTGCCGCGCCTACTTCGGGGACAAGGACTGGCAGCAGGTCTGCGTGGTAAGACGCATGGTCAGCGATCTGAGCATCCCGGTCGAGGTCGTGGCGTGTCCGACGGTCCGCGAATCCGACGGTTTGGCGATGTCGAGCCGCAACGTCTACCTGAGCGCCGAGGAGAGGAGACAGGCCCCGGTGCTGCGTGCCGCCCTCGATGCCGGGCTCGATGCGATCAGCGGCGGGGAGAGGAATCCAGCGGTTGTGGAGGCGGCGATGCGGGCGGTCGTCGGGCGGGCCGAACTCGCCTCTCTCGACTACGCGGCCGCGGTCCAAGCCGACTCGCTCGTCAGCGAGGGCCCCCTTCACGGCGAGGTGCGACTGCTGGTGGCAGCCCGCTTCGGACGCGCCCGCCTGATCGACAACGACGGTTCACTGATCCGGCCGGTGTGTTGATCGGGTTGGTGTGTTGATCGGGTTGGTGTGTTGATCGGGCCGGTGTGTTGATCTGGCCGGTGTGTTGATCGGGTTGGTGTGTTGATCGGGGCGGTGTTGTCCGCAAGGCGACGGAACCGTCGGGCCGCTAGCGTGACGGTGTGCTTCTTGCAATCGACGTCGGGAACACCCAGAGCGTCCTCGGCCTCTACGATCCCGACAGCGATCTGGGCGAGGGTGCCTCTGCGGGGTTGGTCGACCACTGGCGCATCTCGACTGATGCCGCACGCACACCCGACGAGTACTCAGTGCTCATTCGTTCGCTGCTCAGCACCGCCGGCGTCGCCCTCGAAACCGACCTGACCGGCACTGCCGTCTGTTCGGGCGTGCCGAGGATCCTCGCGGTGCTGCGCGACATGGTCGGGCGCCACCTGCCGTTCGACCCGGTCGTCATCGAACCGGGCACGAAGACCGGCATTCCGATCCTCTACGACAACCCCAAAGAGGTCGGCGCAGACCGGATCGCCAACGCCATTGGTGCCTTCGACCTGTGCGGCGGTCCGACGGTCGTTGTCGACTTCGGGACCGGCAACAATTTCGACGTCATCTCAGAGTTCGGCGAGTTCCTGGGGGGTGCGATCGCCCCCGGCATCGAAATCAGCTTGGATGCGCTGTTGGGCAGGGCCGCGGCTCTGCGCGCGGTGGGGCTCGCCGAGCCTCGCCGCGTCGTCCGGAAGTCCACCGTCGAATCGATCCAGTCGGGGCCGGGGGACGGCCTCGGGGCGGGGTGGAGCTCGCCGAGCCTCGCAGCGTCGTCGGCAAGTCGACTGTCGAATCGATCCAGTCGGGCACGGTGTACGGCTTCGCGGCGATGATCGACGGTATGGTTGACCGCTTCGCAGCAGAGTTGGGCGAGATAAACGTGGTGGCGACCGGCGGGCTCGCCCACCTGATCGCACCCGTGGCGCGGGCAATCGACGACGTCGAACCGTTCCTGACGCTCCACGGCCTGCGCATCGTCCACCAGCGCAACAACCGCTAGCGCACGGCCCTAAATCTGCGCGTTCAACCCCACTATTTGTAGCTGCACGCGCAGATTTAATGGACAGCGCACGGCCCCTAGCGGACGGCGTTGAGGCGCCCCAAGAGGTGGTGTCCGGCGGCGCGCAGGGCTGCGGCGCCGGTCGTGTCGGGAAGGCCAGACAAGGCCGCACCGGCTCTGTCGGACCAGGCCTCGGCCGCCTCGACAGCAAGCTCTACCCCGCCACCGAGCCGCGTCAGCTCCCGGGCCCGGTCCCGCTCCTCGACGCTGATTCCGCTGTGCAGCAGCGAACGGAGCTCGGCGGAAACTCCGGGGTCGCCCAGCGAGTAGATCACCGGCAGCGTGTAGATGCCTTCGAGCAGGTCGTTGCCGGCGGGTTTCCCGAGCTGTTCATCGGTGGCGACAACATCAAGGATGTCGTCGACGATCTGGAAGGCCATCCCGTAGGCGCGCCCGAACTCGCTGAGAGCGTCGATAGTCGGTCGGGGGAGGCCGGCCACGATTCCACCGATCCGACACGAAGTCGCCAGCAACGACGATGTCTTGCCGGAGATCGACCGCTGGTACTGCTCAAAGGTGCGGTCCGCGTTATGCACAGACTCCAGTTCGAGGATCTGCCCGGTGCAGAGCTCGGTGATGGTCGTCGCCAGCAACCCGGCCACCTCGGTGCCGAGCGCAGCCGCCAACTCCGAAGCACGCCCCAGCAGATAGTCGCCCGCCAGGATCGCACGCAGGTTCCCCCACTTCGCGTTGATGCTCTTGACCCCGCGGCGGGTCGTTGCTCCGTCGATGACGTCGTCGTGGTAGAGCGAGCCGATGTGTACCAACTCGACTGCGCAGCCACCGCGGATCACCTCGATCGGCGCCGCCGAGCCCTCGAAGTCGTGGACGGCAGCGGCAGCGATGCAGAATCCGGGCCTGACCCGTTTCCCACCGGCGCTCACAAGGTGGCCGGCGACCTCAGTGAGGAAGTCGTCGGTCGCCGCTACCACCCGCAGCAGTTCGGCCTCGACGCGCAGAAGATCGTCCTGCATAGAGGGAACCAAGCGGAGCGGAGACGCGGCCACACTGAGAGGCTACTTGTGCAAACTCGTCGTCGGCGATTATCGGCCTCGTTGCGCATTCGTGGTCTTTGTCGCAAGCGTGCCTATACACTGAGTCTTGCAAAGCCCGAGATTCAGGAGGGGAAACCCCATGTTTGAGCGGTTCACCGACAGGGCTCGACGAGTGGTGGTGTTGGCGCAGGAGGAAGCACGGCTGCTCAACCACAACTACATCGGCACCGAACACATTCTCCTCGGGCTCATCCATGAGGGTGAGGGAGTCGCGGCCAAGGCGCTTGAGTCGCTGGGCATCAGCCTCGAGGCGGTGCGCAACCAGGTGCAGGAGATCATCGGACAGGGCGGCTCCTCACCGAGCGGCCACATCCCTTTCACACCGCGGGCCAAGAAGGTCCTGGAGCTCAGCCTGCGTGAAGCGCTACAGCTCGGGCACAACTACATCGGCACCGAACACATACTGCTGGGATTGATCCGCGAGGGCGAGGGGGTGGCAGCCCAGGTTCTTGTGAAGCTCGGGGCTGACCTCAGCCGCGTGCGTCAGCAGGTCATCAAGCTGCTTTCCGGTTACGGAGGACCGGCCGGCGAGCAGGCGGCGGGCTCCTCCCGTGAACGGGCCGGAGCGGTCACCGGCGGCTCGGGCGGCGACAGCGCCTCCGGTTCGCTGGTCCTCGACCAGTTCGGCCGCAACCTCACCCAGCTGGCGCGGGACAAGAGCCTCGATCCGGTGATCGGGCGTCCCCGTGAGACCGAACGGGTGATGCAGGTACTCAGCCGCCGCACCAAGAACAACCCGGTGCTGGTGGGAGAGCCCGGGGTCGGCAAGACCGCCATCGTCGAGGGGCTGGCGCAGGCGATCGCCAGCGACAACGTCCCCGAGACCCTCTTCGAGAAGCAGCTCTACACGCTCGATTTGGGCGCCCTGGTCGCCGGGTCGCGTTATCGCGGTGATTTCGAGGAGCGCCTCAAGAAGGTGCTCAAGGAGATCAGGACCCGCGGCGACATCATCCTGTTCGTAGACGAGATCCACACTCTGGTCGGCGCGGGTGCAGCCGAGGGCGCGATCGACGCCGCCTCCATCCTCAAGCCGATGCTGGCGCGCGGTGAGCTTCAGACCATCGGCGCAACAACCCTCGACGAGTATCGCAAGTACTTCGAGAAGGACGCCGCCCTGGAACGGCGCTTTCAGCGGGTCGTGGTTGACGAGCCGACGGTCCCGCACACGATCGAGATACTCAAAGGGCTGCGTGACCGCTACGAGACGCACCACCGGGTGACCATCACTGACCAGGCCGTCGTGGCTGCGGCCAATCTGGCGGATCGCTACATCGCGGACCGGTTCCTGCCCGACAAGGCCATCGACCTGATCGACGAGGCCGGGTCACGTCTGCGCATCAAGCGCATGGCCACACCGCCCGAATACAAGGAGCTGGAGGCGGAGATCGCCGAGGTCGTGCATCAGAAGAAGTTCGCCGTGGAGTCTCAGCAGTTCGAGGAGGCAGGCCGGCTGCGCGACCGTGAGAAGGAGCTGCTGGCCCGGCGTGATTCCCTCGAGGGTGAGGCCAAGGCCTCCGGTGTCGACCTCTTCGATGAGGTCGACGAGGAGGCGATTGCTGAAGTCCTGTCGCTGTGGACCGGCATCCCCGTCTACAAGCTGACCGAGGAGGAGACGCAGAAGCTGCTGCGCATGGAGGACGAGCTCCACAAGCGGGTCGTCGGCCAGAAGAGTTCAGTTCACGCCGTGTCCCAGGCGATTCGTCGCACCCGGGCTGGCCTGAAGGATCCGAAGCGGCCGAGCGGGTCGTTCATTTTCCTGGGTCCGTCAGGTGTCGGCAAGACCGAGTTGGCCAAGACCCTCGCCGAGTTCCTGTTCGGTGATGAGAGTGCTCTGGTGAGCCTCGACATGTCGGAGTACATGGACAAGCACACTGTCAGCCGCCTCATCGGTTCCCCTCCCGGTTTCATCGGCTACGACGAGGGTGGTCAGCTCACCGAGCAGGTGCGCCGCAAACCCTTCTCGGTGGTGCTGTTCGACGAGGTGGAGAAGGCCCATCCCGACGTCTTCAACACTCTGCTGCAGATCCTCGAGGAGGGACGGCTGACCGACAGCCAGGGCCGCTCTGTCGACTTCCGCAACACCGTGCTGATCATGACCTCCAACCTCGGCACCCAAGACCTGCGCAAGGCCAACCTCGGGTTCACCAAGGTTGACGAGGCGGTCACCTATGAGCGCATGAAGGAGAAGGTCACCGATGCCCTCAAGGCGCATTTCCGGCCGGAGTTCCTGAACCGCATCGATGACGTGATCGTCTTCCATGAGCTGAGCCGGCCCGAAGTGCGTGAGATCGTCGATCTCATGGTGGCCCGCACCGCCGAGCAACTCGCCGGTCAGGGCATGGGTCTGGAGTTGACCGACGCCGCCAAGGACTTCCTCTCCGCTGAGGGTTACGACCCGACGCTCGGGGCGAGGCCGCTGCGGCGCGCGCTGCAGCGCCTGGTCGAGGATCCCCTCTCGGAGAAGCTGCTCAACAAGGATTTCCGGGCGGGCGAGATCGTCATCGTCGATGTCGATGCCGACCCTTCCGCCGGAGACGACTTGATGATCGTGTTCCGGTCCATTGAGGGATTCACTCCTCCCGAGATTGAACTCGCCGAAGCGGTCGACAGCTTCTAGCCACGGCCCGGTGACGTGTTCAGCGGTCTAGCGTTCACGCGATGATTCGGTTGCGCGTGCTCGCGGTAGTAGCCCTGTTGCTGGCCGGGTCGATACCACCGTCGACATCAGGGTCGACGACGACGGCTCGGGCGAGGTGACCGTGGAAGTGGTCGTCGATTCCGAGGCCGTTGCGCTCATCCCCGACGCTCCTGACGGTCTGCAGTTGAGCGATCTCGGCGACGCCGGCTGGACGGTCAACGCCAACACCGTCGACCGGGCGGGCGCGTTGACGGTGAACGTCTCGAAACGGTTCGGGTCAGCAGACGCGCTCGGGGGCGTGCTGGCCGAGATCGCCGGTGAGGATGTGATCTTCGAGGGGTTCACGCTCGTCAAGCAATACAACTTCGACGTCTTCGGGTTGGACCCGGCCCGAACCGACTACGCGCTCAGCGGCACCGTCGATCCCACGTTCGATGTCGAGCAGCTCGGTGGGGTCTTCCCGGGTGGGCTCGCGCCGCTGGGGAGGTCCGCGGAATCGATCGAAGACGACTTCGAGGGCGGATTCGAGGATGCGCTCGGGTTGACGGTGACAGTGCGGATGCCCGAGACGTTGCAGATGCCCGAAATGCTCGGCGGGGCCAACGGCGAGGTCGTCGACGAGACCGTCATCTGGACGATGAGCTACGGCGACCCCGCGGTCAACGTCGAGGCGAACTCGTCGGCGGAGAGCATCCTGGTGCGGGTCTGGACCATGGTCGCGCTCTCTGCGGCTGCGCTGCTGGTGCTGCTGCTCGTCTCCTATCTGGTGGGCTTCCTGTTGGCCAAGTGGCGCACGCCGAAGGGCCGGCGCCGCCGCGACGTGCGGCGTCGTCAGCATCGTGCGGCCACTCGTGCACAGGAGGCGACCCGTCCCCGTCGTCGAATGCTGAGGCTGCTGGTGTTGGATGTCCACGGCGTGCTGGTCCGGCCCACCAATCCGCTGGAGGGGGCCCTGCTGCCGTTGGTCATGGCAGAACAGCCCGACGTCGACCCTGAGCGTGTTCGGGAGCTCCACCGTCTGCTGGTGTTGGGGCGTGTGTCGCCCTCGGAGTTCTGGAGCGAGCTTGACCTGAGCCCGGTGGCCCAGCGGATGGAGACAAGGTATCTGTCGTCATTCCGACTGAACCAGGGCCTGCACCCGTTCTTGAAACGCATGAACAACAGCGGCCTGCCAGTCGCGGTGATAGGCAATCAACCCCGTGCCTGGGGTGACCGGTTGCGGGCCATGGCGGCGCTCGAGGATTCCGTCGCCTCGTGGATGGTCAGCGGCGACGTCGGCTCGATCCTTCCCGAACCGGCCCTGTTCGAGGCCACCCGGCGGACGATGTCGGTCGACCTGTTCGACTGCTTCTATCTGAGCAGCATCCCCGGCAACCTCGATGTGGCCGAGGAGTTGGGCATGGCCACCGGGCTGTTCCTGACGGGCAATGACGCGATCCCCGACACCGACCACACGGTCGTGCTGGGCTTCGAGGACCTGCTCAAGACCCGTGGAACCTGAGCGCCTGAGGCACCTGACTCCTGAGTGCTCGGGTCTGGAGCGCAGGCCGTTGATTTCCCGGGCGCCGAACACGGATTCGTCCACGGCCCGTCCCGTCCCGCCCCGCGCGCCGTCCCGCCGACGCCTAGCAACAGGCCGCCCGCCGGCTTTGGCAGCTCAGCGGTTGCGGTAGTGCGGCGGCTTTGGCAGCTCAGCGGGCGCGGAGGGTGAGCTGTTCGCGGTCGGTGATGATGTAGCGCCGCTCGGCCTGGTCGATCCAATTCAGTCGCACGAACGAGGCAATCGCTTTGTTGACCCGCTCGCGGCTGGCCCCGATCATCCCGGCGAGCTCCTCCTGGGTGACGGGTAGGATGAACTCGTCGGATTCGCCCGCCAGTTCCAGGAGGCGCTTGGCGGTCCTTCCGGTGACGTCGAGAAACACGCTGTCTGCCAGGCTCTCGTCGGCCGCGCGCAGGCGGGCGACGAGGAGCTTGACCACGTCCCAGAGCTCCTCTGGGCGTTCGGCGTAGAGCCTCCGCACCGGTTCGTAGGGGATGGCGATGACACGGGAAGGCTCGAGTGCTCGAGCGCCGGTTGATCGCTTTCCACCGTCGAACAGGGGCATCTCGCCGAACAGGTCGCCGGTCTCCATCAGGGCGATGACAGACTCGCGGCCTTCGATCGAACGGTTGACCATGGCGACGCGTCCGCTGGTGACGATGTAGATGTAGTCGGGTTCGTCGCCTTCGGTGAAGAGCATGTCGCTCCTCTGCAGGAATCGGGGCGCGCCGGTCGCGGCGATGGTGGCGAGGGATTCTTCGGACAGGCCAGCGAACAGTTCGGTCGCACGAAGAATGCCGATTTCGGTCATCGCCTGTTCAATCTAGTTGGACGGCCCGACCTGGTTCTGAATTGAGGCGAATCAGTATCTCTGCGTGTGCCTGGTGGGTGATTCGATCTGCTGCTGCCAAGCTGTGACTGTGCAATCTGACGGCAGCGGCGAAATCTGGACCATTGTGGTCGCTGCGGGATCCGGGTGCCGTTTCGGCGCCGCCAAGCAGTTCTCCGAACTCGGGGGGGTGACTGTGCTCGACCGCTCCGTGTCTGCTGCGGCGCGCTGCAGTGACGGTGTCGTGGTCGTGGCGCCGGCTTCGCAGTCGGGCAGGCTGTCTCGGGACTTTGAGTCTCGCGGGTTGGCTGAGGGTGTCGAGTGGCGGGTGGTGGCTGGCGGTTCGACCCGCTCGGGTTCTGTTCGCAACGGCCTCAGGGAGGTCCCCGGCGACGTCGGGATCGTGCTGGTCCATGACGCGGCGCGTCCTCTGGCTTCGGATTCGATCTTTGAGCATGTCATCGCTGCGGTGCGCAGCGGCGCCGATGCCGCCACTCCGGTGATACCGGTGACCGACACCATCCGGTACCGCTCCGGCGGTGCCGTCGACCGTGATGAGATCGTGGCGGTGCAGACGCCTCAGGCGTTCAGGGCCGAGGTGTTGAGGCTGGTCCACGGGGCCGGTTCGGAAGCCACCGACGACGTGACTCTGGTCTCCGAATCGGGAGGCGTTGTTGAACTCGTGCCTGGAGAGCAGCGCAACCTCAAACTGACCACCCCCTACGATCTGGAGATGGCCGCCCTGCTGCTCTCCGTCGACGGTGAATCGTGAGCGACCTTGAGATTCCGTTTCGGGTGGGCCAGGCGTTCGATGTCCACGTCTTCTCCGCTGACCCGGACCGTGTGCTCGTGCTTGGTGGAATCGCCTTTCCCGGTGAGCGGGGCCTTAAGGGCCACAGCGACGCGGACGTGATCGCCCATGTCTGCACCGATGCCCTGTTGAGTGCCAGCGGTCTGGGCGACATCGGTCAGATGTTCCCCGACGCCGACCCGGCGCTTGCTGATGCCGACAGCGTGGGCCTGCTGCGGCTTGCGGCTGAGGCCGTGCGTGCCGCTGGTTGGTCGCCGGGCAATGTCGCCTGTTCGGTCGTGCTCGACCGGCCCGCGTTGGCTCCGGTCAAGTCTGCGATGGAGTCGAAGCTGTCCGCTGCTGTGGGTGCGCCCGTCTCAGTCACCGGCCGCCGGACCGAGGGGGTCGGTGCTCTCGGTCGGGGAGAGGGTGTGGCGGCCTGGGCGGTCGCTCTGGTGGCGAGATGAGCCCGAACAAGCGCTCAGGAAACCGGTCGGGGCGCGGACCACGGGGCGGCGGCGGACGACCGGAGTCTGGTGGGTCGCGCGGTGGTGGGACGGCGGTGTCTGGTGGGTCGCGCGGTGGTGGGCGACCGGCACCTGGTGGGTCTGGTCGTTCGAAGGGTCAGCGGCGCGGCACCCCGGGCGGTCGGCCGAATCGTGGGCAGGGACAACGCGGGACGACGCCATACAGAGACGACCCGATCAACCGCGGCTGGGGACCAACTCTGGGTGGCGATCAGGTGGAGGGCCGCCACGCGGTCAGGGAGCTGCTGTTGGCGGGGACTCGACGCACCCGTGAGGTCGTGTTGGTCGGCGACCTTGACGAGGCACCGATCCTCGGCGACATCATCGACCTCGCCGATGAGAACAAGGTGCCGATCCGGGAGTTGGCCCGGAGCAAGTTCGAGTCGATGACGCGAACCGGTGCTTCGCAGGGGGTGTTGGCGACCGCGGCGCCGTTGCAGCCGACCGAGTTGGCCGACCTGCTCGTGGAGGGCGCCGCAGATGACAAACCGTTCCTGCTGCTGCTCGACGGCATCACCGATCCTCAGAATCTGGGGGCGATCCTGCGCACGGCGGAGTGTGCCGGGGTGACCGGCGTGGTGCTGCCACGACATCGTGCGGCGCACATCACTCCGTCGGTGACCAAGGCCGCTGCAGGCGCGATCGAGCATCTGCGCATGGCGTTGGTCGGAGGGTTGCCGACCGCGATGCAGACGTTGCGCGACAACGGTGTGTGGACCGTCGGCCTCGATGCGGCCGGTGACCAGGCGATCCATCGCCTGACCGTGGCCGATGAGCCGATCGCCCTTGTGCTGGGTGCGGAGGGTGCGGGGTTGAGCCGCCTAGTCCGTCAGCGCTGCGATGCCCTAGCATCGATTCCGTTGCAGGGTGCGCTCGGGTCTCTCAACGTCTCAGCCGCCGCCGCCGTCGCCTGCTTCGAGATCATGTCGCGCCGCACCGGCCAGCCGAACTGAGCGAAGCCTGTTCCGACTAGCCGGGGCCTAACTGTCGGTTGGTCGGGGTCCAACTGGTCCAAGTCCGGCTCGGTCTGGTCTGGTTCGGTCTGGTCTGGTTCGGTCTGGTCTGGTTCGGTTCGGTCTGGTTCGGTTCGGTCTGGTTCGGTTCGGTCTGGTTCGGTTCGGTCTGGTTCGGTTCCGGCTAGTCGGGGATTGTGATGACGATGCTGCCGACGTGGTGCTTGGAGCCGAACGCTGCTTGTGCCTCGTGGATCTGGTCGAGCGGGAAGGTGCCGCCGACTACCGGTTGAATTCGCCCTGCTTCAATGTAACCGACCAGATCGGCGAACACTCTCGGCTCATATATCGTGGCGCCGTGGAGCTGCAGGTCGCGCAGGTAGAGGGTGCGCAGATCCAGGTCCACGATCGGACCGGCGATGGCCCCGGAGGTGACGTATCGGCCTCCTCGTTTCAGTCCTTCGAGCCAGCCTCCGAAGTCGGCCCCGCCGACGATGTCGGCCACCGCGTCGAAAGGCCCGCCGTTGGCCTTGACCGCGGCGGCGACCGGGTTGTCGGTCTCGCGGGCGACGGCCGCGTCAGCCCCGAGCGTGAGGACTCGCTCCAGCTTGGAGGTGCCGGCGACGGCCACTACAGCGGCGCCGCGCAGCTTGGCGAGTTGCACGAGGGCGCTGCCGACTCCGCCTGCCGCGCCCGGGACCGCGATGGTCTCGCCTGCGCTCAGGCCTACCCGCTGCAGCATGTGCTCGGCTGTGGACCAGGAGCAGGCGAACGAGGCCAACTCCACATCGGACAGCTCAGTGGAGACCGGATAGGTGTTCTCGCTCGGCACCGCGCAGTACTGCGCGAAGCCGCCGTCGCGTTCGCTGCCCAGGTAACCGGCGAGTTCGCGATCGTCGGGGTAGCGGCGGTCCCGAATCCAGGGGTCGACCAGCACTCGGCAGCCCAGCAGGCTGTTGTCGGCACCTTCACCGACCGCAACGACCACCCCGGCGATGTCCGCGCCCTGGATGCGGGGGTAGGCGAGACCCTCGCGGCCCCAGCCCACATCGTCGAGGTCCACCCCGGCGAAGCCGTCGCCGGCCGTGCCTGCTGAGACCGACCGGCTGTACCAGCCGACCCGGGTGTTGATGTCGGTGTTGTTGACCCCGCACGCCGACACCCGCACCAGCAACTCGCGGTGGCCAGGTCGGGGAACGGGCACGTCGTCGCGCACTTCCAGCATTTCGGGTCCGCCCGTGCCGAGCAGCAGCGCGGCCCGCATTGCTGCTGGAATCGCCTGGTCCGTTGTCATTGGCTCTCCCAGTTGGTTCGGCTCCCGCGCATTTGTTGCGTCGTCTGCCGCGTCTGTCGCTCTGTCGCTCTGATCCGTGCGGATGATACCGCCCCGGCGCCAGCGTGCTGCCCGGTTCTGGGTTGCTGCGCGGTTCTGGGTTGCTGCCCGGTTCTGGGTTGCTGCGCGGTTCTGGGTTGCTGCCTCGGTTTGAGCGCTTCGGGCACGGTTGTATCTTTGCGTATTCGCTCGGCGTGCCGCCCGAGGTGATCAGGACCGACGATGACTGGACCGCCTAACGAGAACATAGACCCCACAGGTGACGGGGCACGGCGGCGTAGGCGGCGCGACTGCCTGGTCGTGAGCCTTGCGGTCGGCGTCATCGGGGTGACCTTCGGGGTGTTCGCCGAAGCGGCAGGGCTCGATCTGCCCCGCATCGTGGTGATGTCGGCGCTGGTGTTCACGGGGGCTTCGCAGTTCGCGGCGGTAGGAGTGATCGACGACGGCGGGACGGGCGGCGCCGCGGTCGGATCGGCGCTGCTGTTGGCGACTCGCAATGCGCTGTATGGGCCGGTGGTGCGCAAGATGCTGCCCGACTCGACGCTGCCGAGGCTGGGAGCTGCACACTTCGTGATCGACGAGACCGCTGCCATGGCGGTCGCCCAGCCGGACCGCCGCTCTGGTTGGGACGCTTTCTGGTTCACCGGCGTGACGCTGTGGATCTGCTGGAACCTGGGCTCGTTGGCGGGTGCTGCATTGGGCGGTGTCTTGAGCACTCCAGAGACTTGGGGGCTCGATGCGGCCTTCCCGGCGATCTTCGTTGCGCTCCTCGCCACCCATGTCCGCACTGCGGCGGGCCGTGTGGCCGCCGGTGCCGCGGCCGCCATCGCTCTGGGGGCGGTGCCCTTCAGCGCTTCGGGGGTCCCGATTCTGTTGGCGGTGTTCGCGGTGATACCGGCGTTGTACGTGCGTGGCCGGTGGCCGAGCGACAGCGGCGGGCTGCTCGGCGGCGAAGCCGGGGGTCAACCGTGAGCTGGCCCCTGATGATCGTGCTCGCCGCGGGCTCCTACGGCTTGAAGATACTGGGTGTGACGGCGCTGGGCGCAGTCGTGGAGCGCCGGTTGGGTCCGTTGGTGTCGCTGTTGCCGGCCATTCTGTTCTCGGCGCTGATCGTGGTGATGACTTTCGAGACCGCCGGCGAGCTGGTGCTCGACGCAAGGGTCGTCGGCGTAGGTGTCGGCGCGCTGGCAGTGTGGCGCAAAGCCCCGTTGCTGGTGGTGATTGTCGCCGCCATGTCAGTGACCGCCGCCCTGCGCTTGATCGTTTGATCGCCTGATCCCAGCATCATCGACCCGTTACGAATGATCACTAGGGTCCGAGAGGGGGACTACCTGAGCTCCGTCAGGTCGACGGTGAGCCAGTCCGAGACGAGGAGGCGCCAAGCGTGTCTGTTGCATCCTGGGCGGCACGCGGATAAGGTCAGCGCCGTGATCGATGCACCGGTGAGTCCCGGTACCGTCTGCCTGTTTGCCCGGTTGCGGGCATTGCATGTGTCTTCGACTTCTTCGGTGTTTATGACTCGCGCAACTCTTCACTCTCACCGCAAGAGGCCGACATTTTGGCTGTCTTGCAGGACGGGCTCGCGGCTGAGGCCGACGCGAAGCATGCCGGTGTCGGCTTGCGAGCAGGAACTAGTAGCCTTGCGTGACGGCTACATTAGTGAATCGGAGGATTCGAAATGATGCACCACAGCCCCCCCCCC
>JAHQYN010000186.1 GCA_024421085.1 Acidimicrobiia bacterium
GCTTTCGCCGATGACTTCCGCATCGGATCCGCCGTCACCTACGGGGGTGGTGCCGATGGTTGCGCTTTCGCCGATGACTTCCGCATCGGATCCGCCGTCACCTACGGGGGTGGTGCCGATGGTTGTGCTCGTGCCGATGACTTCCGCATCGGGTCCGCCGTCACCTACGGGGGTGGTGCCGATGGTTGTGCTCGTGCCGATGACTTCCGCATCGGGTCCGCGGTCACCTACGGGGCTCGCGCTGGGTCCGCGGTCTTCTGCGGGGGTGGTGCCGATGGTTGTGCTCGTGCCGATGACTTCCGCATCGGGTCCGCGGTCACCTACGGGGCTCGCGCTGGGTCCGCGGTCTTCTGCGGGGGTGGCGTTGGGTCCTCTGTGACCTGCGGGGCTCGTGCTGGGTCCGCGGTCTTCTGCGGGGGTGGCGTTGGGTCCGCGGTCTTCTGCGGGGGTGGCGTTGGGTCCGCGGTCTTCTGCGGGGCGGGGTTCGGTTGGAGGGCTGGCGGCGACGGATCCCGTGTCGGGTTTGGTGGGGGCCGTGTCTGGGGAGGGGGCTTCGGGCATTTGAGGTGAGGGTAGCCAACCTGAGCCGACATATTTCGCTGGCCCCGATCTGACATTCGCGGTGAGGGCGGGGCAGGCTTGTGCGATGGATACCCGTCACCCCCACGCTGGGGAGCCGTTCACCGACGATGACAGCGCCATCGCTGCGGCTCTCGAAGAGGTCAGCATCCCGACCCTCATGTGCGCGATGGTTCACATCACTGGTGATCTGAGCTGGATCCGCGGAGACATCAAGCCGGCAGGCCTGTTCCTCAACGAGTACCAGGGTTACATGGACGAGGAGTCGAAGGCCGAGGTGCGGCGGCGTGCCCTGCCGGAGATAGTCGCCTACCGCGACAAAGGCTGTGAACTGCCCGAGAACCAGCCCGATGCCGGTCTCCTGCACGAGATGATGAACTTCATTGGCTGTGCTGAGATCCCCGACGAGGTCGTGCCGATGATGCTCGACGAGATGGGGCTCGGCGACACCGACGTCAATCGCATCGACTGGGCCGATGAGGTCTCTGATGATGCCAGAGCGGCCTTCCCTGTCGTGGTGATCGGCTGCGGCCAGTCGGGACTGTTGGCCGGTATCCGGCTGAAGGAGGCCGGTCTTCCTTTCACGATCCTCGAGAAGAACGGCGGGCCTGGTGGTACTTGGTGGGAGAACGTCTATCCAGGGGCCCGGGTCGATGTCGGCAGCCACTTCTACTGCTACTCCTTTGAACCCTCGGACCATTGGACGGAGTACTTCTCACAGCAGCCCGAACTCCAGCAGTACTTCGTCGATGTGATGAAGCGCAACGAGATCACCGACCACTGCCGTTTCGACACCGAGGTCGTCGGGGCCACTCTCGACGAATCCACCGGAGTCTGGACCGTTGAGGTCTGTTCGTCCGACGGTTTCGTGGAGTCGCTGCCTGCTCGGGCGATCATCAGCGCCGTCGGTTCGCTCAACCGTGCCAAGCTGCCTGAGATCGACGGAATCGAAGACTTTGACGGGCCCTGGTTCCACTCGACTCGCTGGGACCACACGGTCGACATCGCCGATAAGCGGTTCGCGCTCATCGGTGCTGGGGCGAGCGGTTTCCAGATCGCCCCGACGATCGCCGAGCGGGTCGAGCATCTGACAATCTTCCAGCGGACCGCGCAGTGGATGTTCCCCAACCCGAACTATCACGAGAAGGTCCCCGAAGGGCACAAGTGGGCGATCCGTCACCTGCCCTTCTTCGGGCGCTGGTTCCGGTTCCTGCAGTTCTGGCCGGGTTCGGGGGGAGACCTCAGCAGCAGTCGCATCGACCCCGACTACGACGACAGCGACGGATACGCCGTGAGCGAACGAAACCTGGCCACCCGAGGGTTCTTCGAGGGTTGGATACGCCAGCAGGTGGGCGACGACGAGGATCTGTTGGCCAAGGTCATTCCCGACTATCCGGCCACCGGGAAGCGCACCCTGCAGGACAACGGCTCATGGCTCGCAGCGTTGAAACGCGACGATGTCGAACTCGTGCGCACCGGTATCGAGCGTATCGAGCCGACCGGGGTGCGGACCGTCGACGGTGAGCTGCACCCCGTCGATGTCATCTGTTACGCCAGCGGGTTCCACCACAACCGGTTCCTGTGGCCGATGGACATCCGCGGCCGTGGTGGGAAGCTCCTCAACGAGTACTGGGGCGAGGAACCCGCCGCCTACCTCGGAATCACCATCCCGGAGTTCCCCAATCTGTTTTGCATGTATGGGCCCGGCACCAACCTCGCCCACGGCGGGAGCCTCATCTTCCACTCCGAGTGCCAGATCACCTACATCATGGGCTGCCTCAAGCAACTGCTCGACGGCGGGCACCGGATGATGGAACCGCGGCCGGAGGTCCACGACGCCTACAACGCCCACCGCCGCAGCGAGATCAACCGGATGGTCTGGAGCCATTGGTCTATCGCCCACACGCACTACAAAAACGCCCACGGCGACATCTTCACGCTGTCACCCTGGCCGATCCACACCTACCAGCAGTGGACCAAGACCCCCGACCCCAGCGAATACACCTTCACATAAGCGCCGGGTCCCCCAGAGAACCGGCCCACCTAACGGTTCTTGCTTGGCGGGCGTCACAGGCCGTGTCGTAGGGGTCGTCTATGCTCCAGTCCAAGCCGGGATCGGAGGTGATCGACATGGCGGTGCTCGACGTGGCGGTGACCGAAAACACGAGAATCGATTCAGGCAGGCTCGACGCGGCCAACAATCTGAGGCACCTGGCCGACTCTCTGAACGAGGAGTTGGAAAGGAGCACCGACCGAGACCAACGGTCTGGCATCGGTCAGTTCACCACCCCTGCTGATGTCGCTCGAACCATCGCCTCGTTGGTCGAACCCACCGGTCGACCACTCAGAGTAATCGACCCCGGTGCCGGTACGGGCGCATTGATGCTCTCCCTGGTCGCCGATCTCATCGAACGAGGCATCGAAGCACCGATAGAAGTCGACCTCGTGGAGACCGACGCGACTGCGATCAATCTGTTGCACAGAGCCGCACAAGCGGCTCGAGCAACCGCTGGCGGCTTCGGGATACCGCTCGAGACCAGGATCGTTGAACGCGACTTCTGCGACATCTCCGACTGGGCCGGGGACCGCCGGTTTGATGTTGCGATCATGAACCCCCCGTACATGAAGCTCAACTCCAGAGACCCTTGCCGCCGGATGGTTCTTCGCCGCCACGGTTTCGACTGCCCCAACCTGTACGCCGCGTTCCTAGCGGTTGCAACCGATCTGTTGCGAGACGGCGGCCAACTTGTCGCCATCACACCTCGGTCCTTTGCCAACGGTCTCTACTTCACGAACTTTCGCAAAGTGTTGATGAAAAGGGCCGCGTTCCGCCGAGCCATTCTCTTCGACCGCCGAGACCGACTCTTTCGATCATCATCGGTGCTCCAAGAGACGATCATCTTCTCGCTCACGATGTCTGCGGCTGCCGATAGCGACTCAGTCCGGGTTGAGACCCGCTCCGACCATCTGACCGAACCACACCAACTCCATGATGTCCTGCATGGCCACATCGTTTCGCCCGAAGACAGCCAGATGTTCATCAACCTTCCCGCAAACCCAGCAGAAACGCAAATATCCAGCCAGGTAGCGGCGCTTCCGGCCGACTTGACTTCGCTGTGCTTGAGCGTCTCAACCGGGCCCGTAGTGGACTTTCGCTCCCGTGAGTATCTCACCAAAGCCGGAGTCTCCGGGACCGTGCCTCTGATTTACCCGGCAAACATCAAGACGACCGGAGTCGAGTGGCCCGTTGCGACCGCCAAACCTCAAGGCTTCGCCGTTGCCGGCACGAATAGGCGAATGCTGTTTCCGAACGGCCCATACGTACTGACCAAGCGCTTTACCTCCAAGGAACAGCGCCGCCGGGTAGTCGCCGGCGTCTACCTCCCAGTCGAGGGCTACGACCACGTAGCGTTCGAGAACCATGTGAACGTCGTCCACCGCAACCGGGCGCCGATCAAAC
>JAHQYN010000036.1 GCA_024421085.1 Acidimicrobiia bacterium
GTCAACGCCGAGCCGGTCGACTCCCAACTGGGTGCCGCCGAGCCGCTCGACTCCCAACCGGGTGCAGCCGAGCCGCTCGACACCCAGCCGCTTGACTCCGAGCCGGTTGACTCCGAGCCGGGTGCCACGACCTCGACAGCGCAGCCGACGCAGGTATCCGAGCCGGCCGATCCAGGCTGTCCCGCGGCCGACAAGAGCAGCCCCCGCACGATCGACTTCGCCGGACCGCAGCCGATGTGCATCAACCCCGCCCACAACTACCGCGCGGTGTTCGACACCTCCGAGGGTGAGATCGCCTTCGATCTCGACACTCAGAACACACCCAACACGGTCAACAACTTCGTGACCCTCGCCCGTTGGGGCTACTACGACGACACCACGCTGTTCCGGACTGATCCCAGCATCGACATCATTCAGGGCGGCTCGCCCCACACGAATTCAGCGAGCGATCCGGGGCCCGGCTACACGATCCCCGACGAGCCGACCTTCACTGACGAGGGCGGAGCCCTCACCGGGCCCTACCGGTATGTTCCCGGCCAGTTGGTGATGGCCCGCAGCGCCGGCCCCGACTCCTCGGGTGCCCAGTTCTTCTTCACGACCGGCCCCAACACCGCGCTGCTCGACGGCCAGGGGACCTACATCGTTTTCGGGCAGACGGACGAGGCCGGTCTCAGCGTGGCGCAGGACATCATCGGGCTGCATGAGCCCGACGACAGCGGGCTCGGAGGTCGCCCGTCGCGGACCGTCACCGTCAACTCGGTCACGATTCTGGTGAGCTGACCGACGAGTCGACGGGAGCGCTGACGGGTGCGCTGACGGGCGGGCTGACCGACGAGTCGACGGGAGCGCTGACCGACGGGTTGACCGACGAGTCGACGGGAGCGCTGACGGGCGGGCTGACCGACGGGCTGACCGACGAGTCGACGGGAGCGCTGACGGGCGGGCTGACCGACGGGCTGACGGGAGCGCTGACGGGCGGGCTGAGCGGTCGGCGCACCCTCACCTCGACGAACGGACGGAACGGCGCCGACACGGTCGGCACCTCGAAGCGATGCAGGTCGGTGATCGTCATTCCGGCGGCTCGGATCTCGGCCGGCAGATCCCAGTCGAGGCGCAGCCCGCCGACTGCGCGGCCGAGCCGCCCGCCGAGCGCCAGCAGGCGACCGGTTCGACCGGCCCGAACCACCGGTTCGAGGAACAGCAGCCGTCCTTCGTCAGCAAGCAGTTCCGTGAGGGTCCGCAGGAACCGGTTCAGGTCGGCCACCAGGGGGGTGCGGATCAGGCTGACGATCGTGTCGAAGGGTCCGTGGCCGAACTCGCTGAGCTCCTCGGGTTCGGCAGCGACTCTGGTGACGCCTTCGGGGTCGTTTGCGGCAGTGCCGGCTCTGACGTCGCCGGGGTGGTCGAGCATGGTGACCGAATCGACCTCGCCGGCGATCCGGTAGCTGTCGAGATGGTCCGACCAGCCGCCGAGGTCAAGGACTCTGCCGCTCGCCACAGAGGCCAGCGCGCGGCGCCGTTCTCGCAGCGCCGGCGCCAGCTCCATGGGCAGCGGGTTCATCCGGGCAACTAGCGGGGGGCGGTTCGCCATCTGGGCAACCTAGCGCGCCCTAGCCTTGGCCCATGCCCGTCGAACCCGCTCCATGTTCGTGGAGGTTTCCGCCGGTGGAGAGTGCGGAACCTTCAGGGCTGGTCGGGGTCGGCGCCGATCTGGAGCCGGGAACGATCCTGGCTGCCTATCGGTCCGCCATGTTCCCGATGCCGGTCGGCGCGGGCGGGCCGGTCGGCGCGAGCGGGCCGATCGGCTGGTGGTCGCCGGATCCGCGCGGGGTGCTCGAAGTCGGCTCGCTGCATGTGAGCCGTTCCCTGCAGCGTTCGGTCCGCCGGTTCGAGGTTCGCGTGGACACGGCCCTGCCTGCGGTGATCGACGCCTGTGCTGACTCAGGTCGACCCCATGGTTGGATCGATGCGCGGATACGGGCCGCCTATGTGCGGTTGAGCGAACTTGGCTGGATCCACAGTGTCGAGACCTGGCTGGACGGGGAACTGGTCGGCGGTCTGTACGGTGTTGCGGTCGGTGGCCTGTTCGCGGGCGAGTCGATGTTTCACCGGGTCACCGATGCTTCCAAGGTTGCGCTGGTTGCGCTTGTCGACCTCTTGGCTGACGGCCACCGACGGCTCGTCGACGTGCAGTGGATGACCCCCCATCTCGCAACGCTCGGGGTCGTCGAGTGGCCCCGCGCGCGTTATCTTGATGCGTTGCCCGAGTTATTGTCGAGCCCCCTTCCCGAGGCGTTCCAGTATCCTGGTCGGCTGGAGGGATGGCAGAGCGGACGATTGCACTGGTCTTGAAAACCAGCGGGCTTCACGGCCCCGGGGGTTCGAATCCCCCTCCCTCCGCTCCTACTAGTTCGGCCGCCTCGTCCGGTACGAACTGCGCCAGCGAAAATCCACCGGGCAGGCATGGCTTGCCTCCGTTCATCGTGAGGCGTCTCCTGTTGTGTGCTCTACTAGGACCGCGCCCGCCGTCTGGGCCAGCCTGCGGTCGAACGTGTGAAGGTGTGCGGCGCCCGACCGTTCGGCGGCGGAGAGAATCATGAGGTCTGAGAAGCCGGGACCTCCCTGGCCGTAGCGGTGCGCCGCGTCGTCGCCGACGAGGTAGCGCACGACCACGTTGGTGTCGAGTGCGATCATCCCTCGGCTGCCCTCTCTGCGACGGCACGATCCATGTCCTCCAGGCTCACGGTGGGGCCGTCATACTCGAGACTGCGGAAAAGCTGGCTCGTGGGCCGCACCGGCAGAATCAACACGCCTTCCTCCAGGATGACGTAGCGCACCTTGTCACCTGCCTTGACCGCCAACGAGTCCCGGACGGCCTTGGGCAACGTGGTCTGGCCCTTCATGGTGATGCTGGACTCAATCACAGAATCTACTCCTTGCAAGCGCTAGGCATCTGTGCCTTGCATTCTAGATTGAAGTAATGCCATATGCAGAGAGGATCGGCCAGTGGCACTGTCTGTGGCATGCTTCGGCGAAAGTAATGCCGTGTGAACCGGTTGAGCGGCCTCGGGACTGCACAGACCTGCGAGGTTGGGCCTGCAACCCGTGAACGGCTCCGCGGTCCGAGACGCCCGGCCCCAACTTGCTGCAAGCCCGCCAAGAATCGAGGTCAGCGGACCGTTACCTTGTCGCCGGATCGGGTTCTGGTGTCGTAGCTCGACAGCACCTCGCCAGTGCAGCCTATCGAGTTGCAGGCGCTGACCTTGGCGACATACGTTCCCGCGGCGAGCCCGGTGATGGCGTAGGTATGTGTGCCGACCGCGACCGTCGCCTCTCCGCTGGAGCCCGACCCGCCGGCTTCAGAGGGGAACCACCGCACCTTGTAGCTGGTCACGCCCTCGAGCCCCTGCCCGCTGGACTCCCAAGTCACGACCTTGGTGTTGTGGCGTTCGGTTGAGGCGGCGTCGTTGATCCGCACTGAGACAATTGACACGTTGGTCGGAATTCCGACTGTCTTGACAATGGCGGCGTACCCCGATGTGCCCTTGGACTCGGCCTCTGTCAAGGCTCTGACCCGTATGCTGTACGCCGCGCCGGGGTCGAGCCCCCGGATCTGTGCGGTCAGGGTGTCCCTTGGGAAGTCGGTTCGCGCTGATTGGAGGTCGCCGTCGACGGTCTGCCAGGCGTGCGGCGGGTAGCGGTCGCCCGGGACAGGTCTGTCGGGTTCGGCTAGCCGGCGGTATTGAACCTCGTATCCGATGACCGGGAAGCCGCCGTTCGCTTCGACGACGGCGGACCAGTCGACCGTCAGTTCAGTCCCGTCACCAGGCGCCCCGTCACTGTTGAGCGTCGGCACGGTAGCGACGACCGTTGCAGGCGCGGATGGCACTGACGAGGTGAAACCGCTGATCTCGAAGCTGTCGGTGCCGGCCCCGACGGCGTTGACCGCCCGGATCGTCAGGGTGTAAACGGTGCGGTCGTCGAGTCCGGTGATGGTGTAGCGGGTGGCGGGTGCGTCAACTCGGATGTCGGGTCCTGACACGCCGCTGCCGCGTTCGAAGTACTTGAGCAGATAGTGGGTGATCGGCGCGCCGCCGTCGTCGGGCGGATTCCAGGAAACGGTCAGCAGCCTGAAACCTGTCTCGACATCGACGTCGGTGCGGCCCCCGGCGGCACCGCCGATGCCAGCGGGCTGGGTGGCCGGGGTCGCCGAGGTCACCGCCCAGGGACCGCCCTCGACTGGGGTCGAATCGGCACGGCCGCTGTCGCCGTCGTGGTCGTTGGTTGCTCGGACTCGCACGTCGAAGGAGACGCCGCGCCCGGTTGCGGCGCCGAAGCGGCGGTCCTTGAGTCCGCTGAGGGTGTAGCTGCTGTTGCTGATGGAGGGGGGCGTGAGCGCGACCTCTGTCCAGTCCCCGGCGGGTGTTCCGTCGTCGGCGCCCGGTGAACTCGGAGCCACGGACGATTCCCGGTATTCAAGGACGTAGCCGAGCACCTCGTTGGTGCCGTTGGAGGCCGGCGGGTTCCAGGTTACTAGCAGCGATTCGGGATCGACGACGACTCGATTGCCGCTGGAGTCCACTGCACGGGGGGTCCGAGCGACGAGGTTGCGCGGGGCTGCCGGAACGGCCTTCGGTGTCGCGGTCACTACGGCGGAGCGTCGACCCCTGCCGGCGGCGGACACGGCTCTGACCGATACGGTGTAGTCCGAGTCGTTGTAGAGGTTGGGAATCGTTGCGGAGGTGACTGTGCCTGCGACGGTGATCTGCTCGGAGGGTCCGCCGCTCGCGTAACTGATCTCGTAGCCGATGGTGCTGCTCCCTCCAGTGTCGGCGGGCGGGGTCCAGGCGACATGCAGGGCCTGGTGGGCCGACAGCACTCCGCTCGCGTTGACGGTCGGGGGTCCCGGGACTCGTATCGGCACGGCTGTTGCGGAGGCCCATGACCACGGACCTCTGGGGCTGCTGTTGGCGTTCACTGCCCGGACACGCACTTCGCAGGGTCGGCCGTTCTCGAGGCCGGTGACCGTTGTCGTATGGATCACGACGTTGGCAGCGTCCACTCGGCCGGGCGGGTTGCCCGGGATGCCGCTGGTGCCCCAACCGGTGCTGCCGCTGCCGTCGGCGCATTTGCGTTCGATTCGGTAGCTGTCCACGGGCTCGCCGCCGTCGTTCAGCGGGGCCCGCCACTTGACGGCCAGTTCCGTCCCAGACGTCGATACGGCGTTGACCGTGAGTTCCGTGGGCGGGCCGGGGGCCACGGTGGTGGGGCTCACCGGCCCGCCGGCGGACGCTGGGGTTCGAGGGCCGTCGCCGACCGAGTTGACGGCGGTGATCCACACGTAGTACGCCGACGGGTTGTCGCTGGTGGTGTTGCGCAGTCCGGTGATGGTGTGGGACTTTGCGTTCGCGTCTGCAACTGCGTGCTCGGACGGTTCGGCTCGACGGTCGGCGGCCCAGCGGACGACATAGCCGGCGATGTCGCTGCCGCCGTCGTCGAGGGGGGGTTGCCAGGTGAGGATCAGTTCGGTGTTGCCGGGTTCGACATTGAATTCGCTGACTGGTCCCGGGGCGGTTGCCGGGATTCCGGTGGTGTCAGCCGACCATGATCCAGTGCCCTGTGCGACGACGACGGCGACTCGCAGCGTGTACTCCGTGCCTCGAGTCAGGCCGGTGATCGTGGTCGACGCGGCCCTGGTGGTCTGTTGGCGGGTGACGGCGTAGTCCTCGTCGTTGGATTTCCACTGGACGACGTAGCCGCCGAGCGACCCGCTTGCGGCGTTGGAAGTCGGGGTCCAGACCACGGTCAGTTCGGTGCCGTCTCCGCTCGGTCGGGCTGTGATGCCGGTCGGCGCTGTTGCGGCGGCGAGTTTCTTGTAGAGGCGGGCGACGAACGATCCCATCTGCGCGCGGGTAACTGGCTGATTGGGCGCGAAGGTAGTCGGTGTGGTGCCGGTGGTGACTCCGAGGCCGTAGATCTGGGCGATCGCCGTTCGCTGTTCGGGGTCGAGCTGTGAGATGTCGGTGAAGTCGGTGCTGACGACCGGTGCCAAAGAGCCCCAGACGGCTTTGTATAGGCGCGTCAGAAAAAGTGCCATGTGTGATCGCAGAACCGGGGCCGCGGGCGAGAAAGTGGTGGGGGTCGTGCCGGTGGTGATCCCGAGGCCGTAGATGCGGGCGATGTCGTCGACCGCGAAGGAGCCTTCGGGCACGTCGGTGAAGGGCGTTTCGACGCTCTCCGCGTCGGTGCCGGTTACTGCCCGGTAGGTGCGGGCCATGAAGGCGGCCATCTCTTCGCGGGTCACGTTCTCGAGTGGCCGGTAGAGGTTGCCGTTGCTCGACAGTTGCGTGATCCCGAGTTCTAGGACGCAGCGGATGTCGTCGTAGGCGAAGTTCCCGGGGTCGACGTCGGTGAAGGGCAGCGGTGCAGTGTCGGTCGGGCAAACCACCCCACCGATGTCGCCGTTCGCAGCGTCGTCCGCGTCATCGCCGTTCGCAGCGTCGTCCGCGTCATCGCCACCCGCAGCGTCGTCCGCATCGCCACCCGCAGCGTCTCCGTTCGCAGCGTCGCCCGCATCGCCACCCGCAGCGTCTCCGTTCGCATCGCCGCCGTTCGCAGCGTCGCCCGCGTCGCCGTCCGCGTCATCGCCGTCCGCGTCGCCGCCGTTCGCAGCGTCGCCCGCGTCGCCGTCGGTCGCGTCGCCGCTCGCGTCATCGCCGTCCGCGTCGTCGTTCGCAGCGTCGTCGTTCGCAGCGTCGTCGGTCACGTCGCCGTTGGTCTGTGCGGTGGCTGTGGTTGTGGCCAGCCCGAGCGAACCGGCGACCATGATGAGGGCGAGTGCTGCTCGCATTAGCCGCGGCAGAACATCGCGAGTCGCGCGCCTGGCCTCGGTTGCTCGCGTTCTCCTTTCGCTGACTGCTGAAATCATCGCTGCTCCGTTCTGGTATCGGGATCTCGCGTTTCACCGACTGCGGTCGAATCTACCGCCTATGCGCTCAACATTCAGGACAAGGAGTGTTTGAGAGCCCAGACCACAGGTTGGGCGAGCACCGACAATCAACTGACGGTGCAGGTCAATGCGCCCGGCGAGACGGAGTCCGCCCACGAACATGCTCACGCCGACCTGCTCACGGCCGAGCTCGCCAGCCGCCCGCCGCTCGCTCCCTCGGCGGGCCGGGTTGCAGGCCGGACTGGGGTGGCTCGCTATCGATGCTGGCTGCCCTGCGCGACCTGACCCGGCTGCGCCGCGCGCTGCTGTTGACGGCCAACGGCGTGGCCGCCGGTCTCCGCAACAGCGGCTGACCGACCCCCAATCCCCGCCTGCCTGTCGTTTGGGTCGTCAAACTGAGCGCAGGCGGTGATGCTCACCGATTGACGGGATGAACGGGTTGGAAGGGTTGTCGGCTGTGTAACCGCAGATCTCCGCGGCTTCTGCCGGGGAGTGCCCGCGGGCAAGCAGTGCCTCGCCGATCTCGGCAGCCAGACGCGTTCGCTCCGGTGCCAGTTCGTCGCTCAGTGGTTCTCGGGTTCGCCAACCCAGCGCACTGAACCGCTTATAGAAGTTGGTTCGTTCTCGGGAACCAATGAGGTCCAGTCGGTGTGCCCGTTCGACCAGGGCTTGCATCGAAACTCCCCAAAGGCGTTTGAGGTCGTGCAACCGTCCGACAGTCAGGTTGCGGAGTTGGGGGCGAATAGTCTCGGCGGGCATCAGGAACTCCGCAGCGAACTCGTTGGCGTCAGCTTCGACGTCATCGGGGATGCCCTGCCTGTGCAGACAGAGATGCCCCAGTTCGTGGGCCAGCGTCAAGCGACGGCGGTCGGTTGGCGCTCCAACGTTGAGCATCACCACCGGATGGGTGCCGCTCCACTGCGAGAGCCCATCGACCCGGGTTGTCTCGAAGTCTGTGTCGATGATCAAACAGCCTGCGGCTTCCATCCATCTCGTAAGACCTCTCACCGGGCCGCTGGGCATTCGCCACTGCATCCGTAGGAGACGAGCCGCAGTCCCCGGATCGTATTCGAAAGGGTCAAACCAGGGAATGGTCAGTTCAGTTCTCAGGTCGAGTTCATCGAACAACCGCTGGGTGTGGAGTCTGTGAAGATTCAATTGCGCTTCGAGGCGCCGCCACACGGTCGGTTTAGCGGTAGCCCGCCGTCGCATATGAGCCCCGGCGGCGAGCGCTCCCTCCATCCGGTCGGCCCGCCGTAGGAGGTCTGGCACTACTCCAAGACTCGCAGCGATCTTCTCAAGGTCATCGTCGGTCGGCTGGCGCAGATCGTTCTCATACCGAGAAAGTGCTGCCTGGGTCATTCCCAAGTGTTCAGCCAATTGTGCCTGCGTCAGGCCTCTGGCACGTCGCCCTGTAGCGATCGTCTCCCCCAGACTCACTTCGCGTCAGCCTCCGCCTCTCTGTCGTCGTCAAGCTGAAACTCGATCCTCGGCCTATGTGGCGTTCGTGGACCGGTGATCGATTCAACCGACGCACCATCAGCCTGTTCGGGCAGTTCAATCAACCAGAGCACGTTGTCCAAACCATCTCGAAGCGACAGAACCGCAGGACCAATCTCATGGGTCATCGAGTTCCACTGATAACCCGCGATCAGGCGAACCTCAGCGAATCCGTCAAGCACCATTTGCTCGGGCGTTTGGGAGAGAAACTCAAGCGCAGACTGCGTCGGGTAGGTATTGACTCGGCCCTTCTTGTCGTGGCGCTTGATTCGGACTCGGTAGGTCCCGTCCACGACTATTTCTCGGAGGGGACCCTTATCGACGATGACAATGTTGTCCCGATCATGAAGTTCTGAGACGACATGGTGCCATACACGGTCATGGAACCAGTTGGCTAGACCTCTCGGACTCGACGTCGCAACGATGTCTGGGAGGGACCTCCTGTATCTGTCGAGATCCAGCCTGGTTCTCGGGATCGCGGCCCCAAGTGCTTGAATGACTTTCTCGCCAAGAGCCTCGACAACCTTGTTCGAATTATCGTACGATTTCATACCGGAAAATATACCACACGTACTATCCCGCTGCACAACCCGCTGTCGCGGGGGCTATTCCTTGGCAGGGGGGCGGTAGAAGATGGCCAGTTGGGCGATGGCGGCGGCGATGCCGCCGACGGCGCTGATCAGCAGTCCGGTGGCACCGTCGAGGCTCTCGATCAGCTCGAGTTCGTAGTCGAGGGAGTACTGCCCGGGGCCGGTCGTGGCCACTCCGACGGCGATGATCGCCAACACGAAGTTGTACTCCCAGCCCCCGGCGACGATGAAGAAGCCGTTGTCGCGATGCGCCGTCCAGCCGGCCACGACCATCAGCGCAACGAAGGCGAGCGCAGCCAGCGGCGTGAGCAGCCCCGCTGCAAAGAGGAGACCGGCGCCGACCTCGGTGGAGGCGGCAAGCAGGGCGTGGAACTTGCCCGGCCGCATCCCCATGGAGTCGAACCACCCGGCGGTGCCCTTGATCTTGCCGCCCCTGAAGAACTTTCCGTAGCCGTGCGCGGCGAGGGTCAGGCCGACGGCCACCCGCACGATCAGCGTTCCGAGGCTGACGGCGTCGGCATCGGCGATGTGGTTCACGGCTCCAAGCATCAGTGCTGCTCCCTTGCGTCTCGGATCGACGGGCGGCGGGTCGGGGCCCGATGGCTACCCGTGCAGCGCGTCATTATAGAACACTAGTGCAATGACCGTCATGCTCGCGGCTGGGTGCCGCACCCCGTTCACCGCAACCGGCGGGTCGCTTGCGGGTTGGCATCCGGTGGACCTCAGCGCTGCGGTGATGAACGAGGTGATCCGACGTGGCGGCATCGACGCCGAGTCGGTTGACGAAGTCTGGGTCGGATGCGCCGAACCGGTGGGCGCGCAGGGAGCGAACCTGGCGCGTGCGGCGGTTCTAAGCGCCGGATGGCCCGAGCACATCGGTGGAGTGGTGGTCGAGGCGGCGGAAACGAGCGGCTCGGCTGCCCTGCATGGCGCGGTTGCCGCCATCGAATCCGGTTCGGTCGGCGCGGTGGTCGTGGTCGGCGTGTCGGTGGCGTCGATCGTGGCACCTGGCGCATCGGCTCTGGGCCGGGCGTACGGACGACCGTGGGGCGATGGCCCGGCTGCTAGAGTCGCCGAGTTCGGCGGGCTCCTGCCACCGCCGCGAGCGGCCGAGGCGACCGCCGGGCTGCTCGGGATCGATCGAGCACAGCAGGATCGCGCCACAACCCGCAGCCTCGAGAACCGCCGCGCCGCCTCAACGACGGGGCTGGTACCGGTGCTGACCCATCCCGGCACCCGGTTCAATGCAGTTCGCGCAACGCTGGTCACAAGCGACGAACACCGTGGGCTGAACGACGATCCCGCCGATTTGCCGCCACTGTTCGTGGCTGACGGCACCGTCACTTCGTATTCGTTCGCTCCACCCGTTGACGGCGCGGCCGCGCTGCTCTTGACCCGTGGAGATCCCACCCGTGCCACCGCCGACCGACACACCGCCGCTGCCGACGCCCCCGCTAGACACGCCGCCGGCCGACGCCCCGCCGCCGCCGAGGCCCCGGCCGGACACCCCGCCGCTGCCGATGCCCCCGCTAGACGCACCGCCGACCGACGCACCGCCGACCGACACGCCGCCGACAGACACACCGCGGGGGGCGACGCCAACGGTAGAGGCGCCGCGGCTGACGGGCTGGGACTCGCCGAGTTGGTGGGAACAGGACGCGCCGCAGCCAACCCGCTCGATGCAGCCGGTGGTGTGGAGGCGGCGCTGGCAAAAGCGCTCTCGCAGACCGGTGCTGATCCGTCAGACATCACCCGGTGGGAGATCACCGAAACCACCGCGGCCGGGTTCTTGTCGGTCTGTCACCGCCTCGGAATAGACCCGATGAGCGCCAATCCCGACGGGGGGACACTCGGGGTCGGCCACGCCGGTGCCGCGGAGGAGCTCCGGCTGAGCGTCGACGGGGTGTCGGCCTCGGCTGGCGGTGACTGGGTCGCTGCGATCAGCGCCGGCACGACCGGTTCAGCGGCAACGCTGTGGCGTCTCCTCGCTTAGGCTGGCTGCAGACACCAGCACGACCCAAACCAGACTGAGACTCCCGGCGTCTCCTCGCTTAGGTTGGCTGCAGACACCAGCACGACCCAAACCAGACTGAGACTCCCGGCGTCTCCTCGCTTAGGTTGGCTGCAGACACCAGCACGACCCAAACCAGACTGAGACTCCCGGCGTCTCCTCGCTTAGGCTGGCTGCAGACACCAGCACGACCCAAACCAGACTGAGACTCCCGGCGTCTCCTCGCTTAGGCTGACTGCAGTGGACGCTCTGGCTGAATTGAACATTGTCAATGTGCTCATCGCGGTGGCAGCCGGATTCCTGATCATTCGTATCGGGTTGGCGATGCTGCGCGGACTCGCTCGGCCCGCTCCGGAGCCGCCGCCTGTGGGTGAGCTGCGAAAGGTCAAGATCACCTACCGCTGCAGCATCTGCGGCACCGAGGTGCGCATGACCGTCGCTCCCGACGAGGACCCGGAACCTCCCCGCCACTGTCTGGAGGACATGGACCTGGTGGCTCCAGTCGACTAGGTCCGAGGCTTTCCACAGCCTGTGGACAAATCCGTGGATAATCACACTCATGTGATTACAGGTCTGATTGCACGTCAACGACCTGTCGACGGTCTTGAGCCTCTAGAGTTGCTGCATGCCTGACAAGCCAACCAAACGCCGCGTCTCGGGTGGCCGGATCACGCCGAAGGGAACCAGACCCGACGGATACACGCCCGACACCGTGTCGCACACCGGCCAGGGGAGCATGCCGCCGAGCCCCATGTGGGTCCCGATCCTTATGTTCGGCCTGCTCGGCGGCGGGATCGCGACCATCCTCATCAACTACGTCGGAACGTTCTGGGACACATCGAACATTGTGCTGCTGCTCGGCTTGGGGATGATCCTCGGCGGCATCATCACCGCAACCCAGTACCGCTGAGGCCCGCCCGGCTTCAGCGCTCGAAGTTCTCCCAATAACGGCTCGGCACCGGCCCGCGCTGGTTCTTGTACTTCGACCGCAGTTCATCAGAACCGTACGGATACTCCGCCGCAGTGGTCATCTGCTGAAACGAGATCTGGCCGATCTTCATCCCCGGGTAGAGCTTGATCGGCAGATTGGCTACGTTGCTGAGCTCCAGAGTCAACTGTCCGTCGAACCCGGCATCAACGAATCCGGCAGTCGAATGGATCAGCAGACCCAACCGCCCCAGACTCGACTTCCCTTCGAGGCGAGCCACGAGATCGTCGGGCACGGCGACCCGTTCGAGGGTGCTGCCCAACACGAACTCGCCCGGATGCAGCATGAACGACTCGTCTGGTGCGACCTCCACCAACTGGGTGAGCTCGCTGAGGTCCTCCTTCACGTCGATGTGGCCCATCGTGTGGTTCCGGAAGACCTGGAACAGCCCGTCGAGCCTCAGGTCCACCGACGACGGCTGCAACGCGGAGGGGTCGAGCGGGTCGATCACGATCCGCCCCCTATCGAGTTGCTCACGAAGCGTGCGGTCAGAGAGAATCACTTGTTTCCGATCTCGATTGCCCAACGCCCGCGACCCTACCCGAGCCCGGCGACCCGACCACCGCTTTCGGTTGGCGGGCCGATTCGACTAGGATCAACCGTTCACGCGGGTGTAGTTCAATGGTAGAACATCAGCTTCCCAAGCTGATAACGCGGGTTCGATTCCCGTCACCCGCTCCAACCGTTCCACTTGCGTTGCGTTTTGCCGTACGATTACCGTACGATTGCCGTACGATTGTTCTGCAGTTGGACAGGAGGAAACCGTGGCTGCTGATACACGTCCACGACGCAGTGAAAGGATCGAGGTCCGGCTGACACCAGCGGACCGTTCTCTCATTGACCGGGCGGTCAACGCCAATGGCACCCAACTCACCGAGTTCGTCATCACCCATCTGACGATTGCTGCGCGCCGGGTGTTGGCCGACCGCGACGAATTCACGCTCAGCCCCCAAGCATCCCAAGCGTGGGAAGAGATCAACAACCGTCCTGCTCAAGACCTGGCCGGTCTGCGAGCCCTGATGGCCCGACCATCACCCTTCGTTGACGAATAACCCGCGTTGACGAATAACCCGCGCTACCTGCCGCCGAAACCGCTGACCCCCGATCATCAGATCGAGGATTTTCAGTGCCGCTCCGATGAGCAGACCCAGTGGTTGCAGCGACACGCTCGCCAGTCCATGGCGATGGGAGCAACAAAGGTCCTTGTAGTCACCCAGCCTTCCCAGCTGAATGTGGTCGCCTACTACGGGTGGTGCATGGCACAGATCCAGATTGCGGATGCCCCAGCGCGGTTGCAAAAAGGCGCTGGTCGCTATCCCCAACCCGTTGCGCTGCTAGCACGGCTCGGAGTCAGCATCGATCATGAGGGTCGCGGGCTGGGCGCAGCGATCCTTCTCGACGTGCTGCAACGCACCGCGGCCCTAGGAACCGAAATCGGCTGTCGGGGTTTGCTGGTCCACGCAGAGAACCCAGAAGCCAGCGAGTTCTATCGTCATCTGATCCCAGAATTCCAACCATCGCCCACCGACGCTCTGCACCTCGTACTTCTGATGAAGTCGATCCGCGAGACCCTGAAACCAGGCTCGTAGAGCAGTTGGGCCCCGATCGTGGACGCGGTCAGTTATGTTGTGGTGTGAAAATTCTGTTGTGGGAGAAGCAGTTGTGGAACAACCACGGGAGACCGGCGTTGCTGGATCAGGCTCGCTGGCGCGGACTGGGCGGCGGGGGTTCGTCAAGGGCTCCCTCGGGGTGGCCGGTTTCGCGGCATCGGCCGCGGTACTGGCCGCGTGTGCTGACAACAAGGTGTTGAACCCCGACGACGGGGGCGCCGACAGCGCAGGCACTGAAGGCCCCAGCGGCACCGCGGGCACCTCGTTCACCGGGCCTCAGATCGACTGGGACATGGCTACGAGCTGGCCCGAGTCGCTGGTGACGCTGTACGGCGCGGCACAGTTCTTCGCCGAAAAGGTCGGTCAACTCACCGGCGGAGCGTTCACGATCACTCCCCGGCCCGCCGACGAGCCCGTCGGGGCGCTCGACGTGCTGCCCGCGGTGCGCGACCTCGAGGTCGACATGGGACACAGCGCTGCGTACTACTACGTCGACCTCAGCCCGGTGCAGCAGTTCGGCACCACGATCCCGTTCGGGCTCACCCAGCGCCAGCAGAACGCCTGGCTCTACCACGCTGGCGGCCTGAAGATGCTCAACGAGTTCTACGCCGAGCAGCACGGGATCATCACCTTCCCCGCTGGCAGCACCGGATGCCAGATGGGCGGCTGGTTCACCGAGGAGGTCAAGACCGAGACCGACCTGCACGGGTTGAGGATGCGCATCCCGGGCATCGCCGGTCAGGTGCTCGAGAACCTCGGCGGAGTGCAGGTCGATCTGGGCGCCAACGAGATCCGCGACGCAATTGCACGGGGCGAGATAGACAGCGCTGAGTTCGTCGGCCCGACCGACGACCTGATCCTGGGGCTCGACGAGTTCGACGGCGACCTGTACTACTACCACCCGGGGTGGTGGGAGCCGGGCACCACGCTGGAGGTGCAGATCTCGCTCGAGCGCTGGAACGAGCTGCCGCCCTACTACCAGTCCGTCGTGGAGATCGCGGCAATGGCCGCCAACATCAACACGGTCGCCCACTACGACTACCGCAACCAGATCGACTTGAGGGAGATCCAGCAGTTCGCGATCGTCCGCGAGTTCTCCCCCGAGTTGATGCGGGCGTTCAAAGCCGAGACGGAGAACGTCCTCAACGGGCTCGCCGCCGCCGATCCGCAGTTCCGCGCCGTCTTTACGCCCTGGCGGCAGTTCCGTGACAGCATCTCGGTGTGGCACGGGCTGGCTGAGCGGTCCTTCCTGTCGCAACAGTCCACCATCTGGATATAACAGTGCACACACGCAGGGGGAGACCTATACATGGCCGCTGACGACTGGACGTTCGCCGACTATCGCCTCGGCGACACACGACTGCCCGAACCGAACCTCGGCTGGAACATGTACGGCACGGGCCTTGAGAGCATGGGCGATGACGGCTCGCCCGAACCGATGGAGGTGCCAAACGTCGGGCCCGACCAGCTGCTGATCCGGATCGACGCGGTGGGCCTGTGCTTCTCGGACGTGAAGCTGATCCGCTTGGGCAACGACCATCCGAAGCTCTACGGCCGCGACCTGGCCGTGGACCCGACCCGTCTCGGCCATGAGGCTGCGGTCACCGTGGTCGAGGTGGGTTCTGAGCTCACAGACCGGTTCAGCAGGGGTGACCGGCTGGCGATCCAGCCCGACATCCATGTCGACGGGCGCAGCACCGCCTACGGTTACACGATCCCCGGGGGCCTGATCCAGTACCATGTGATCGGTTCTGAGGTTCTCGACGCCGACGATGGTGCCTACGTGATCCCGGTGGCCGACGAGATCGGTTATGCCGCGGCGGCCCTGTCCGAACCGTGGGCGTGCGTGGAGGCGGCCTACACGCAGCGTCGCCGTCTCGATCCCCTTGCCGGAGGCAGGGCCTGGATCATCGGCAGCCCCGATGACCGGACCGACTACGAGTTCGGCCGGTGCCTGGCCGAGGCAGCCTCGGTGGTGCTGACCGATCTGTCGCCTGAGGTCCGGGCGCGGGTGCTCGAGTCGATCGGCGCCGGCACCGAGGCGATCACCGCCGACGGCATCGACCCCGACGGCTACGGGGCTCTGGCTGCTGAGAGGACCGGCGCAGCGGGTTTCGACGACATAATCCTGCTCGACCCGCGTTCCGCGGTGCAGGTGACCGAGGCAGCCCGACAGATCGCCTTTCGGGGGACCCTGAACCTGGTCGGCGCCCATCCTCTCGACGGTCTGCCCGAGATCGACTTCGGTCGGCTGCACTACGACTACACGGCCTATGTCGGGACCCGCGGGCCCAACGTGACGGCCGCGTACGGCGAGGCCCGCAACCGCTGTGACCTCCGAGGTGGAGGCACCGCGGTGTTCATCGGGGCGGGCGGCCCGATGGGGCAGATGCACATTCAACGGGCGATCGAGAGCGACAACGGCCCGGCGACGATCATCGGCGTGGACCCCGACGGCGTCCGTCTGGCGGTGCTGGAAGCGTCGCTGCGTCCGCTCGCCGAGAAGGCCGGCCGCACCCTCGAGCTGTTCGACCCGGGCGCGGCGAGCGAGACCACCGAGGATTTCGTCAACCGGCTCACCGGAGGCAAGGGTGCCGACGACGTGGTGGTGACGGTGCCGGTGGCCGCGGTGATGGCCGACGCCGCGAGGCTCATGAACCCCGACGGGATGCTGGTGTTCTTCGCCGGTATCGCCAATGGCACGATGGGTCCGCTCGACATGAGCCGCGTCTATCTCCACAACGCCCAGTACACCGGCACTTCGGGATCCGCGATCAGCGACCAGGCGCTGGTGCTCGACAAGGCGCTGAACGGCTCGCTCTCCCCGGCGCTCAACCTAGCGGCGGTCGGCGGGATCGAGGCGGCCCGCGACGGCGTGGAGGCAGTGATGCAGGGCCGTTTCGCAGGCAAGGTGATGATCTTCCCGCAGGTGAGCGGCGTTCCCCTGTTGGGCCTGGCAGAACTCGCCGAGCAGTTCCCCGAGGTCGGGGCTGCTCTCGGGGAGCGGGGAGAATGGACCGCCGAAGCCGAACAGCTCCTGTTCGAGAACTACCGAGTCGCAGCGCCTTGATCACCACCCTCACCCCGAACCCGAGCATCGACCGCACCTTGGCCATTGCGCGGTTGGAGCGCGGCGAGGTGCTGCGAGCGACGACCGCCAACGTCGAATTCGCCGGCAAGGGCATCAACCTGGCACGAGTGCTGACAACCAACGGCCATCGGGCCCAAGCGGTGATCCCCGGCAACCCCGACAGCCTCGCCGACCTGATCGCAGCGTTGGACAGGGCAGGAACCGAAACCCATGTGGTTACCATCGAGGGCACCGTTCGGACCAACCTCACCATCCTCGAGGACGACGGCACCACGACGAAGATCAATGAGAGTGGTCCACACCTCAGTGCAGCTGCGGTCGATGCGCTCCTCGACACCGCCACCGAACAAGCTGCTGATTCGCAGTGGCTGGTGGCCAGCGGCAGCCTTCCACCCGGCGCACCAGCCGATTTCTACGTTCAGCTGGCCCAGAGGCTGCCGGACCCGTCGCAGAAACTGGTGATCGACACCAGCGGAGGTGCCCTTGCACGCATGGCTCACACACCCTGCGCAGTGGCGAAACCGAACCTCGAGGAACTGGCAAGCCTGACTCAGAAACCGCTGTGGACGCTGGGCGACGTGGTGGACGCGGCCACCGAACTCCAGAGCCACGGTTGGGGCACGGTCCTGGTCAGCCTGGGGGGCAGCGGAGCGGTGCTGGTGGACGACGAGGTGAGTTACGGCAATTCGCCGGCAGGCGACATCCGCAACACGGTCGGCGCCGGCGACGCGCTGCTCGCCGGATTCCTGGCCGGCGGTGCGAAGGGGCCGGCCGCTCTGCACAATGCTCTGGCGTGGGCTCGGGCCGCGGTTCGCTCAACAGACACCGTCGGCCCTCCCTGCACCGACGAGGACCGGTCCGCAGTGACCATGACCACCGACGTACCCCTCGATATGAGCGTCGGCCACGGTTAGAGGCCGAGCGGATTGATCCCGCACCGGGCGGTGACCGAACGAGGCCGTGGCCCGAGCGGCCCGTGAACGCAGTGAACAAGAGCGGGAGACAACAGTTCTCGACGCACCGCTACTATCAATCCGCGCACATTCTTGGGACTGAACACTCGTCACGGCGAGCGGCAGGCCAGGGGTCGGGTGGCGGCATCGGACTATTTCCGCGAGACTCAGCCTGAATGGCCGAGCCGAAGATCAAACCGTTCCCTATTCCGATATCCGCCATGTTCCAGCGCGGCTTGCGTGGTTACGTCGCAAATGCAGTGCCGTTGACACTGGCTGCTGCTGCCACGTTCGGTGTCTTGGCTGTGTCTGTGATTCCGGTGTTGGGGGAAGAGAACCGGTTCCGCCTTCTGGCCGTAACCACCCTGGGGCTGATCGTCGCAACCGCAGCAGCTCTGCCCTGGTTCTCCTACGCCCTCAACGCCGCCCGCAACGAACCCGTCGATATCGCTGCGCCGTTCCGGGACGGGTCTCGTTTCGTCGACCAGTTGGTCTGCTCCTTCTGGTTCTGGGCGGCGTTCTTTCTCGGATTCCAATACCTCAGGACCCTCTGGGGGCCGATCCTGTTCTTCCTCGTCGTGGTGCTGTATGCGTTCTTCGGGTTCGTGGTCGCCGACGGGACGGTTCAGGGACCTCTGCGGGCTCTGGGCACCAGCGTCCGCCTGGGCGAGAAGCGACGGATCGCCCTGTTCGCGATCTGGGTCCTGTTCTTCCTGTTCAACTTCGCAGCCGCGCTCCCGATCGGCTGGGGCGTGAATCCAGTGACGGTCGTGGTCACAGTGATCACCTTGGCGATGACCACCAGCATCTCCATGGTCGCCTGGGCGTGCCTCTACGACACTCTCGACGACCTGCTCGTCCCTCTGCCGCCGGCACAGAGGCCGCAATGGGGCGCGAGGAGAAAGCCCAAGAAGTCGAGAAAGTCGAGAAAGCCGAGGAGAAGGCGATGACCCCGCCACCGCCACCGGAAACGAAACTTGTCGGCACTGGTGCCGCCGGAGGCGTGGCGATCGGCCCCGCGGTGGTCATCGACACGGTGGAGGTCGAGATCCCCGACACCGATGACCCTGTCGCTTCGTTCAACGACGCCATGGCCGCGGTGCAGGCCGACCTGGTGCGGCTGCAAGAGCAGGCCCGCAACGCCGGCCGCAGCGAGGCCGCTGAGGTGCTCGGCGCTCAGGCGCTGATGGCAGAGGATCCGATGCTGGCCGATTCCGTCGCCGCGGGCGTTGCAGCCGGGGCGACCCTCGATCAGGCCGTGACCGACACAACTGCTGAGATCGCGGCCATGTTCGCCGCCATCGACGATCCTTACATCGCGGCCCGGGCGACCGACGTGGTGGAGGTCACCGACCGGGTGCGGCACCACCTCGCCGGGGTCGACAGCACAGACCTGGGTGCCATCGAGGTGCCGTCGATCCTGGTGGCCGCGGCGATCACCGCAGCCGAGACTGCGCTGCTCGACCCCAAGGTGGTCCTCGGTTTCATCACCGAGGCAGGCGGCCCGACGAGCCATGTGGCGATCATCGCCCGGTCCCTGGGTGTGGCCGCGGTGGTGGGAGCGACCGGTGTCGTCGAGATGGTGAACTCCGGCGATGCGGTCGCCCTCGACGGTGCCAGCGGCGACGTGGCGATCCGCCCGAGCGACGAGACCACAGCCGCCTTCACCGCTCGACGGGACGCGTTCGCGGCTGCGCGGGAGGCCGCGGCACGGTTCAGGGGGGTGCGGGTCACCCTAGGGGACCGCCCGGTGGCCGTTCCGGCCAATGTCGGCTCCCGCGACGACATCGAGTTGGCGATCGCCGAGGGCGCCGACGGCATCGGCCTGTTGCGCACCGAGTTCCTGTTCCTCGACCGCGCGGCCGCTCCGAGCGAAGAGGAGCAGTTCGAGTTCTATTCGCTGGCCGCTCAGGGTTTCGACGACACCGTGGTCATTCGAACCTTCGACATCGGCGGCGACAAGCCCGCCCCCTATCTCGACATCGACCCCGAGGAGAACCCGTTCCTCGGGGTGCGCGGCGCCCGTCTCTACTCTCAGGAGTCCGACCTGTTCAACACCCAGGTGCGGGCGATCCTGCGCGCCGCGGTCCATGGTGACGTGTCGTTGATGCTGCCGATGATCTCCCATGTCGCGGAGATTCGCAGCGTGCGCGCCCAGATCGCCGATGTGGCCCAGCAGCTCGCCGACGAGGGTGTCGCTCACGAGCTGCCGCCGGTCGGTGTGATGGTCGAGGTTCCTGCGGTGGCTCTGGTGGCCGATGCGGTCGCTGCCGAGGTCGACTTCTTCTCGATCGGCACCAACGACCTCACTCAGTACACCATGGCCGCGGACCGCACCAACGGCGTGCTCGACGGCTTGCAGGACCCGCTGCACCCGGCTGTGCTGGCTCTGTGCAAGCTGACAGCCGACGCCGCCCACCGCCACGGGATCACCGTTTCTGTCTGTGGGCTGGCCGCAGCGGACCCCGCGGGTGCCGTGGTGCTCGCAGCTATGGGGATCGACAAGCTGTCGGTCAGTGCCCGGTCCGTCAACCCGACCAAGTCCGTCATCGATTCTCTCGAGGCCGCAACCGCTGAGCGTCTGGTTCAGCCGGTGCTTGCCGCGGCGAGTGCGCAGGAGGTACGGGAGGTCGTTCGTTCCGAGAGCGCGGCGGCGTGAGCGTCGATATCGACACGCGGGTCATTCGGATCACCCGCTGGCTCGTCGACCAGAACCGCCCGAGAAGCACCGCAGATCTCGCTGCTGACCTCGGGCTGAGCCAACGGGTGATCCGTTATCGGCTTGACCAGGTTGAGCGCTACCTCCACGACAAGGGCGCCGATCTGGTTCGCCGGCAGGGTCTCGGGCTGGTGATCGAGGCGGCAGACGATCTGCGCCAACAGATACGCGACGATCTGTTGGCCCGTCCGCAGGCCCCCCGCGTCTACGCCCCCGAGGAGCGGGCTCGACTGCTGTTGGCGGCATTGCTGTGGACCGCCCCGGCCATGACCTCGCTGGAGGAGCTGCACGACGAGTTGGAGGTGTCGAAGACTTCGGCTCGTCGTGACCTGCATGGTTGCGAAGCTTGGCTCGAGCGCAACAGCCTGCCACTGGTGCGGCGGCCCGGAAAGGGGATCTCGGTGATCGGTTCTGAGCGCCGGATTCGCCGGGTGATGGTGCAGTTCACACTGGAGTCGGTCCCTGAAGATGTCCTGCGGCTGCAAATGGGCGACGACGCCCGAGCTCGTGAGCAGTCTTCGTTTCGGGTTCCGGTGGGGCTTCGCGAGCGGTTGTTCGCTCTGCCGCTGGTAGAGACCTCAGCGATCGTGCGCCGCAGCACGCTCGGTGAGACTCTCACGTCGGGCCGAAGCGATGTTGTGTTCGCGCTGTTCCTGGCTGTCTCGATCTCCCGCCTGTGGGACGGTCACCGGGTGGCGATGGAGACCGGATTGCACCGTTCGGTCATGGACCACCCGGTGGCGTCGAGCGTGTCGGAAATGGTTGGCGATATCGAGCGGATCCTCGGGTTCGAGCCGCCGGCCGAGGAGGTCGCGGCGATCACCGAGTACCTGCTCGGTCTCGACGCCCTCGATGCTGTCTCCACCGAGTCGCTGCCGATCACCGGGGATCTGCTCGACAGGGTGATCGACACTGCGGGGGAGCGGTTGCACATTGCCTTGAGCGAGGATCGGGAACTGAGGCGGAGCCTGGCTCTGCACCTCGGCCGGTTGAGCGTCCGGCTCCGTCACGGGCTGCCGATCCACAACCCGTTGCGGGACGAGGTGTCGAGCCGCTATCCGGACGTTCATTCGGTTGCCGTCGACATCGCCACGCTGGTTGAGACAGAGATGGGCCTGTCGATCAATGACGACGAGGTCTGTTTCATCACCATGTACCTCGCCGGGGCGATGGAACGTGCTCAGTTGCGCCCGCGTCGCAAGGCTCTGGTGGTGTGCCCGAGCGGTATGGCGACGGTCTGGGTGCTGGTCTCTCGGATCAAGGCGGAGTTCCCGGAGCTCGAACTGGTGGAGGTGCTCTCAGAACGCGGTTATGAGGCGCTCCGTCACGATCAGTTCGACCTGGTCATCAGCACGGTCACGCTCCCGGAGATCAAGGCGCCCGTGGTTGTGGTCAGCCCCCTGCTCTCCGCATCCGACGTCGCCCGAGTCGCCCGCTGCACCTGAGGGTTGCACCGTCGGTGACCCGCGGATCTTCTCGGAGCAGATAGTCGTCCTCTCGAAACAAGACATGCGACGGGTTCAACGCCGTGGCAGCCAGCCATTGCGGCAGTTGCTCACGACTAGATGGAATCCCCGCGTCGGCGGTCAGGTCCTTGTAGCCGGCGACCCCGCCCACAACGGTGTCTACTGCGAATGCCGCTTCCAGTTCTCCGATTCCCCAGTAGCCCCGCGCCTGCCGGTAGTCGAAGGCCGTCAGCGGCAGATCCAGTGTCGCTCGGCCTCGCAGGGGCGATGTCCCACTCAAGATCTGGGTCATCACCGACATGGCCGAACCGCACAAGACAACGCTGACCGGCGCGGTCCAAGTCTCATCAAGGCCTCCAGCGGCGGCTTCGTCCATCACGGCCTGTAGCGCAGAATCCAACTCTGGGCTGTTCTGCCGGAGGTAGGGGTATTCATCGATCACCAGCACTTGCGGTTGTGTTCCCCGCGTGCCCAGCACGCCCACTGCCTGCGCCAGAGCATCGCGCCAGTCCCGGAACGGCTGAGATGGTGCCCATTGAAACTGCCTGCTGAGGCTCTCGGCGAACCGGCCCAGGGCAGGCCGTCGATCCTCCCGCAGTGACAAATGGTATACCCCGCTTGTGGCTTCTACCAGGCGGCGCAGAAGGTAGCTCTTGCCATAGCGGCGTCGGCCGTAGACGATCCCCAAGCGAAGCCCCGGCCGCGGCGACAGGACGAAACGCGACAAGTCTGCCCACTCGGTCTCACGGTCGTAGAGGCTCTCCGGTCTCGTCAGCATGTGTACCCGTTGGCTCCCGTTCATACAAGTACAGTTGCTATAACTCCACTTACCATAAGCGGGAGAACCCCAAACCGCAACCCCTTGCTGTCAGAGCCCGACGGCCATCCGAGTCGGGCGCTGCGCCTGACCCTTGAATATCCCGCAAGAGATGATGGATTTTCAAGGATAGTCTTGAGTGGATGCAGTTGATTGACCGGACTGTCGACGCCCAGAACCTGCGCGAGGCAATGGCTCACGCACCGGTGACCCTGCTGACCGGGCCTCGACAAGCAGGGAAGTCCACCCTGGCCCGACAGACCGTCTCCTCGTCGCCTGCGGCGTTCTTCGACCTTGAGGACCATCGAGACCTCGCTCGGCTGGCCGAGCCGACACTGGCGCTGCGCGATACCGGCGAGACGATCGTGATAGACGAGGCCCAGCGGATGCCCGAGTTGTTCCCGACGCTTCGGGTGCTCGTCGATGAGAATCGGCGGCCGGGCCGCTTCGTCGTTCTCGGCAGCGCATCGCCGGACCTCATCGGACTCGGCTCGGAGTCATTGGCCGGTCGAGTCTCCTTCGTCGAGTTGGGCGGGTTGCGCTTGTCCGATGTGGGAGCGCACCGACTCGACGATCTCTGGTTGCGCGGCGGCCTGCCCGAATCCTTGTTGGCTCCGACCGGCGAGGCATCGAACCGCTGGCGCGACGACTACATCTCAACGTTCCTAGAGCGCGACCTCGCCAACCTCGGCTTCCGCTTCCCCGCCACGACGATGCGGAGATTCTGGACGATGCTGGCCCATTACCACGGACAGACCTGGAACAGTGCCCGGATCGCCAGATCGATCGACGTGTCGGAGTCCACCGTGAGGCGTTACATCGACGCCCTCACCGACGCCCTGGTCGTCCGCCAACTGCCGCCGTGGTTCGCCAACATCTCCAAGCGCCAGGTCAAGTCGCCGCGGGTCTACATTCGCGATTCGGGCCTGCTGCACCGACTGCTGGGCATCGCCACCAGGGTCGACCTGGAGCGCTCACCGATGCTGGGCGCCAGTTGGGAGGGCATGATCCTCGAACAGCTCCTGGCAAGGTTCACCCCCGCTGACCCCGCCTACTGGTCGACTCACGGAGGCGCCGAACTCGACCTGCGCCTAGACATCGACGGCCGGATCCTCGGTTTCGAGATCAAGCGCACCACCCGCCCCGCGGCCTCAAAGTCGATGCACAGCGCCCTCGCCGACCTTGGCCTTGACCACCTGTTCCTAGTCCACGCTGGCCCCCACACCTTCCCCCTCACCGACCAGACCACTGCCATCACCGCCACGGACCTGCTCATAGGAGACGATCCACTCGCCGATCTGTCTTGAAGTCCGGTGGGAGCATCCGACGTGGCCCAAGTTGCGCGCTATACCTGACGCTGCGCCGATTTGTCATATCTGCCTAGTGTCTTATTGGCAGTAGCGGAACATGGCGGCTGTGTGGCATGTTTGCGGGAGCATTACAAAATAGGGGGAGGACCCGCGAATGTTAGAACGTGTTCAACGTATCGGCGGTTTTCTGTCCAGCATGGTCATTCCGAACATCGGAGCGTTCATTGCTTGGGGCTTGATCACCGCTTTGTTCATACCGGACGGCTGGCTCAGGAAGCTTGGCGCCGACTGGGCCTGGATTGATGATGTATCTGGTGCCACCGTCGGCCCGATGATCACATATCTGCTGCCGCTGCTCATAGCCTACACAGGCGGCAAGTTGATTTATGGTCACCGGGGAGGTGTGCTCGGAGCCATCGCCGCTATGGGTGTTATCGGGGGTGCAGCCTTCGAACTCGCGTTCGGCGGTGATCTGGTGCCGTTCGAGGGAAGCCCACCGCAGTTCCTCGGAGCCATGCTGGTAGGGCCCCTCGCCGGTTGGGTGATGCGAGAAATCGACAAATACTTCGAGCCACGCACTCCGGCCGGGTTCGAAATGTTGATCAACAACTTCTCCCAAGGAATCGCAGGCATTCTCTTGGCCTTGATCGGTTGGCGGATCATTGGGCCGATCATGCGAGAGATCGCCAACGCGTTCTCCAACCTGGTGGGCGAAATTGACGACAGGGGGCTCCTGCCGTTGATCGACTTGCCCATCGAGGTTGCCAAGGTGTTGTTCTTGAACAATGCCATCAACCACGGTGTGCTCACAACGCTTGGCACCGAGGATGTAGCCGAAAGCGGGCGTTCGATCTACTTCATGCTCGAGTCCAACCCGGGACCGGGCCTTGGTTTGCTACTTGCCTACTGGTTCGCTGGCAAAGGCTTGGCCAAGCTCTCCGCACCCGGCTCGATCATCATCCATTTCTTTGGTGGTATCCATGAGGTGTACTTCCCGTACGTGCTCATGAACCCGGTGATGATCCTCGCAATGTGGGCGGGAGGCATCAGCGCCGACATTATCTTCGTGATCTTCGATGCCGGGCTAACCCTGCCACCTTCGCCAGGCAGTGTCTTCGCCTACATAGGCGGCACGCCAACTGACGGTGCCGCAGCTGCGGGGGTCTGGATCGGAATGGCCGTCGGAGCAGCCGCCGCATTCTTCGTGGGCAGTATCCTGCTGCGGCTGTTCCCGGTGAAAGACATGACCGACGCCGATGACGAGAGTGACGACATGGCCGATGCCATGGCGGGTGTGCCAGGCATCTCCTAGAGGAGCCTGAAGTCTGACATTTGTTGTGGGGTGGTCTGGACGTGTTCCGGGCCACCCCACAACATGAATGCAACCACGAAACATTGGAGGGATCGACGTGACAGAACGCGTGACCAAGCAGGCCGACGAGATCAAACTGATCGTCTACGCCTGCGAGGCTGGTATGGGCAGCAGCCTGATGGGTGCCAACCAGTTGAAGAAGATGGTGAAGAAGGCGAAGCTCGACATCAACGTCGTGCATTCACCTGTAGGCCAGTTGACCGACGCAGCCGATGTGGTAGTCGTTCACAAGGGCTTGGCCAAGCAGGCCAAGGCCAAAGTTCCGGGGGCGGCGATCATCCCGTTCACGCTGTTCATGAACGACCCGGCCGTGAAGGCACTGGTCAAGTCGCTCACGGCTGGCGAGCCAGTCGTTTCTGCGATGTGAATCAGATCATGGACGACTCGCTCGGCGCCGTTCTCACACCCGATGACATTGTCCTCGGCCATCATTCTGATTCGATGAACGAGGCCATTGAGCACGCTGGCCGGCTGCTGGTGGCTAGAGGGTCGATCTCCGAGGAGTACATCGAGGGGATGAAGCAGCGCGAGACCAAGGTTTCGACCTATCTGGGCAACGGTGTCGCACTGCCCCATGGAGTGCTCGAGAGCAAGGAGTACATCCGTTCCACCGGGATCGTTGTGGTTCAGCACCCTGACGGGGTCGACTGGCAGGCGGGAACCGCCCATCTGGTCGTGGGCTTGGCCGCGGTCGGCGACGACCATGTGCGGGTGCTCTCTCAGCTTGCCGAGGTCCTCCAGGACGAGGACCTGTGTGAGACGCTCTGGCGCACCACCAACGCCCAGTTCCTGTACGACTGCCTCACCGCTGACCCTGACGACGACTAGACGACTGAACCGAACTTGGCCTGGAGGGACCGAATGGACCGTGAGATCATCATCACCAATCCGCAGGGTCTCCATGCACGCCCTGCGTCTGCTCTTGTCGAGCAGATGAAGTCCTTCGACGCGAAAGTGAGCGTCGAGGTTGGTGCAAAGTCCGCAAATGCAGCGAGCATCATGAGCGTGCTTGCCCTCGGCGCAACGACCGGCGACACCGCCCGGGTGACCGCTGAAGGCGCCGATGCGCAAGCCGCTCTCGATGCCGTCGAACTGATCCTGACTTCGGAGGACGACTGAGATGGCCCGATTGAATCACGATGCTCTCAGTGAGGCGATAAGTACCGCTGTGGGCGCGACACCAGACCCGAGCGGTGAGGCAGACCTCGTGTTCGACAAGGGCTCGATCAAGGGATCGATCATTGTGGCCTCCGAGACCGGGGATCTGAAGGCCGCCTTCAAGCGGGCCAAGAAGATCAACGGCTACCGTTGGGTGGCGATCAACCGCGAGGACCTCTTCGGTGCCAATCCCCTGTCATTGGGTTCCAAGGCGGGTATTCTCGATGCCGCCGGCAAGGTCCTGAAGAACGCCGACACCCCCCGCCGCAAGGTCTGAGCCGCTTGTCCGGCGCTTTGCTTTCACTCTCACTCGGTCTTGCCGACAGCACGGGGACCCTCAAGGTATATCGGGAGCTTCGCGTTTTAGGTCGGGGTGAGTGGGGTATCGAGCCGAGCGCCGCGCAGACCCACGCACTGAGCCAAGTTATTCCGGCTCTTCGCGTTTGAGGGTGGGGTGAGTGGGTGAGGGTCCGACGTTCCGCACCAAACACAACGCGCAGCCCGCCCCCGCCGGTCGGACCGAGTGATGTCCGAGGCTCAGGCTCGGTTGATGAGTGCTTGTGCTTCGTCGAACGCTTCTTGGAGGCGTGTGCCGACATGCGCGCTGAGCGCTGCCAGCGCTGGGCGGCTCATTCGGCCCTCTGGGGCCCAGATCGGCTCTCCGACGACGATCGCGACTCTGACTCTGGAGGGGAACTTCGCCCCGGCGGGCAACGCCGCCTCGGTTCCCGCGATCCCCACGGGGACTATCGGGGCGCCCGTCTTGGACGCCAGATACGACATCCCGTCGAAGACGCCGGTGACCTGGTTCCCGCTCTGGCGGGTGCCCTCGGGGAAGACCAGCACCATCGCGCCCGAATTGAGCATCGCCCGCGCCGAACGCATGGCATCCCGGTCAGCCTCACCCCGCCTCAGAGGTATCGACCCGAGCGCCGCGCAGACCCACGCACTGACCGGATGAACAAACAGCGATTCCTTGCCCAGTGCCCGCAAGCGGCGGGTGGTGCAACCCGAGAAGAGCGGTGCATCGAGGTTTGAACGGTGAACCGGCGCAACAATCACGGGACCGGTCACAGGAATGTTCTCCCCGCCCCGCGCCTGCAGCCGCAGCCAACGCCACAACAACGTCCGGATGAGAACCCGGATCACACAGTAGAACGCCTTCGAGCGACGCTGAAGCCCCACCTCCAACGCCCACTCCATGCTCTTGGCTTCCCGCGTTGCCGTGCCTTCTGACATCCCGGGCCTGCCGCGCCGTGGACTCGCCGGCTGCCGACTCACAGGCCCGAGCCCGGCACGGCATCCCGTACCGCATCGCAAAAGACCCTGAAACTATGGGACCGGGATCGTTGGGGATCGATGTGCTTGCTGACATTGCGAGCCAGTTCGCTCTTTCGCAGCCCCTCGGGAAACTCCGCCCTCAGCAGACGCTCCAAGGCTTCCCATGTCCCTCCCCGAATAGCATCGGGATCCCGATAGTTGGATTGTCGCGCAACATTGGATCTGACTTCCGGATAGACGGCCCGAACCGCGTCCCAGTCGCCAAAATACCAAGCCTCGAGCTCTTCGATCACGATGCGGTTGACAAGTTGCCATCTCTGTCCTCCCGCCATCGTGCGGGTCACCAGCCCAACAGATTGTGCGGTCGTTTCCAACTGGGATTTCAGATCATGGCAGTCTTGCTGGTCGCGGTCGACCAGCACGAAGAGATGATCCACAGGCGGAAAGTACGATGCCAGGCCACGTAGACGGTTCTCCAAGTTCTTGAGAAGATCTTGCTTCCCCTGGAACACCCGAACGTCCAGTATTACGTCTTGAGGAAGAAAACGGGGAAGGAACCCACGCAGAAAGAACTCCATTGAGCGTTCTTCGACGAAGAACACCAGACGCTTGGCCCTGTCGGAATCGACCGGATCAGCGGTCACGGGCGAACCAGAGGGTCACCGACTCCGAACCACCCCTCTGTCCACAGGTTGCCGAGCGATCCTCCGGTGTCGATATGTTGAGGGATCCCTTCAATGTCCGAGGCCCGACGCACACGCGCATAACCGTCGTCGTCGCGCCAGAGGATTCTCACTTCCTTCGCCCTCAAGCCGTCGAGGAAGAACGGTGAGTGTGTGGTCACAAGCAGTTGCGTTCCAGCAAGAGCCGAACGGCATTCTTCGGCCAACTCGGGAAGCAGTCGAGGATGGAGGAAGTTCTCGGGCTCCTCGATGCCTATGAACGGGTACGGGTCGGGCCCATGAATCAGTACTAGGTAGGCAAGCAGTTTGAGGGTGCCATCGGATGCATGCTTGGCAAGAATCGGCTCACTGAATGGAGCGTCCAGAAACTTCAACAGCAGCCGCCCGTCCTCCATCCTTTCTGTCTGCACATCGG
>JAHQYN010000187.1 GCA_024421085.1 Acidimicrobiia bacterium
GCCTCGTTGACCGTGACAAGCGACGGGTAGGCCGAATCGATCTGCATAAGTCTGTCAGCCAAGTCGCGGATACGTACGCACCGTTCATAAAGGAGCGAAATGCGGAACTTCGGTTGGATCTTTGTGACGCGAATCCCTATCTGCGAAGTTCTGAAGCGGCGATCGAGTCGATCGTGGTGAACCTCTTCACCAACGCACTCAACGCCGTCTCCCGGTCGAAGATACGCTCTCGTGTCATTCAACTGACGACCGAAGTGTCTGATGACTCGCTGGTGCTGACCGTATCGGACAACGGGCCTGGTGTCCTTCACTTCTCGACGGACGACATCTGGCTGCCGGGCGTGACATCTCGGCCGGGGGGATCAGGTCTTGGTCTGACAATCGTCAAGGACACCACCATTGATCTCGGCGGGTCCGTGAACTCAATCCCGAATGGTCCCTTAGGTGGGGCAACCTTCGAGATCACGCTTCCAATACTCGGGTGGTAGGGCAATGCTTGAACTCAGCGGACATCAGATCAAGACCGTTGCAATCGTTGACGACGATCCAGACAGTCGGAGAAGCCTCGCGATGTGTGTCGACGCCTCACCGTTCAGTCCGTTTCAGGTACAAGGCCCACTCGCGGAGCTTGAGGACGCGTACGGTTTAATCCAATCGGAGGCACAGGGATGCATCTGCGATCACCAACTGCAAACGAAAGGACCGTACGCTCACTTCTACGGTGCTGAATTGGCAGCTTGGAACAACCAGCATGCCCTGCCTTCTATTCTTTGCACGCAGTATTTTGGGAGTGACGATCAAATGCCAGTCATCAGAGCATATTTGAAGGATCTGCCCGTTCTCTGCAGGCCCGGCCAACTCGAAGAACCCGAAGACATCGTAAAAGCCTTCCAAGCGTGTGCATCCGAGTTGAACGGGTCGTTCAGCCCGGCGCGACGCTCTTGGAGAACACAGGTAGTAGTCGAAAAACTGGACCGTATGGATCGGACCGTCTCCTTTTCTCTTCCAGCTTGGCAGGTCGATGATTTTATTCGAGTGCGTATCGACGATGTCCCTTGGAATCTCCGCGACAAGATGAAGGTCGGCTATCGAAGTTTTGTGCGCGCCAACATCGGCGCAACGCAGCGCGAGCTTCTCTACATTGACTGGCAGACTGAATGACGAAGATCGTCATCCTAGATGTTGGTCACGGGAACTGCGCTGTGATGTGTGACGACCAGCGTTGCTTCGTGATCGACGCTGGCCCCGGCACGGCGCTCTTGGAGTTCTTGCTTGAGAACCAATTGAAGATCGTGGACGAGATTCTTATCTCACACGCTGACACTGACCACCTAAAGGGACTCGATGGACTTCTAGATCAGAACGACATCGATATTGGCAGCGTCCGCCTCAACAGCGACGCCGCCAAGAAATCTGCACAGTGGGATGCGATGCTCCACTCCCTAGATGATCGGCGCCGAAAAAACAAAATACAATTCGAGGTACAGTTGGTCGAGGGCCTCGAGATTCCATTCTTGGGTGGTGTCGTCGAAGTTCTAGCGCCCAGTGCATATCTTGCTGGCAAGGGTCCTGGCAGCCGAGACTCGGATGGACAGCGGATCACCACAAACACGATAAGCGCCGTCGTGCGCGCGAGTACCGTTGATCATTCAGTGCTGTTCACCGGTGACATCGACGATGTAGGTTTAGATCACCTCGTGGCCAGCGGCCAGGACCTCCGTGCCGACATTTTGGTCTTTCCGCACCACGGAGGCCATGTCAGTAGCCCCGCTTCTGCCACTCACAATCGTCAGTTTGCTGAGGCACTACTCTCAGCGGTAGACCCCGGTATCGTGGTGTTCTCTTTCTCGCGAACTAGGTTCAAGAACCCGCGCCCCGAGATCATTGAAGCTGTGACTGCGGGCAACTCACGAAAGGTTATGTGTACGCAAATGTCGAAACGCTGCCTGGAACAGTCACCTCGATATGACAGGCATCTGGCGAGCGTTTTCGCTGATGGTAGGCAACCAGGTAACTGCTGCGCCGGGAGTATCGTCGTGGCTGGAGCGGATCTGCAACCCTCGGTCGTCGCACACACGAAGTTCGTGAGCACTCGGGCCCCCAATGCCTTATGTATCTAGGCACGCGTTTCGGGATCGACGAACACCCCGGCGGCAATGCTACGTCCGGCGACTGTCCCGATGACAATGGTGTCGCAATATCCGCGGCGCAGCCCAAGGCGATTCGGGCAGCGTACTGCTTTGATGGGAAGCACGCCTTCCGGTAGGAGCGAGAACCGCTTTGGAGGAATAGCAACTGACTTTACTCGCTCCGACTAGAGTTGTCACGATCGGTCGTCATTCGAGGGGCAGCAGCCGAGAGGAGGAGCGCAGCGACATCAGCGGTCTCAACACATTATGGGCGCTTCGCGTTTTAGGTCGGGGTGGGTGGGGTGAGGGTCCGCGCCTGAAGGGGCGGGATCCTCCAGTATCGGTGCTGTCCGCAACGAGAATCTGGAGGATCCCTGTGGAAGTTGACCATACGCGTGTGTGTGAGTTGTTGGTTGGGTTGGGCGATGTCGAGGTGGTCGGCGTCGACGACGAGGTGGGTTTGCTGTTGCGGGTGCTTGTCCGTTGTCAGGCGGCGAGACGGGACTGTGGGGCTTGTGGCGGGCGGTTGTGGTCTGATGGTGAGAAGCGCTGGTTGAGTTGGTGGACCTCCCGGCGTTGGGGCGGCCGGTGCGGTTGGTGTGGCACCAGCGCCGCTGGCGTTGCGCGAACCCGGAATGCCCAGCACCGACCGCCAGCGAACGGAATCCCGCTATCGCGCCGCCTCGGCAGCGGCCCACGGCACCGGCAAGTCGTTGAGTGACACGCCAAGCGGGCCATGGCACCACCAAAAACGACGTTGCCCGGTGAACTGGGTTGCAGTTGGCATCCGGTCAACACCTCAGCGCGCCGCTGGCCGCCTCAACGCCGACGACCCCCACAGAGAAGCCCCAAACCCATGCCACGCCAAAGAAACTCTGCCAGCAAACCCAACCGGGCACCTCTCGACACTCCCACCCCGACCCAAAAAGCGAAGAGCCGCATTACACCACAATTGATTCACCCTGGGTTTTGCGCAGGCTCCAAGGATAGGAGCGAGTATGGAATCTATGGACACACAAACGAGGGTTGCGGCGAGGTCTCGTCGTTACTCTGATGAGCAGAAAAAGCATGCGGTGCGGATGGTGTTCGCGTTGCGTGAAGAGCTGGGCACCTCGTCGGGCACGGTCACGCGTGTGGCGCGTCAGTTGGGTTACGGCGAGGAGTCGTTACGCCGCTGGGTGGCCCAGGCCGAGGTCGATGCCGGGTCGCGGACGGGGGTGTCGACCGTTGAGAGCGAGGAGCTCAAGAGGTTGCGTCAGGAAAACCGTGAGCTGCGCCGAGCCAACGAGATCTTGCAGCGTGCAGCAGTTTTTTCGGGGCGGAGCTCGACCGCCGACAGCGATGACCGTGCAGTTCATCGACCACAGCCGTCAAGAGTTCGGGGTCGAGCCCGTCTGCGCTGCGTTGCAGGTGGCCCCTTCCACGTACTGGACCGCGAAGCGTCGCCCGCTGTCGGCGCGGGTGCTGCGCGACGCTGAGCTGATGCCGCTGTTGTTGGTGTTGTGGCAGGCCAACTATTCGGTGTACGGGTCGCGCAAACTGTGGATCGCGGCTCGACGCGCCGGGCACGGCATCGGACGCGACCACCTCGCTCGGCTGATGCGCCAGTTGGGGATCCGAGGTGTCAAGCGGACAAAGAAGGTGAACACCACCCGAGCGGACCCCAAAGCCGCACGTCCGGCCGATCTCGTCGAGCGTGACTTCACCGCGGATGCGCCGAACCTGCTGTGGGTCGCTGATCTGACCCACGTCGCTACCTGGTCCGGTGTCGCCTATGTGTGTTTCATCACCGACGCGTTCAGTCGCCGCATCGTGGGCTGGCGGGTCGCGTCGAACATGAAAACCCAGATGGTGCTCGACGCGTTGGAGATGGCCCGCTGGAACCGA
>JAHQYN010000037.1 GCA_024421085.1 Acidimicrobiia bacterium
ACCAGAAATCTACGAAATCGCGGGCCCGTACGTACGAGTCTCGCTCCTCGGTGGCGAGCCCGCACCGGAGATGGTTCGACTGATCACAGCTCTCGAGCCGCCGAGTCTGGCCAGCAGCGTAGAGCCTCTGCTGCTGATAGACGAAATGCGCCGGCGTGGCTGGATCGACGCCGAGAGAGCGAGTACTGTCCTGCAGCGCACGGTCAACGAGTCCGCTGATTCTCTGTCCCGCTTGGAGACAGCGAATCTCCGCGGGGCAAACGGAAACCCCGGACAGAGTCCCGAGGTACCCGGGTACGCAGTCATCTCAAGGGTCGCCGGAACGCCTGCGGCTCAACCACCCGCGTACCGTCTCAGCGTTAACGCTCGGTCTCGAATAGGCGGCCTCTGCCCCTTCAATGCCTCGACCGAAGCACAGCTAGCGCTAGTTTCCGATTGGGCGCGTGCTCGCGGGCGCGTGTCCACCACCGAGGTCGCGGACCTCACCGGCCTCACCGTCCCCACGGCAGGACGGCGACTGTCGGCTCTTGTCGACACCGGAGAACTCGAACCCGCCAAACCGACGCGAACTGGACGAGGATTCCATTATCTTCCCACGCAACACTGACCCGACCCTCGGCATCGACGGAGCGGGCGCGCGTTCGTTGCGTGGCCTACGAGGCATGCCAGCATCTGCGAGCGGGATGCAGGCGGTTCGTTCGGGTCAGTTGTCGGCGTCGATGGCGTGGGTTCGCAGCATCTGCAGGGGGACGACCTCAAGGGCCCGCTCATGGGTTGCTGAGAGTCGCACTGGAGCGGCGGCACCGGCGAGGGCGGCCTCGAGCCATCGAGCAGCGCAGACGCACCAGCCGTCGCCGGGCGAGAGACCCCCGAAACCCCACTCTGGGCGCGGCGTCAACAAGTCGTTGCCGGCTTCTTTGGAGAACTCAAGGAATTCGCTGGTGACGATCGAGCAGACAGTGTGCGAGCCGACGTCGGCCTCTGAGGTGTTGCAACAGCCGTCTCGAAAGAACCCGGTGACGGGGTCAGTTCCGCACTCGACGAGTTCGGTCCCCAAAACGTTTTGTGCCATACGTCATCAAACCACGGGACTAGATTCGTTGCGAATCCACGACTCCCGACAGGAAAGCCCCGACGACAAATGCGACTCCGCTTGGCCACGGTTGCCGACGCTGAAGATCTTCGCCGGATCTACAACCACGAGGTTGAGAACACGACGGCCACATTCGATATCGAGTCGAGAAGTCTGGAGGCCCAGCGCGAATGGATCGCCGAACGCCAGGGTGCTCTGGGGGTTGTCGTAGCCGAGACCGAAGGACGCGTGGTGGGCTTCGCCAGCCTCAGCCCCTACCGGAATCGTGCCGGTTACCGCACGACCGTCGAGAACAGCGTGTATGTGAGCGAAGATGCCAGAGGCCGTGGGGTGGGCCGGGCACTGATGAACGAACTCATTGACATGGCGCTCAAACGGGGGTTTCACAGCATCATCGCCCACATCGTCGATGGTCACGAGGCGAGCATGGCGCTTCATCGAACCTGCGGATTCGAGGTTGTGGGCACAGAACGCGAGGTGGGCCGCAAGTTCGGTTCCTGGCTCGACGCCGTCATCATGCAACGCATGCTCGCCTAGGAGAACCGGCCGGTGGGGCGCAAAGCACCGGGCCGCTGGAACTGACAAGGCCCGGCACCGTAGCGCCGGGCCCCGTCTCCGCTGTGGGCCGAGAAGGATTTGAACCTTCGTAGGCATATGCCGACGGGTTTACAGCCCGTTCCCTTTGGCCGCTCGGGCACCGACCCGCGGACCCAAAATACTACCGTATCGAGACCGCGACCGGCACAGAATTGCAGGCTCGACCGATCAACAACGGCCGCCGCTTGATACGGTTTCGCCATGCCGACTTTCGATGTGGTCTCAGAACTCGACGGTCAAGAAGTACGCAATGCTGTCGACCAAGCCTCCCGCGAGGTGTCCCAACGATACGACTTCAAGAACACCGGCTCCTCGGTGCGGTTGGGCGACGATGTCATCGAAATGGCGTCGTCGTCGGAGGACCGGCTCGCAGCGCTGCGCCAAGTCCTCGAAGAGAAGTTGGTCAGACGCAAAGTGAGCCTAAGGGCGCTCGACTACGGCAACGTGGAACCAGCCTCTGGAGGGACCGTGCGCCAGGCCGCCCGCCTGCAAGCCGGGATCTCACAGGACAAGGCCAAGGAGATCAACAAGTTCATCAAGGGTCTCGGCCTAAAGGGGATCCAGTCATCGGCGCGGGGCGACGAACTGCGCGTGCAGGGCAAGAAACGCGACGACCTGCAGAAGGTGATCGCCGCGCTCAAGGAAGCCGACCTGAAGATCCCCCTCCAGTTCATCAACTTCCGAGATTGACTCACATTGAGCGCAGGCGGGCGATCCTCTCCGCAGTCGGGGGATGGGTGCTGAACAGTTTGCTGCCACCGCCCCGGCCGCGGGCCTGAGCACTCAGCGGGTTGATGATGTAGCTGCTGGCCTGGCTCGGGTTGACGTTCACGGGGATGGCGTTGGCACCGCGTTCCAGCTTCTCGAGAGCACTGGCTAGGGGTTCACCGCTGCCGATCAACTTCGCTGCTGAGGCATCGGCCTGGAACTCGCGGCTGCGGCTGATGGCGGCCTGAATGATCATCGCGGCGATCGGCGCCAGCAGCGCGAATGCGAGCTCCCCGATCGGGTTGCGGTCACGGCTCCCGCCTCGGAACATCGCCCCCCACATGACAATGTTGGCCGCGAAGGTGATCGCCATGCCGATCGCCGCGGCAACCGACCCGATGAGGATGTCGCGGTTGCGGATGTGCGCCAGTTCATGGGCCAGCACACCCCGAACCTCCTGCCAACTCATGCGCTCCAAAAGACCGGCGGTCACCGCCACCGCGGCGTTGTTGGGGTTGCGTCCGGTCGCGAAAGCGTTCGGTTGCGGGTTGGGAGAGATGTAGAGCTTGGGCATCGGCATATTGGCCCGCATCGTGAGGTCTTCCATGATCTCGTAGTACTGCGGTGCCTGCTCGCGGGTCACGGCTTGAGCACGAGCGGACTTGATGGCCAGCGTGTCGCTGAACCAGTACGAACCGCCGACCATCACCAGAGCGATCACGAGCCCGATCACCAGGCCCGTCGAACTGCCGATGGCACCACCCGCCACGATGATCAGACCACCGAGCAGGGCAAGCAGAACAAAGGTTTTTGCTGTGTTAATCATGGGGTTGCACACCTCCGGTATCGCTTCGGCTCAGATCAGAGCCTGCCGCCAGACTGTTGCCCTCAACCCTAGAGCCATTCTCGTGCTTGCGACTACGCAGAATTGAGCGGATCTGTCGATTCCGCGTAGCCCGCCCCGTTGGTCTCGCCCCGTTGGTCTCGCTTGTCGATCCCGCCGTGAGTCCCCGGTGGTCAGTCTCTGCTGTGAGTCCGCGGCCGTCCGTCCCCGCCGATCAGTCCTCGTCGATCAGTCCTCGTCGCTCTGCGCGGCACCCTCGCGGATGGCAGCGACAACGTCGGGGTCGGCGAGTGTGGTGGTGTCGCCCAAGTCTCGGCCGTCGGCCACATCGCGCAGCAGCCGCCGCATGATCTTGCCGGAACGGGTCTTGGGAAGGTCCGGTACTAAGAACACGGCTTTGGGCCTCGCTGTCGGGCCGAGCTTGGTGCCCACGTGTCGGCGGATCTCCTCCCGCAGATCGTCGGAGGCCTCGACAGACCCGATCAGGATGACGTAACCGACGATCGCTTGACCGGTTATGTCGTCTTTGGCCCCGACAACCGCTGCCTCGGCCACCGCGGGGTGGTCAACCAGGGCGCTCTCAACCTCGGCGGTGGAGATGCGGTGGCCCGATACGTTCATCACGTCGTCCACGCGGCCCAGCAGCCAGATGCAGCCGTCCTCGTCGACCCGGGCCCCGTCGCCGGCGAAGTAGCGCCCCTCGTGGGTAGACCAGTAGGTGTCGTGGTACCGCTGCGGATCTCCCCAGATTCCCCGCAGCATCGACGGCCACGGCCGGGTGATGGTGAGATAGCCGCCGCCGAGGTCGACTGGGTTGCCGTCGTCGTCAACAACCTCGGCGTAGACGCCGGGGATGGGTGTGGTGGCCGTGCCGGGCTTGGTTGTGGTCACGCCGGGGAGGGGAGTGATCATGTGCGAGCCGGTCTCGGTCTGCCACCAGGTGTCGACGATCGGGCAGGAACTGCCGCCGATGTTGTCGTGGTACCACATCCAGGCTTCGGGATTGATGGGCTCACCGACAGTGCCGAGGACCCGCAGGCTCGAGAGGTCACGCGTCGCCGGCCATTGTTCGCCCCACTTCATGAAAGTGCGGATGGCCGTGGGGGCCGTGTAGAGCTGGGTCACGCCGTAGCGCTCCACGATGTCCCAGAGCCTGTCCTTGTTCCACGAAGCTCGTTCGCCGCTGCGTTCGCTCAGAAGCGGTGTGTCCGGTGTGCCCTCGTACATGACCGAGGTGCAGCCGTTGGCCAACGGTCCGAACACGATGTAGGAATGACCCGTCACCCAGCCGATGTCCGCAGCGCACCAGTACACGTCGGTCTCCGGTTTCAGGTCGAAGACGTACTTGTGGGTGAACGCGACCTGGGTCAGGTAGCCGCCAGTGGTGTGCATGATGCCTTTGGGCTTGGCTGTGGTGCCCGACGTGTAGAGCAGATAGAGCAACTGTTCGGCACCCATCGGCTCTGGCGGACAGCTCGGCTCTGCGGTCTCCATCAGCTCATGCCACCAGTGATCACGGCCCTCGACCATCGCCGGGCCGGTCCCGCAGCGGTCGACCACGATCACGTTCTCCACGCTCGATGCACCGGCGGCGAGCGCTGCGTCGACGTTGGGTTTCAGAGCCGACGGCTCTCCACGCCGGTATCCCGCGTCGGCGGTGATGATCAGGCGGGCCTCTGCGTCTTCGCAGCGGTCAGTGATGGCATCGGGGGAGAAGCCGCCGAAGATAACCGAGTGGGCCACGCCGATGCGGGTGCAGGCAAGCATGGCGATCGGCAGCTCTGGGATCATCGGCATGTAGACGGCGATGCGGTCTCCCTTCGACAGGCCGAGGCTCTTCATCACGTTGGCGAACTTCTCGACCTCGGCCAACAGTTCTGAGTAGCTGATGGTGCGGGTGTCGCCGGGTTCGCCCTCCCAGTGGTAGGCGACCTTGTCGCCGAGTCCGGCGGCCACATGGCGGTCGAGGCAGTTCTCTGAGACGTTGAGCTCCCCGTCCTCGAACCATTTGGCGAACGGCAGGTCCCAGTCGAGCACCTTGGTGAAGTCGCTGGACCAGCTCAGCAGTTCGCGGGCCTGACGCGCCCAGAAAGCCTCATAGTCGGCGTCGGCCTCGTCATAGAGCGAACGATCGTTGGCCAGCGCCGCCCCGGCGAAGGCGGCGGACGGCGGAAACCTCCGCGCTTCGCTCTCGTAGACCTCGATTGATCCCTCTGTTGATCCCTGCGTCATTGTGCTTCCCCTAACGTTCGCTCCATGGCGAAAACCATAGCGACCGTGAAGTCGGGCGTCCGAACCTGCCTCGTGTGCTGCAGAACGGGCGCGGATTGAACAGGGAGCTTCTCTGACACCAGTCACCTCTGCGCTTGTTGGCTGCCATCACGGGTCGCCCGGGCCACGCACTCACTTGGTCGCGGGGTCAAGCCAACTCGCAGAGTTCGATCCCAAGCTTCAGATGGCTTCGAGTGCGTTCGTCCAGTGAGCCCCCGTTGGGCTTGATGCGGCTTTTCGCGGACTCAAGGACATGTGCAATCCCTTCTTCGGGCAGTTTCTCTTGGGCGCCCGCGAGCAGCAGTTCCGGGAGCAGTAGGTCGAAGTCGAAGTCCAGGCCCTCCAGTTGCTGCAGCAAGTCGCAGCACCCGCTGTTGTGTGTACCCCACCAGGCTTCCTGCGGTTCGCACCACCTAAGGATGCACACATGGATCAGACCATCGAAGTAGGATCTGAGTACTCGTGGAAGATCGAACTTGGCCCAGTAGGGCGCACGCTGCTTGCTTGCCCGGATACGAGCTGCCTGCATCGCTGACCCTACGGCGCAGAGGGTCTCGCGGCTTCCCAACCTCTGACCGAAGTATGAGTGCGGAAGCAACCTCGGGTTGGTTCGACCCAACAGTGTGTGCTGTGGAGCGGGACCTACCTGCAGTTCGTTGATCCGTGTCTGCAGTTCATCGGTGTCCAAACCGTGCTTCTGGGCGGCTAGGTAGGTTTCGCGTTCCATTGTGAGCGGTGACCAACTCGGGATGTGGCTTAGCCAGAGGGCCAGCAGGCGTTTGTTGCCGTCAGAGTCTGTGAGGTTGTTCCTTATGCTCGTCCAGAGTCGTTCGTTCTCGGGATGCGCGTGAACTACGAGGCATCGGAAGTTGGCGCCGGGCCACTGCTCGCGAGCGGCTAGAAACATGCGCTGGCAGGTGAGACCGGTGCGCGCTCCGAACACGAGGACCAGCACCCCGGGCGAGTCTGACCTGGTTGGCTCCTCGGTGACAGCGAGACCCGTTCCCGGCTCGAAGGGGATCCAACCGGCATCGTGCGAAACGAACTCGTGTTCGCTGAGCGCCTCAGTGAATTCGTGCCACTCGTCGTCGCGAAACAATTCACGCTCTCGCTTGTTGAATACGACAGTGGAAGCGCTCGAGGCTACAAGATCACGCGACTGCTGGACGAGGTCCCGGATATCGTCGTTCCGGTTGCGCTTCGGAAATTTGTCGAACTCGCCTAGTCGGCCTTGGATCAGCCTTGACGGAGACACTCTCGCGAGCAGCGTTGGCTCGAAGAAGGTCGATTGTTCGCGAGCGCGCTCAGATTCTGGCGCATGACGCGTCTCGGTTGGTCCGAGAAAGTTGACGGAGTTGTCCGGAGCGTGGCTGTAGGCCTCCCATAGTGAGGCATTCGCGCGAGCGTCGAATATGTCCGGCACAATCAGGTCGGGTTCAGGCAGGATCAACGCCGACATCGCCCTCGGATTGATCCTGACCAGACGGGCCCTGCGCTCGTCCCTGCACAAGCGACAGGTTCCACCTTCTGACTCATTGCACTGCGGTTCTCCTAGGCCCAGCCAAGGTTCCTCGACGGTTCTCCTGGATGGAGGGTTCGCGGAGATGTCAGTCGCGCTCGAGCGAGGTCTCGACACGAACTGTTCGATGCGCGCCGTCGGTGCTCCGAGCGTGGAGATGGCATTCAACAACCGTTCGGCGAACCCCCCGCTGTCGCTCACCGACACGAGGCCGAGCACCGGGCTGTCTGGCGACAGACTGCGCAGACTCGTGTGGATTCCCAGGTTGCTTGAAGGGTACCGGTCCAGCGAGATCACGTTTCCGATGCGAGCCGACGTTTTTGTGTCTGCGCGAATATGTTCTGTGGTCCGCTGGAGTTCGCCCACCACCGGCATCAAGGTTCCGATGTCCATGACTACCGTTGTCCGAGCTTCGGAGAGGAGAGCTCCGTAGAGCCAGGTTGCCAGGACGGCCGCAGCCCGAAGGTCTTGGAATGCATCGGCTAGCCGGACGAAGGACGACGTGTGCTTTCCCGACGGGAGCACATAGTGGTACGTGTCAGGGTGCCAGAGTGCGTTTCCCCATTGGAGAAGTGCTTGCATCTCGGTTGCGCGTGCTCGGGCGAGCAGCACCAAGTCGAGCCCGGTCGGTTCTGTGATACGGGAACTCCAGGTGATAGTCGGGGCCTTGGCGACCTCAAAGACGACCACTCCCGCCGACGCTTCAGAACCCATGGTTGTGAGTCTGCTCTGGAATGCTTCAGCGGCCTCAACTGGTGACGGCCACCCCTGGCTCTCGGGTCCCCAGCGTGCCAGCACCCATTTCGGTCGCACAATGAGGTCGAGAGGAACCTCTCGCAGGTAACCGGCGACCGTGTCGATGTCGGCCTCTTTGTCGGCGACATCGAAGAACGTGAGGCCGCCGCCGATCTTGTGGGCGCGTTGCGTTCGATCGGGTTGGAACGGCAGGCGTGCGTAGGCGTCCCTGGGATCGGCCATGCTGACGTTGAGGTGTCAGGCCGGTACAGGTTCGCATCGATTGCTCACCCGCGAACCTGGACTGTCGTGCATGGTGGCATCAAGAGTGAGATGCACCAAGGTTCCCTGCATTCCTTCGTGCTTGAATTCCTCGTCGTCCCACTTCCCAGCCCGCCCGTGCCGCCCGTGCTGTGTGCCTTGGCCAGGCGCGAATGTAGAGATCACGTTCATGGTGCCGTTCCACTCGGCGGCGTGTTTCGCTACCGTACTCAGGCCGTGACCTCCCCTTGCGCCGATGACGGAACGTTCCCCGAAGGAGGACACAAGGATGTCGGCCACGACACCAGCGGCGATCTTGTAGTTGGGCTTGGCACCCTCGGAGAGGCAGGTTGTGCGCTCACCGTGAGCGGCAAGGGACTCTGCCTTCTTGCACACCGAGCCCAGGATTCCGACACCGTCGTCCGCGACAACGATGTGCAGACGGTTGTGGCTTTCGCTCCCACCCCCAGATGTGGCGCTGACGACGACCAGCGCTCGCTGAGCTCCAGACCAGCGATACACATTGTCAACGAACTCGAACAGGCACTGGTCGGAATGGCGTTCGAAGTACTCTTGACTCTCGCCGCTCGGCGCGGCCCCGAGGCTGTCCATCCAGTAGTACCTTCTGCCGTAGGGATCCGGTCTCGGGGGCTCGCGGCCTTCGAGTCGAGACATCACACGCATCCGGTCGGATGTTTCTAGGTCGAACAGTTCAAACCCCAGCGGCTTAACGACCGCTCCGACGCCTAGTGCCGTGTGGACGGGGACGGTTTCACCCTCGATCTCAAGCGGGATTCCCCGCCGGTCAGCCGCGAATACCAGACCAGCGCGAGCGAGACGCCGCCTGACGACCAGTGACGAGGGGAGCACGACCGTGGTCGGGGGTTCTGGAGTGCTCAACAGCCAAAGAGCCCGCCTGAGGTCCTCCGGCAGGATCGTTGCGGTGTTAACTGGTTCGCTGAGATTGAGCGACTGCGATACGCGAGTCTCGGACATGACTGCTCCTATGTGGTGGCCGGCAACACGACGTCAAATGAACTTTTGGGGATGGTCTTGGGTTAGTGCGGATGAATGAAAATGCATGTAAAGCCCTGTTGTGTATATCACCCGCAACCCCAGACTAGCAACCTCGACAAGGAGCGGGGTTCCGTTGGGGTTGATGTGCTCGAGGACCCAATCCGTGGTGATCCTGGGATGAGTGGCGATCAGTGCTGTGGACCGACGCCGTTCGGATGGGGGAGACGATGCGTCGGGTCGTCGGGCAGTCCGAGGACGCCGCGGTGGGTGGCCGGGCCTGGGCCGAGAAGCGCGACCCCCAGGGGGAAACTCGGTGAGGGCGGCTGGGGTGGTTCGTTGGCCACGGTCGACTTCGACGCCGCCATGACCGTGTCCTATGTGATGAACCGCATGGACGCGGAACTGACCGGCGACCCTCGCGGCGGCCGACTAGTCGATGCCGCCTACGCCAGTCTCAGCTAGTGCCAGTCCGCTGGGTTCCGCTGGTGTCTGATCTCACCGACGCTGTCATAACCCGACGCTAGCCGCCCTCCACTGACTTGCAAAGGCCCCTCATTTTCAAAGGCCATTGAACTGCAAAAGACAAACTTGAGTGTTCCGCACTCAAGTTTTCTGCGCTATACTGTAGCCACTAGACCCTGCTGTCGAAGTCCCTACTGTCTCAGAGAAGGCTGACCGATATCAACATGGCCCTCGACCCGAACCGCTTTACCCTCAAGACCACAGAAGCACTCTCTGCGGCCACCGAACTGGCCCGCGCCGCATCCCATCCCGAGATCACCGCACACCACCTCCTGATCGCCCTGCTCGGCCAGACCGACGGCATCGTGCAGCCGCTGTTGCACAAGGTGGGAGTCGACGTGCTCTCGGCCAGAACCAGGGCGGCCTCGGAACTGGACCGCCTGCCGAACGCCTACGGATCAGAACCGCAGCCCGCCAAGCCGCTCGTCGATGCGCTCAACGCCGCCGATGAACTGCGTGCCGAACTCCACGACGACTACCTGTCAACCGAGCACGTACTGCTCGCATTGGCCGACCTGATCGAGGTCGACCGTGAGGCGCTGCTGGCGGCGCTGCGAGACGTGCGCGGCACCCATCGGGTGACCACCCAGACCCCGGAGAACCAGTACCAGGCCCTCGAACGGTTCGGCCATGACCTCACCGAAGCGGCCCGGCGCGGCGAACTCGACCCGGTCATCGGCCGTGACGACGAGATACGCAGGGTCATTCGCGTCCTGTCGCGTCGCACCAAGAACAACCCAGTGCTCATCGGTGAACCCGGAGTCGGCAAGACCGCCATCGTCGAGGGGCTGGCAGCCCGGATATTCGAGGGCGACGTGCCCGAGTCGCTGCAGCACAAGCGGTTGATCAATCTCGACATGTCGCTGCTGCTGGCCGGCGCCAAGTACCGCGGCGAGTTCGAGGAGCGCCTGCAAGCGGTGCTCAAGGAGATAGAGGACGCCGACGGCGAGATCATCACCTTCGTCGACGAGATGCACACTGTGGTCGGCGCGGGAGGGGCGGAGGGGGCAATGGACGCCGCCAACATGCTCAAGCCGATGCTCGCCCGGGGCCGCCTGCGAATGGTCGGCGCCACCACGCTTGACGAATACCGCAAGCACGTTGAGAAAGACCCGGCGCTGGAGCGCCGCTTCCAGCAGGTCCTAGTCGCGCCACCCTCGCTCGAGTCGACCATCGCGATCCTGCGCGGCCTCAAGGAGCGCTATGAAGTGCATCACGGAGTGCGGATCCAAGACTCCGCGCTGGTCGCCGCAGCCGTGCTGAGCGACCGTTACCTCACGGGCCGATTCCTGCCCGACAAGGCGATCGACCTCATTGACGAGGCGAGCAGTTCGCTTCGCATCGAGATCGATTCGGTGCCGACCGAGATAGACGTCGTCGAGCGGCGCATCCGCCAGATCGAGATCGAGCGTCTGGCGCTGGCCAAAGAGACCGACGATGCCTCCGCGGAACGTCTGCGCGACCTCGACCGGGAACTGGCCGACCAGCGGGAAGAACTCGACGCACTCACCATCAGGTGGCAGGCCGAGAAGGACGCCATCACCGCACTGCGCGCAATCAACGAGCAGCTCGAACATCTGCGCGGAGAGGTTGAACGCGAACAGGACCTGGAACGGGCGGCTGAACTCCGCTACGGCCGGATCCCCGAGTTGGAGCGCCGGTTCGCGGCCGCCAAGGAGGAACTCGACAAACTCCAAGCCGAGGACTCAATGTTGAAGGAAGAGGTCGACGACTCCGACATTGCCGAAGTGGTCAGCCGCTGGACCGGGATCCCCGTGTCGCGCCTGATGGAGGGTGAAGTCCAGAAACTGGTGCGCCTCGAGGAGCATCTGCATCAATGGGTGGTCGGCCAACACGACGCAGTCTCGGTTGTGGCCAACGCCATACGCCGCTCCAGAGCAGGTCTCGGCGACCCTCGTCGCCCCATCGGCAGCTTTCTGTTCCTCGGACCCACCGGGGTCGGCAAGACCGAACTGGCCCGCTCACTCGCGGAGTTCCTCTTCGACGATGAGCGCGCCATGGTTCGCATCGACATGTCGGAGTACATGGAGAAGCACAGCGTCAGCCGGCTGCTAGGTGCGCCCCCCGGTTATGTCGGTTATGACGAGGGCGGACAGTTGACCGAAGTTGTGAGGCGCCGTCCCTATTCGGTCGTGCTGCTCGACGAAGTCGAGAAGGCCCACGCAGACGTCTTCAACGTGCTGCTGGCGCTCCTCGACGACGGACGTCTCACCGACGGTCAGGGTCGAACCGTCGACTTCTCCAACGTGGTGTTGATCATGACCTCGAACCTGCCTGGCGAGCCCAGAGACTTCTTCAGGCCCGAGTTCATCAATCGAATCGATGACATCGTCCGCTTCAGGCCGTTGACCGAAGACGACCTGATCAAGATCTTCGACATCCAGTTCGCGGATCTCGCTGGTCGTCTCAGCGGCCGCCGGATCACCCTGGAAGTCACCGGCGAGGCTCGCAGCCATATGGCCGAGAGGGGATACGACCCGGCGTTCGGGGCCCGTCCGCTGAGGCGGTTGATCCAGCGCAGTATCGGCGACCCGCTGGCGATCGCCATACTCGAGGGCCGATACTCAGAAGGTGACACCGTGAAGGTCGATGTCGAGGGCCGCCTCGACAATTCGCAGATCGTGCTGAGCTGATGAGGCGGTGCTACTAGACCGTGCCGATAAGTCCGTACGGATCGCTGCGAGTTCAAGCTAATCTTTCTCGGTAACGCAAATCCATCAAGGGAGAGCGCCGTGCCAGCGACCATAGTCGTCGGTACTCAATGGGGAGACGAAGGCAAGGGGCGCTTCACCGACCTGTTGGCCAAGGAGATGTCGATGGTCGTCCGCTATCAGGGCGGCCACAATGCCGGGCACACGCTGGTAGTCGACGGCGAGACGTTCGCTCTGCAACTCGTTCCGAGCGGAGTCCTCTACGACTACATCACCCCGGTGATCGGCAACGGTGTCGTGGTCGATCCCCGCGTCCTGATGGCTGAGATCGACATGCTCACCGGGCGGGGGGTCGACTGTTCAAGGCTGAAAGTCTCAGGCAACGCGCACCTCATCATGCCCTACCACACCGAGCTCGACGCGCTCCACGAACGACACCTCGGCGACGCCAAACTCGGCACCACCAAGCGCGGTATCGGACCGGCGTACGCGGACAAGGCGATGCGCGTGGGGCTGCGGGTGCAGGACCTGGCAGACTCGAAGATCTTCCGACAGAAACTCGAAGTCGTCCTCAGCCACACGAACCAGGTGCTCACCAAGGTCTTCGACCGGCCACCGGTGGACAAAGAAGTGGTCGCGGCCGAGTACCTCGACGAGTGCGCCCCGCGGATACTGCCCTTGATCACGGATTCGGTCGGGTTGTTGCACGATGCACTGGAAGCCGGGCAGGAGGTGCTGCTCGAAGGCGCCCAGGCCACGTTCTTGGACCTCGACCACGGCACCTATCCGTTCGTCACGTCGTCCAACCCTGTTGCTGGCGGCGCCTGCACCGGTTCAGGCATCGGGCCGCGGCACATCGACCGTATTGTCGGTGTGGCCAAGGCTTATGTGACCCGAGTCGGTTCGGGGCCGTTCCCGACGGAGCTCCTCGAAGGGGTCGGCGACCATCTCGTCAAAGTCGGCGGTGAGTACGGTGTCAACACGCGCCGTCGAAGGCGGCCGGGCTGGTTCGATGCGGTGATGGTCCGTCATGCGGTGCGGGTCAATTCCCTGACCGAGATCGCCATAACCAAACTCGACGTGCTCGACAGGTTGGATTCTGTGAAGGTCTGTGTCGCCTATGGGATAGACGGCGAGGTTCACACCGATTTGCCCTACCATCAGTCCCAACTGCATGCAGCGGTGCCGGTTTATGAAGAGTTGCCGGGCTGGAACACCGACCTGAGCGCGGTGACCACCCCGAGGCAACTGCCCGCCGCGGCTGCCGATTACATCGGGTTTCTGGAGCGTCAGATCGGTGTGCCGATCAGACTCGTCGGAGTCGGCCCCGGCCGTGAGCAGTATCTCGACCGAAACGACAGGCTCGTCGCATGAACGGCACCGTGGCCGATGTTCTCGCTGAGCGCTATGCCGGCGAGGCGATGAACAAGATCTGGTCGCCCGAAGGCAAGATAGTTCAGGAGAGGCAGTTGTGGCTCGCAGTGCTGCGGGCGCAGGTCTCGTTGGGGCTGGAGGTCCCCGAGGGGACGATCGAAGCCTACGAAGCGGTATTGGATCAGGTCGATCTCGCGTCTATGGCCGAGCGCGAGGCAGTTACCCGTCACGACGTGAAAGCGCGCATCGATGAGTTCTGCGACCTTGCTGGCCGACAGCACATTCATCGGGGAATGACCTCACGGGACCTGACCGAGAACGTCGAACAATTGCAGATCCGCCAGGCTCTGGTGTTGGTGCGGGACCGTCTGGTGGCGGTGCTCTCCCGCCTGGGGAGTCTGGCTTCAACCCATGTTGATCTGGTGATGGTTGCGCGCACCCACAATGTTGCCGCCCAGGCGACCACCATGGGCAAGCGCTTCGCGGACATCGCCGAGGAGACCATGATCGGCTTGGAGCGGGTGGAGGAGCTGCTGGCCCGCTATCCACTGCGGGGCATCAAGGGTGCTGTCGGCACTCGTCTGGACCAGTTGGACCTGCTCGGCGATGCCGGTGCCGTCGACCAGTTGGAGCAGATTATCGCGCAGCACCTCGGATTCGAGCGTGTGCTCGACAGTGTGGGCCAGGTGTACCCGCGGTCGCTTGACCTCGATGTGGTCTCGGCACTCGCACAGGCCGTGTCGGGACCTTCCTCCGCGGCGACCACCCTGCGGCTGATGGCCGGAAATGAACTGGCTGCCGAGGGGTTCAGCGCGGGCCAAGTCGGCTCGTCGGCGATGCCCCACAAGATGAACAGTCGCAGCGCTGAACGCATCGGCGCACTGCGAACGATCCTCGACGGCTATCTAATGATGGCCGCCAACCTTGCGGGCCGGCAGTGGAACGAGGGTGATGTGAGCTGCTCGGCGGTTCGCCGTGTGATGCTTCCCGACGCCTTCTTCGCTGCCGACGGGCTGCTGCACACCACGATCGGCGTCTTGGACAGTCTTGAGGTGTTCGACTTCGTTATCGAAGCCGAATTGGAGCGTGAACTCCCACTCCTCGCGACCTCGCGGCTACTAGGCGAGACGGTGGCAGCCGGGCTAGGCCGCGAAGAGGCCCATCAACTTATCAAGTCGCATGCCGTGGCCGCAGTGCTGGCCCGCCGTGATGGCACCGGCGGGCCCAGCTTCATAGAACGCCTCGCCGCAGATGGACGGGTACCGTTGGACGCCGCGGCGATACACGGCTGCCTAGCCGATATCAACGACTTTGTCGGTACCGCGTCCATCCAAGTGGGGCGTGTCGCAGAGCGGGTGGAAAGGATTGTCTCCAAGCATCCACAAGCAGCTGCTGGAGCCGCCGAGATCCGCTATTGAGCGACGTAGGATTGAGATGCGGGTGACCGCAGCGGGTTGCCCCCGCTAGGCGGAACGGGAGATCCCGGCGCGCTTGAGAATCGCGGTGGGAACCCCGATCAAACGCCAAGCCGAATAGCTGATCCTGTTGGACTCGCCATACTCGCGGGCGACAGCGACGAAATCGTCCTCGAAGGCCGTGATGTCGACGGCCGTCTCAGCGGCCTCGATCTTGGCCTCGAGGTTCAGCTTCTCTTGTGTGAGGTGCAGCCCCTGCAAAGGCCTTGCGGTCTCCAATTCGCTGTCGATTGTGGCGATCCTCTGGCGCATGGCTTCGGGTGTGCGCCTGCGCCCCGGCTTCGGGCGGTTCGTGTCGAGCGCCTCGAGGTATTTGCGCACCGCGCGGGCCCGAGCTCGACCCACAGCAAGTGCTGCCCGATGCTCATCGGACATTGGTCGCTTCGGCGTGTCGTTTGATTCGTTCATTTCTTCTCCGATTCTTGTGTTGAAGGGTTCAGCGAACCCAGCGACGAATATAACGGGTCGCAAGTTGTTTTCAAAACCGTAGGCGAAATCAATTGTTGCCCGCGGTGGATCGTCGCCCGATTTCAGCTTCGGGCGATTCGCCGAATATTGTCTTCAGCGTGCAGAACGCTCCGACCGCCGCATTCTCGATCACCCTCAAGATCTCGCTTGACAACGTGCCGGGCACGCTCGGGCGGTTCGCGGCCGCAGTCGGTGCACATGGAGGCAACATCGCGGGCATTCCCGGTTTTGAAGCGAAGGGCCCGACCGTTGTCCGCAATATCGACGTCCACTGTCGTTCTGAATCCCATGCTGCTCAAATAGCCGCGGCGGTCGATGAACTTGTCGGCGTGTCGGTGCTCGACTGGTGGGACCGAACCTACGCCCTCCATGAAGGGGGCAAGATCGAGGTGCTCCCGCTCTGTTCGGTCGGCGACGCCGACGACCTGTCAATGGCGTACACGCCGGGCGTGGCCCGCGTCTGCCTGAGCATCGCCGACGATGAGTCGCTGGCGCACCGATACACGATAAAGAAGAACACCGTGGCGATAGTGAGCGACGGTAGCGCGGTGCTCGGCCTAGGCAATATCGGCGCCCATGCGGCGATGCCGGTGATGGAGGGCAAGGCTCTGCTGTTCAAGGAGTTCGGAGGGATCGACGGCTTCCCGATCTGCCTTGACACACAAGACACCGAAGAGATCATTTCCACGGTCGCACGCATCGCCCCGGCATTCGGGGGGATCAACCTGGAGGACATTGCGGCACCCGCCTGTTTCGAGATCGAAGACCGCCTCAAAGCGACGTTGCCGATCCCGGTCTTCCACGATGACCAGCACGGCACCGCCATTGTGGCCCTGGCCGCTCTCACCAACGCATTGAAACTGGTCGACAAGAAGATCGGGAACATCTCTGTGGTCATCTCGGGGATGGGTGCCGCCGGCGTGGCTGTGGGCAAGATCCTGCTCGACGCGGGCGTCGGCGAGGTAATAGGCGTAGACCGCATCGGCGCGCTGCATGAGGGCCGAGACCGGCAGAACAAGGTCAAGGAACAGTTCGCAGCGGTGACCAACCGTGACCGCCGAGCAGGCACGCTCTCTGAGGTGCTGGTGGGCGCGGACGTTTTCGTGGGAGTGTCGGCCCCCGACGTGATCGACGCTTCGAACCTTCGCAGGATGGCCCGTGACCCGATCGTCTTCGCCATGGCCAACCCGGATCCAGAGATCCGTCCTGAAGCAGCCGACGGCATTGCTGCGGTGATGGCTACCGGCCGCTCCGACTTCCCCAACCAGATAAACAACGTGCTGGCGTTTCCCGGGATTTTCAGAGGGACCCTCGACGTCTGCGCGCACAGCGTGACCGAGAACATGAAGGTGAGTGCGGCCGCGGCGATCGCCGCTTGCGTGCCTGAGTCGGAGCTGCGCCCCGATTTCGTGGTGCCGTCGGTCTTTGACCGTTCGGTCGCCCCGATGGTGGCTGAGGCGGTCGCGCAAGCAGCCGAGCGTGACGGTGTCGTTCGCAGCCGACCCGGTGCCGGTGCCTCTGCGAGCTGAGCCGATCGGAGTCTGATACCTATGTTCGAGCACCTGTTGTCGCCGGTCTCCCTAGGGCCGATGCACCTGCGGAACCGGATGGTCATGGCCCCGATGGGAGTCGAGATCGTCGGTGATGACGGGTTCGCCAACGATCAGATCATCGCCTACTACGAGGAGCGTGCCCGCGGCGGTGTGGGGTTGATCATCACCGAGGTGTGCGCGGTGGCATATCCCCGGGGCGCCAACTCCGTGCATCAGCTGGGGCTGTCAGACGACCGCTTCATCCCGGCACTGCGCAGACTCACCGACCAGGTGCATCGCCACGGTGCCAAGATCGCGCTGCAGCTCGTCCATCACGGCAAGGTCTCCCGTGTCGATATCAAAGAGGGACGGCCCGTGCTCGTTGCGTCGATCCCCCAATGGCACGGATCGCTCGACATGATCCGGGATCTGACCCCCGAGGAGTTGGGGCTGATGGCCGCGGCCAATGGTGGCGGCGCCCCGAACTACCACGAACTGACAACCGACGACATTGCTGCGGTGACCGCAGATTTTGCCGCGGCCGCCCGTCGGGCCCAGGAGGCCGGCTTCGACGGGGTGGAGATCCACGGCGCCCACGGGTATCTGATCTCGGGGTTCCTCTCGGCGCAGTGGAACCGTCGAACCGACGACTACGGCGGCGACGTCCACAACCGTTCGCGGCTGCTGTGCGAGGTCGTCGCTGCTTGCAGGGCCGCCACCGGCGACGATTTCGCGGTCTGGTGCCGGCTCGACGCCCTCGAGTACCGCACCCCGGACGGCATCGTCTTTGCAGACACCGAGGTGACCGCGCAACTAGCGCAACAGGCCGGTGCCGACGCCATCCACCTCAGTGCCTACGGCGACCAGACGTCTGGTCCGGCATTCAGCGAGGGGACCCTGCCGCACCGTGAGGCGACCCATGCTGCGCTGTCGGGAAGGTTGAAGAGCAGGCTCAACGTCCCGGTCATTGCGGTCGGCCGGATCCGGCCCGAGACCGGCGACGAGATGATCGCTCACAGAAAGGCCGACCTGATCGCCATGGGCCGCCAGCTGCTGGCCGACCCCGCGACGGCGTTGAAAGTCAGCGAGCAGCGCCCCGCCGACGTCCGTCCCTGCATCAACTGCTACGTCTGTGTGGCCCAGCCGTTCTTCGACCGGCGGGTGCGTTGCGCCGTCAACCCGGTCCTGGCCCATGAGGTCGAGTTGCGCGACATTGAGCGGACCGTCGCAGCCGAACCGCGCTCGGTTATGGTTGTCGGGGGCGGACCGGCGGGAATGGAGGCGGCGCGGGTCGCAGCTGCACGGGGACACAAGGTCACGCTGTTCGAGGCGAGCCCGAACCTGGGCGGTGCACTGAGGTTCGGGGCTCTGGTCTATGAACCGAATCTTCGGCTCCTCAAGTGGTTGACCACCCAGATTGAGACGCTCAACGTCGATGTGCGGCTGAGCACGCCGGTGACTGTAGAGGCCGTCGAGGAGCTTGCGCCGGACACCTTGATCGTGGCCACGGGAGCCTCGCGTGTGCGGCCCGAGGTACCCGGCATCGACTCGGACCATGTGCTTGACGGCGACGACCTGCGGGCGATGCTCACTGATCCGTCCGCGGTCGCCTCACGCAAGCTCTCCTTGACGGGGAGGCTCGCGGTTGCTGCAGGCAGGCGGCTCGGATTGACAGACGATCCCGAACGGCTGGCCTCGTTGACGCATCACTACATGCCGATCGGCAAGCGGGTAACGATTCTGGGAGGCGGCCTCGTCGGGATCGAACTCGCTGAGTTCCTAGTGGACCGCGGCCGTGCGGTGACGGTGCTGGAATCTGGCGCGACCTTGGCCACCGAGATGGCCCACCCGCGGCGGTGGCGTGTCTTGGCTGATCTGCGTTCCCATGGTGCGGAGTTGTTGGCCGATGCCGAGGTGTTGGAGGTGACTCCCACGCAGGTGCGTTACCGCCACAACGACAGCGACCATGCCGTCGATGCCGATTGTGTGGTGATCGCATCGGGCTTGACAAGCAATGACTCAGTCACCCGACAGCTGCGGGCCGCGGGGCGCGATCCTGTGGCGATCGGGGACTGCACCGGGGTCGGTTACCTCGAGGGGGCCATGAGGGAGGGTTTCCACGCCGGTCACTCAGTGGGCTGAGAAACAAGGGGCCAGCCGGCACCGTCGGCGGGCATGGCCAGCTCAGCAACAGCCGGTGAACGCGAGCGACCCGGCACAGATGCCGGGCCGCTGTCGGTGGTCGGGACCGGCGTCGATCCGGTGACCTACCGCTTTTCAGGCGGCCGCTCTGCCAACTGAGCTACCCGACCCCACAGCATCCCCTAGAGGATGCGTGGCGGTCCTGACGGGATTTGAACCCGCGGCCTCCACCTTGACAGGGTGGCGATCACTCCAAACTGATCTACAGGACCTCTCGCACCTACAAGCCGTGCGAACCTGAAACGGTATGCCACGCCGCCGATATTCACAACCCGTTTTATCCGCTTCCGGCGGGAACTCGACTCGCTGGCTCTCCGATCAGGGGCGAGTCCGGGCGGTTCGCGATTCAAGATGCGCGGTTTCTGTAGGTCGGGGTTTCGGTCGGCGCTGAGCGTAGCGTGTGTCGGTGAATCGGGGAGCGCTGCTCGGAGTCTCGGCCTATCTGTTGTGGGGCCTGTCGCCTGTCTATTGGCGCATCGAGGGCGATGTGGCTCTGCTCGACGTGATCTTGTGGCGTGCCGCGGGCGCGGCTCTGCTGTTGGTCGGCTGGCAGCTTCTCAGGGGCTCGTTTAGGAGGCTGCGAGCGCTCGTGGCCCAGCCCCGCGACTTTCTCATGTTCGTCCTCACCGCCTCGCTGCTGGCGACCAACTGGATCGCGTTCATCTGGGTCGTGACGACTGACCGGGTGCTGGAGGCGAGCCTCGGCTATTTCATCAACCCGATGATGAGCGTGGCGCTGGGGGTGGTCGTGCTTCGGGAACGCTTGAATCTGGTGCCGCTGTTGACGGTACTTGTCGCCGCATGCGGGGTGCTGGTCCTCGCGGTCGATGTCGGGGCGGTTCCGTGGACCGCCCTCTACCTGGGCGGATCGTTCGCGCTCTACGGGCTGTTCCGCAAGACGTCGCCTGCGGGCTCCATGGACGGACTGACCATCGAGATGCTTGTGCTGTTGCCTTTCGTGCTGTGCTGGCTGGTGGTTCGGGCGCTGAGCGGCGACGGAGTGTTCGGACTGTCAGACATCGGCCTCGACGTCTGGCTGATCGGCTCGGGCGCGATGACTATCGCCCCACTGCTGCTGTTCTCCGCAGCCGCGCGGCGCATTGAACTGTGGATCGTCGGGATGCTCCAGTTCTTGGCACCGACGATCCAGTTCTTGTTGGGCGTAGTGCTGTGGGACGAGCCCTGGGGCGGTGGACAGGCGCTCGGTTTCGTGTTGATCTGGTTGGCTCTCATCGTGTTCGTGGCCGATGCCGGGCTCCAGGTCCGCCGCGTCCGCCGGATCTCGGGTGCTGCCGTCTCGGGATCGTCGCGCTGAGCGCGTGCGGTCGCGGCTGTGCCGCCGGCGTCGGTCGCTCGGTTGCCGGGCGCGTTGCAGGCCTCGCACGGTTTCGGCGGGGGTCGCGGCTGTGCCGCCGGGGCCGGTCGCTCGGTTGCGACGCACAGTCCCCGGTGCCTGCTCGCTGTGCTTGACGTTTCGGGTCTCGCGATGTCGGTTGGAGCGTCCGCGAAGCGGCCGGTTCGCTCGGATGCGTACAGTTGAGGTCGGCGCGGCGGCCCCGCTTGTCGCAGCCCTGAGTTCAAGTCTTCCGCGGCGACGTGAGTGCAGGGTGATCGCGGAACTCGTCGAGGGTTTCGGGGTTCGCCAGCGCCTCGGTATTGGCGACATCTTTGCCCTCCACGGTGGCCTTGACGGCCAACTCGACGATCTTGCCGCTGCGGGTGCGGGGAATCTCGCTCACCTGGCCGATGACCGCCGGCACATGGCGCGGAGTCGCTCCGGTTCGCACGGTTGTCTTGATCCGGTCGGTGAGCTCCTCATCGAGTGAGCGCCCCTCGGTCAGCACGACGAAACAGACGATGCGGGTGTCGCCATCATGGCTCTGGCCGATGACGACGCTGTCGGCCACTTCGGGGACTTTGTCGACCTGGCGATATATCTCGGCGGTCCCGATGCGGACGCCGCCGGGATTGAGGGTGGCGTCGGAACGGCCGTGGATGACGAAGCCGCCGTGCCCGGTCCGCTCGGCGAAGTCGCCCTGGTGCCAGACACCGTCGATGCGCTGGTAGTAGGCGGCCTCATAGCGGACGTTGTCGGGGTCGTCGTAGAAGCCGAGCGGCATCGACGGGAAAGCGTTGCGGCATACAAGTTCACCCCTGCGCTCAGTACCCATTGTGTTGCCACCTTCGTCGACCACGTCGATGTCGAGGCCCAACGCGGCGCGCTGGATCTCCCCGGCGTGAACCGGGCTGGTCGGATCACCGGCCACGAGACAACCGCACAGGTCGGTGCCGCCCGATATAGAGGCAAGATGAAGGTCGGCCTTGACCCGCTCATAGACGGTGCGGAACCCCTCCGGGGCCAGAGTCGAGCCCGTGGAGGTCATTGTGCGCAGGCTCGTGAGGTCATGGGTGTCGACGGGTCGAAGACCGGACTTGCCGAGCGCCTCGATGAACTTCGCGGAGGTTCCGAAGAGTGTGGTCTGCGCGGTGTCGGTCACCTCGAAGAGCCGGTTGCCGTCGGGGAACATCGGCGCGCCGTCGTAGAGCACCAGGGTCGCTCCAGATGCCAGGCTGGAGACCTGCCAGTTCCACATCATCCATCCGGCGGTGGTGTAGTAGAAGACGCGGTCGCCGTGCTTTATGTCGCAGTGCAGTTGATGTTCGACCAAGTGTTTCAGCAGCACCCCGCCGGTTCGATGGACGATGCACTTGGGTCTGCCGGTGGTACCCGACGAGAACAGCACATACCAGGGGTGATCGAATCCGAGACGTGTGAAGGTCGGCACGGTCGGCGGGGTCCGGTCGACGAAGTCTGTCAGCGTGACCGCCTTGGCGACACCGCCGGTTCCACCGTCTCCGAGGTGGGGGACCACGACAATCTGCTCAACTGACGGCAGCGCATCGGCGATGTCGTCAAGCAGAGACAGCCGGTCGTGGACCTTGCCGCCGTAGCTGTAGGCGTCGCACACGAACAGGAGCCTGGGCTCGACCTGGCCGAACCTGTCGACGACCCCGTCGACGCCGAAATCGGGGGAGGTGGACGAGAACACCGCGCCGATCGAGGCCGCTGCCAGCATCACCGCCACAGTCTCGATGACGTGCGGCAGCCAGGCTGCGACGCAGTCGCCGGGGCCGACCCCCGCCCGGCGCATCGCAACCTGGAGCTGCCCGACGAGCAGCCTGAGTTCCCCGCCGCTGATCTCCCTGTGGTACGACGGGTCCTCTGCGAACGAGACCACCGCAGGCTGGTCGCTTTCGATGGTGCCCAGCAGGTTCTCAGCCACATTCAGTGAGGCGTCGGGAAAGAAGCGGGTCCTCCAGAACGGTTCGGCAGCCTCGATGATCCGGTCGCCTCGGTCGCCGATCACACCCAGATCATCCCACGCCGCAGCCCAGAACTCGGCGGGCTCAGCCACCGACCAGGCATGCAGCTCCTGGTATGTCGATAACCCGTGACGGCCCGCAAACCCGGCCAATTTGGTGCTTTCGACCCGGTCCGCCGACGGCGACCACAAAGGCGATCCAGAGTCGTCCACCGCGGCACAATACCGCGCTGGGCTTGCGCTGGGTGTAGCCGGAGCCGCGGGGGTTCGTTGGCGCATCCAGAGCCGCGGGCTGATCTTTGGTGGGGCCGCTAGCCGGTGGCTTCCAGTTGTTCGGCGGCCTCGGTCCAGTCGTGCATCAGGGTGGCGGCCCGGGCGGTAGCTTCTTCGTAAAGCGCGGCCAGCCGCTGGAGCTCCTCGGGGTCGTTGCATATCTCGGGATCGGCGAGACGCGTCTCGAGGTCGGCGACGACGGCATCGGCTTTAGCCAGGTTGCGTTCCAAGCGGACTACCTTCTTGCTCAGCGCGGCGGTGGCCTGGCGGGCCTGAGCGGTCTCGCGTCGGTGCCGGGTGCGGGGATTCGGTGTCTTGCCCGACGCCGGTTTCGCTGACCCGAACCTGCCAGGGTCGGCCGGCGTCAGAACCTCGTCAGGTACACCATCGTGGCGGGTTGCCTTCCCGTGGCGAACCTCGACCACGGCATCGGCGACGTTGCGTATCAGGTGACGGTCGTGGGTGACAAGCAGGACTGTGCCCGGGTAGGCCGTCAGGGCGTCCTCGAGAACATCGCAGCTGGGCAGGTCTAGATGGTTGGTGGGCTCGTCGAGGACCAGCAGGTTGACGGGCTCGATCATGGTGCGGGCAAGGGCCAGGCGGGTGCGCTCACCCCCGGACAGGTCCCTCACGTATCGGTCAGCGGCGTCGCCGGGAAACCCGAACGAGCCGAGCACTGTCCGCAGGTTCCGCTTGCCCGGGTCGATCCCGCCGGAGAACAGTTCGATGACGGTCTTGGAGCCGTCGAGTTCGTCGGCTTGATGCTGTCCGAACGCGGCGACGCTCACGTTGCTGCCCAGCTGAGCGGTTCCTGCCGTGGCTTCGAGTTGTCCGAGGATCAACTTGAGCAGAGTGGTCTTGCCGCCGCCGTTGGGTCCGACAAGGGCCACCGTTTCGCCCCGTTCAACGGTCAGCGTCACATCGGAGACGACCGGCATGTCGTCGTAGCCGACGGTGGCGTCGTGAAACTCCGCGACGACCCGCGACGCCCGGGGCGGCTCTGGGAACGCGAACCGGGCAACCAACTCGCGGCGGTCAGGGACCTTGATCATCTCCAGTTTCTGGATCGTCTTGACGCGGCTCTGCACCTGGCGGGCCTTGGAGGCCTTGTAACGGAACCGGTTGATGAACCTCTCCACCTTGGCCACGTCGCGGGCCTGGCCCGCGGCGGCGGCCTCGATCCGCGCCAGGCGCTCCTCACGGGCCACCACGAACTCGGCGAATCCGCCCGCGTACTCGAGTACGGTGCCCTCGGCCAGTTCAACGACCCGGTTGGCGACGGCGTCGATGAAGTCTCGGTCGTGGCTGACGAAGAGCAGGGCGCCGGGCCACGCCGCGAGCTGCTGTTCGAGCCAAGCGACCGAGTCGACGTCGAGATGGTTGGTCGGCTCGTCGAGTATCAACATGTCGGGCTTGGCCAGCAGCAGGCGGGCCAAGGCGACGCGCATGCGCCAACCTCCCGAGAGTTCGCCCACGTTGCGGTCAGCGTCACCCTCGGCGAAGCCCAGCCCGGCGAGCACCTTGCGGGCGTCCGCTTCGAGGGCATAACCGCCCATCGACTCGAAACGGCTCTGCGTCTCCCCGTAGTCGTGCAGGATCCTGTCCTGGTCCTGGTCAGGGTCGCCCATCAGGGTCTCTAGCTCACTGAGTCGATCAGCAAGGACTGCCAGTTCGCCCGCTCCGCTGACGACCTCGGCGATCACCGTTCGGTTCGAGGTGTCGACGAGATCCTGTGGCAGGTAGCCGAGCGTCATGTCACGGGGCTTGGTGACTGAGCCGGCATCGGGCCGGTTGGTGCCCATGAGGATCTCTATGAGCGTGGTCTTGCCCGTCCCGTTGCCTCCCACCAGCGCGACCCGTCGACCCGCCGAGAGCAGGATGGTTACGTCGGCGAAGAGTTCACGGGGGCCGTACGACTTGGCCAGGCCGGACGCCGTAAGCATCGCAGCTCAGCTGAAGAAGGCATCGAGTGCTGATTCGGCACCGGATGCGACACCGGGTTCGGGGGTCTCTCCCTCAAGCCGGTTCAGCCAGGTCAGCGAGGCGTATCCGGCCATCACCGCGCCGGTGTCGTCCTCGGTCGGGGTGTCGATCGGATCACCCCAGGACATATCGACGGTGAAGGTTCCGTCGTGGCCCGGTTTGGAGACGAGCGACGCCGAGGCAATCGAGCGTGGCGGAGCGGAACAGACCCTCGTGCGTTTCCAACCCGCCATCTCCGCAGCCGGACGATTGGGCACGTTGATGTTGACCACAACCGGGTCGGTCGGCAGGTCGGCGATCAACTTCTCGACCACGACCGCGGCGACGTCGGCCGCTCCCTGCCAGTGCTGGTCGGCGAGCATGGCCTCCCAGCCCTGACCCTCGACCCCCCAGCTGTCGATGGACTGGCTGACGGCGACCGCGTTGATCCCCCCGTTGCGGGCTGTGAGGCAGGCCCCGACCGTCCCGGAGTGGTAGACGCTGCGGCCGACGTTGGCGCCGGGGTTGATGCCGGAGACGACGAGGTCGATCTCGCCGAAAGCGCCGAGCCGCCCGAACATGGCGCACAGTGCCGGTGCCGCGGTGACCGACCACGCCTCGTCGATACCCTCGATCTGCGTGCGGTGCACCTCGGGTTCCATGTGCCAGATCGACCCGATCGCAGCGCCGTAGCCCGAGTATTCCGAGTCGGGTGCAGCGATCACCACCTCACCGAAGGGCCGCATGGTCCGGGCGAGTACGTGCAGCCCGATCGAGTCGATACCGTCGTCGTTGGTAACCAGAATGCGCACCACCCGAGCGTATCGCCCCCCACCATCCCGCCGTCGCGGCCAGCGGTCTCTATCGGTCCTGCATGAAGGGGAAGTCTTTGCGGACTTGGGCTACGACCGGGGCTGAGACTCCTGTGCAGATGGTCGTTTCCACTTCGGGGATTGCTTCGAGCATCTCCCCCAGGGGATCGATTATGCGGCTGTCGCCTGAGTAGTCGAGACGCCCGGCCGAACCGACCCGATTGACTCCCACGACATACGCCTGGTTCTCGATCGCACGGGCCCTCAGCAGTGTCATCCAGTGCAGGCGGCGGGTCTTGGGCCAGTTGGCCGGCACGATGAAACAGTCTGTGGTGGCGGCGTTGTCCCAAAACAAGTCGGTGAAACGCAGGTCGTAACAGATCAGCGGGGTTACTTTCACCCCCTCGATCTCGACTGTGACGGTGCCGCGTCCAGCGGCGTAGTGCTGGTCTTCCTTGGCGTATGTGAAGGGGTGGATCTTGGAGTAGCGGTGGTCCTCCCCATCGGGCCCGGCGAGCAGCATACGGTTGGTTGGCAGGTCGTAGCCCTCGGTGTGTTCCGGGAACGATCCTGTGATCCAAGCGCCCGTGGCAGTTGCCGTCTCGTGCATGAACGTGGCCGTGGGGCCATCCGGGGTTTCGGCTATGTCCGACGAGTTCATCGAGAATCCTGTGGACCACATTTCGCTCAGCACCACCAGCGACGCGCCCTGCGCGACCGCTAATTCGATTTGCGGACGCAGGCGCTCAAAGTTGCGTTGGGGTGCCTCCCACTCGATGTCGTGCTGAATCGCCGCGACCAGCATCAGAGCGCTCCCGCGGCGCTTCGGCTGAGTTGTTGGAGTCGTCGGCACGCTTCGTCGAGCACCTCGTCGCGTTTGCAGAAGGCGAAGCGCACGAGCCGGCGGCCGGTCTCGGGATTGTCGTAGAAGACCTGCGTGGGGACCGCCACCACACCGCAACGCTTCGGAAGCGACATACAGAAAGCGGTCCCGTCGGTCTCGCCCAGCGGGGTGATGTCGGCGGTGACGAAGTACGTGCCTTGAGGAACGGTCACATCGAATCCGGCCGCAACGAGGCCGTCCACGAACCGGTCACGTTTCGACTGCATCTGCGCGGTGTAACCGTCGAAGAAGCCATCACCGAGGCGGAGCCCGACCGCTACGGCGGGTTGCAGCGGTGCGCCGCTCACGAACGTCAGGAACTGTTTGGCCGTGCGCACGGCGTTGATCAACTCCGCCGGGCCGCACGCCCAGCCGATCTTCCAACCGGTAAACGAGAAGATCTTTCCCGCCGACGAAATCGTGACAGTCCTCTCCGCCATGCCCGGCAACGTGGCCAGCGGAATGTGTTCGGTGTTGTCGAACACGAGATGTTCATAGACTTCGTCGGTCACCGCGATGACGTCGTTGTCGATGCAGGCCCGGGCGATGGCCTCCAGTTCTGAGCGGGAGAACACCTTGCCGGTCGGGTTGTGGGGCGAGTTGAGCAGCATCAGCTTCGTGTTTGGCGTGAACGCGGCCTCAAGTTCGTCGGGGTCGAAAGCGAAGCCACGACCCCGCAGAGTCACAACCCTGCGCTGTGCACCGCTCATGGCGATCCCGGCAGCGTAGGAGTCGTAGTAGGGCTCGAAGGTGACGACTTCGTCACCTGGTCCCGTCAACGACAGCAGCGTCGCCGCCAACGCCTCGGTCGCCCCGGCGGTGATCAGCACCTCGCTGGCCGGATCGAACCTCTGGCCGCGGAACCGCAGACGATGCTCCGCAACTGCCGTGCGCAGCGGCTCGATCCCCGGCAACGGCGGATACTGATTGTGACCAGCCTCGATGGCGTCTATCGCCGCTTGAGAAACGGCGACAGGACCATCGGTGTCCGGGAAGCCCTGCCCGAGGTTCACCGACTGGGTCTGCACCGCCAGCTCCGACATCGCTGCGAAGATCGTGGTCCCGAAGCCCTGCAGTCGTTCAGTCAGATACGGCACCGTTTTCACCTCCGCAATCCTAATGCCGCCCTGACAGCGACAACTCACCAGTACTGCCGGACCGGTCCCCTCGGCGCTCATCACGCAGCGGGCCTCGACGACGAGCGCGCGGTCGGTGTTGCCAGGTCGGCGCACTCAGGCCCACGCACCCAGGTAGGCGCAGAGATCCGACCTCAGCCCGACGGCGCGGAACTCCTCAGGCCCACGCACCGAGGCAGGCGCACTTCCGCCAGTGGCGGGCCCGGTCGTCGTGTGGATCTTCTTCATTCCGTCGATGAGCGCGTGGCGACCCTTCACTCGAGGTGGGTTCTGAAGATTTTAGTTCGTGGAACCAAACGTGCTTGCTGTTCCGTAATAGCCACAAGAGCAAGCCATCTACCAAACGAAATTTGGAGTACGAACTATGCAGAACGCATCAAGTGCCATGTCCAAGCGAATGTTAGCCGCTCGGCTGTGTGCGGTGTTCTTGGCGCTAGCCCTCGTCGCTGCTGCGTGCGGCGATGACAGTAGCAGCACGGGCGAGACGACAACCACCACGACCGCTGCACCTACCACTACGGTGCCGTCTGAGACCGAGTCGATGGGCACGGTTGTTGATGTGGCGGTGGCCTCGGGTTCGTTCCCGACTCTGGTTGCGGCGGTTCAGGCTGCCGGATTGGTGGAGACTCTGAGTGGCGATGGGCCCTTTACGGTGCTAGCGCCGACTGAGGATGCCTTCGCGGATTTGTTGGACATGTTGGGTATGTCTGCCGAGGAGTTGCTTGCCGACATTGATTTGCTCACTGCGGTGTTGACCTATCATGTGTTGCCGTTGTCGGCACCGGCGGAGGTGGTTGTGTCGCTTGACGGTCAGAGTGTGGCCACCGTGAATGGCGCCGAGGTAGCGATCACGGTTGACGGTTCCACGGTGATGGTCAACGATGCCATTGTAGTTCAAACAGACATTGAAGCCTCCAACGGTATCATTCATGTGATCGACACAGTCCTGCTCCCACCGTCTGACCCCGCTGAAGTTGAACCTCCGACAACCACGACCGAAGCGCCTGCTATGGAGGATGATGCGATGGGTACGGTTGTTGATGTGGCGGTGGCCTCGGGTTCGTTCCCGACTCTGGTTGCGGCGGTTCAGGCTGCCGGTTTGGTGGAGACTCTGAGTGGCGATGGGC
>JAHQYN010000188.1 GCA_024421085.1 Acidimicrobiia bacterium
AACTGCCGTCTCATGTGCATCCAAGCCACGCGACATTGCCACCCAGACGACTTGGCTGACAAGCACTGTGCTGGCACCATCGTCTTCGATCTCAGCAACAACTCCCTCTCAGTAGCACCGTCGCCAGCCGATCACCGAACGCGAATTGGCCAACTGGAGAGTCCTGCCTGCATTAGCCAGTAGCCCGGCACAAGTTTGGTGGGCCGTGCCGGTCCTAGCGAACCTTGGAGCCGCGAAGTGAACTCTGCGGCAGCCCTCGTGGTGTAGGTCACAACCAGCACACGCTTGTATCCGCTCGCAGGATCGTTGACAAACTGCTCGGCTCTCCGCACAAGCACTTCGGTCTTGCCCGTACCCGCCGGTGCGGTAATCACCAAGGCAGGGGCGTCGGCGTAGGCGGCGGCCTGTTGCTCCCCAGTCAGCACGATGTCCCTCGCACCTGCACCAAGAGAGCTTGTGTCCGTCATCAGCGGGTACCAGCTTCGCCGGTGGCTGGAGCAAGCGCCGTTCGAAGCCGCCGCCCGTTTGGGCTCCCCGGCCTTCAAAGCGGGTGGGTTGGGTGATCCCTGTCCGGCGGGTTCGATTCCCGTCCACCTCCGTCAAGAAGGCACGCAAGATTTCTCATTTGTCCGAGAACCTACCCTTCCTCCGGTTGCCTCGCGATGCGGTCCTTCTCTACACGTTCCTTGCGTGCAGCTCTGTTCCCGATGATGTTGACACCGACAAGGGGGGCTAGAGCCGCTACGACAAACACGATGCCGCCCGTGGATTGACCAGAATTGATCAAGACGATAGATCCGATGAGAGCTGTCATCGCAAATATCCATGCCAGGACCTGAGCGAGCGTTGACCGCCGGTTGTCGCCTCGGACAACAACGTCTTCCAATTGTTGGCGATGTACTCCTTGGTGGATGATGTCATCGACGATCTTGTGGGCGATGTCAGGATGTTTGTCAGCAAGTCGTTCTACGGCGTCAATCAGTGACGGGAACAGCAACTGAATCTGGTGGAAGGACTGCTTTATTGAGACATCGGGCACTTCGCGAGCAGGCAACTCCGCTCCGTCGCGCGAGCTAGGGACAACCTGCTCGGGTGGCTTCGAAGGCTCAGGTGACGTCACTCGAGACCTGGAAAAGTAGATGCGCGCATGACATGCTTTGCATCCTCCTCCACCGCAAGCCAGTCCTGAAGGACAGCCAAGATGTCGGCTTCTTGAGGTGTCGGCGAAGTGTTGTAGGAGTCGTAGACGCCGAAGAAGTCGAACACGCGCGCAATACCGTGCAATGCCCGCGGCCGGGCATACAAGTAGGTGGTCCGAGGACTAACCGCTGCATCGGTCATGCCGTGGACCGTACCCGTTTGCCACCGAGATTGCAACAGTTTCGATTGGGATCGCCTGACGGCCCGGCTAGCAAGCGCAAACCGCATGTTCATGGCGCGCAACCGGGCTTGTAGGTCGGCGATCTCCCGGTCGGTGCATGCCCCCGGGCGCAGGTGAGCGACCTGGTCGGGTTCCAGATGCGGGAACCGCTCGACGATCGACCGGTACGCACCCAGGAAGAACCCGCCGGTACCGCAGGCGGGGTCACAGATGCGGTCGTCGGGCTCGGGCTGCATCACGTCGACGATGGCGTTGATGAGCGCCCGTGGCGTGAAGTGCTGGCCCGCTCCCCTTGCGACCTCCTGGGCTGTCTTTTCGATCAGGCCCTCGTAGGCGTCGCCCTTGAGGTCGGCGTCGTAGCTCATCCACTCGTGCTGGTCGATGAACTCCTTGATGAGCTGTTCGAGCTTGGCGGGTGTCTGGATGCGGTTGCGGGCCTTGTGGAAGATCACGCCGAGCATGTCCTCACCAGCGCCGAGCGCGGCCATCGCATCGCTGCAGTGGGCTTCCAGATCCGCACCCGACCGGTTCAGCAACGACTGCCAACCGAGTTCGACGGGAACGATGCGGTCGCCTCCGAGCATCTCGTGCTGCTCGTCGGCCATCTTGAGAAACAGCAGATACGTGAGCTATTCGATGTAGTCGCCGTAGGACGGGCCGTCGTCGCGCAGCACGTCGCAGAAGTCCCACAGCTTCTGCACCATCGCCTTCGGATCCTGTGCGGTCACCGGCGCGCGCTCACAACGTCGGGTCCATCACATCGTCAATATCAGATCGAAGTCTCACGGGGTCAACATAAGGAAGGCGATGCCAACGTTCGAGCAATGTCGAAGCATCCACTCGAACGCTTGAGGAGGACCGTTCCAACGTCGGCGGCCTCGACCGTGCAACCACGGGCCTTTCACCCGGCCCCGTACGATGCACGACATCGGCGGATGGATCCCGTTCTGGTTGACGATCAACTTGTCCCATGACCCCAACCCCGCGAGACGACCCGACATCACCACTGACCGGACCTCAAGGGAGGTCGGGCTGTCCGTGTTGAAGCATGCAGATGCCCTGCTAGGTTGCCTTTACACTTGTGGGAGAAGACTAGCAGCATGCTGTCAGACGACGAAAACGCGAAGATCCTCGCCGTTGCGGAAGCCCGCTCCCAGATGCGCGAGGAACGTCCTGAGGAGTATCGGTCGGCACAGCTTTTGCAGAGTTTGTTGGACGGAACGTGGTTCACGCCGAGAGACACCAGAGGTGAGCAGGGGATGCATGATTTCGACATCCATCTCGCGGACGGCCGCACTTTCGCGGTCGAGGTCACTTCCGACAGGTCCCAGACAGATGCAGCGTTTCAGAACCAGGTTAAGCAGATCAACCAGTTGCCAGCTAAAGGATTGGCTCATTCGTGGGATGTGCTGATCGAATCGCCAGGCAAGGATCACACTGACCAGACGGCGGCAGGAGAAAGATCCAAGTCGCTCAAGACGGACCTCACTTGCGTCCTACTACAGATCGAAAAGAGCGGGATCTGCGCTGAAGTAGAGCATATCGCTTCCTATCGGTGCCAAGGGGAGTCGAAGTTGGTGGACCGGCTACGCGGCCTTGGCGTGCGTTCCGCCAGTCCAAGGGAGGACGACACTGGCAAGACTCGCATCCATCTCGGCCAAGCGGCTCTCAGCGGCACGGTCGGCCAGGATGCGCTCTTGGATGCGGTGGAGGAGCACCTGCCGCGCAAACGCGGCAAACTCGTCAACGCCAAGAACCAGCACGGCGCCGCCGAGGCGCATCTGTTCATCTGGTTGACAATCGGTGAAAGGCACCGGTTCGGCAGGGCTGAGGCGCTGCGCTACGTGGAGCACTTCGGCCTTGACGGATTAGAGGTAGTCGACCTACAAGGCGTTGACGCCGTCTGGATTGCGCTTGATGCCGGGACCGGTGATGAGTGCCGTCACCTGTACCCGTTCTTGTGCCTCGACTCCGACGGATGGCACGACTGGCGCATGCGTCGTTCGTGACATCCCGGACCGTCCCGAATCACAGACAGGAGACCCGCTCATGTTCCCAACCGGCGGCTGACGGTGAACTTGACTGCGAACGGGCCGGTCCACACGATGTGATTCACCTGTTACGATTCCGCTATGGCAGAGGCGTGGCCTTCCACACAACCAATTCATGTACGGTGGGAAGACAGGGCGAAAGGCGTAGTCCCGATGCCCGGTGGATATGATGGTTATTTTGATTCCCTCCGATGGACGGCGGAGAGCACACGAGATGCGCCTCCCTCGCAACCTGAACTCTCCGCGCGGATGGCAGATCACTTCAGTCTGACAGCCAGCGCCGCGAGGTTACGTTTGAGTTTTCTGAAGAAAGTCGGATTCCTAAGTGTCGATTCCGGTGTATGGGTGCTTCCCGAGTCAACCAAGCGGTGGTTGCTCGACGACGACACGACCCCGTTAGTGGCGCGACTTCACCACCGAGTCCAGTTCGTTGGTGAGATGTTGAAGAGCCTCGAACAACCGATGACCACCGCCGACTTGCGCCGTTTGGCTGGTGAGCAGTATTTCATGGGTTG
>JAHQYN010000189.1 GCA_024421085.1 Acidimicrobiia bacterium
CGTCAACCGCGACCGGCCCAGAGTGAGCCGAGTCTTCGTTGACACGAGCGCCCTGGTACGCGCGCGCCGCAACCGATGACCGTTGCCGGTGTCGGGCGTGAGCGCGACATGCAAAGGTATGCCGCGACTCGTGGATGTTCCGGGAACCACGATGACGATCCTGAGGTTGGGATGATGCAAGCGGTTGTCCGAGACGATGACTGCTGGCCGAATGAAGGTCTGTTCAGGATCCGCCGGATCGGCACCGAAGTCGACAAGCCAATTCTCTCCCCGGTCAAACTGCCCCTCAGCGTTCATCCAAAGCCGTCCGCGGATGCTGCGTCCAACTCGTCGCTCTCGGTCCGATACGCAGTGGCCTCCGCCGTGTCGAGGTTGTCGAGCGCGCCGCGCACTGACTTCCACCACTCGTCACGAGTGAGCCGTTGCACCGCTTCGGTCACGACATCGATCATCGTACTGCCGCGCTGATGGGCGAGTCGCGAGATTTCATCTCTCAGTTCCATCGAGACTCGAAGTGTAGCGCGGGACAATCCGCTACGAGCGTCTCTGTGGGGATGGCGCTAGCCTAGACGGGACTAGGCGCTCCGAGAGGATCAACCGCATGACAATTGTGCCTGACATCCACATCGACATCGACAAAGATCCGATTACGGATCCTGTGACACTCACTGACTTGGACGCTGCGGTCGGCGCCGGACCCGATGTGCCCGAGGATGAGGTCGCAGTGCGGTACTACACAGACCAGGCGTTCCTTACTGCGATCCGCTTGCGTCGCAACGGCCGAAGCACCGACTAGCGACCAAACCAACGGTGCCGACACACGATGAGACTGGCGCATTCCTGAGCGGCTACGAGAGTCTGACACCCCAGCAACGAGACAGATTCGACAGAAAACGCGAAGAATTCGTAGCGGACCTGATCGCAATGGAACGCGGCAGTCGCCAAGGGTTCCGTCTGGGACTACGCGTCAAGCGGGTGCAGGGAAAGTCGGGTCTGTTTGAGATGACCTGGGCACCAGAAGGGCGGGCGTTGTTCTCAATGGGCGAGCCGGTGGTCACCGGAAAGCGACACATCGTGTGGCATCGAGTCGGCGATCACAGCATCCTGCCACGACACAACACCTCGCTCGCCGCCGAGAACCCGACAGGGCGGGCCGGGACAGTTGGAAGACTTGGCCGCTCACCGACCGGCAGCCGATCCCTGCCCCCGAGCGAGTCTGAACCGATGAGGAGATGGGTTCGATACGGCGCGGCTATGTCCCGCACATGATGGAGGAGAAGTGGTTCATGTTCATGGAACAGAACCGCCTGTTCGCGCATCGCAGTTGGACCGGGTTCGGAATCTACGAGACGACATTCGCCCGGGTTGAGGGCGGACACGTCGGCGATGGGCGAGGCCAGGGAGGGTGCCGCTTTGACCTTTGCCGTGAAACTCGTCTCGACCGAGCCGCCGTTGCCGTTGGCGGCGGCAGAACGCCAGCACCTTGTCGCCGGCCAGGTCGCGCTCGTGCATCAGCAGCCCTTCGTCGGTGTCCACGACAGGGAACGACCGGTAGTCGACACCGATGTCGATCGACAAGTCCTCACCTCCGAAGCTGACCTTGAGCCGTACTAGCTGGGGGTACTCGAAGTCCCGCTCGGTGCTGAACGACAACGTGTGGAGATGCCGTTCGACCTGGCGAACGAAAGCGTCGACGACGGTACCGGCGGGACCGAGAAAGTCGAGGTCGCGGGTGGCCCGGTCGATGATCCCGTAGGCGATCAGGGCGGCTCCGCCGCCCAGAGCGAACTCGTCCTGGCGGCCGAACTCGCCGATGATGCGGCGCACCTCGGCCTGCAAGGAAGTGAGCACTCGCGGGTCTACCTGGTGATGCCGCGGCGGTCGAACCAGGCTTCCCGGGCCTCAACGACGTGCTGGGACAGCCAGATCGTCTCCCACATCTCCAGGAGCCTGTCGAGCCGGATGTAGAAGCGGACGTCGTCCTCGTTGCCTTCTTTGGCATCGGCGATGTCATAAATTCCGCGCAAAGTTCCTTTGGCGTGCCAGGCGTTGCGGACCTCGCCGTGGGGATCGCATGCGTCGAGGAGTCCCCGTAACCGGTCGCGTCCGTTGTCGGCAATCTTCCCTGAGGCTGACACCAACGGTTTACGGGCCCCGTACAGCGGGTCGTCTTTGAGGCCGCGATGTCCTAATGTGTGATTTGAACCCGACGGCGCAAGGACGCGTTCACGGAGGCTTGTCATTTCGTTTGTGTAAGGGAGCAAGCTATGTGCGGTCGGGATGCACAAGACTGAAACTGAAATGTTTGCTCATCGGTTCAAAATGCTTCAGATTATTGGTAATGATTGCGAGTTTGTGTGTGAGAGAGGTGGCTGCGATCCACATATCATTCTCATCAACCTGATCGCGGAAGGCTCGCTTCACACGGCCGTATTGTTTGGCGGTCTCGAAAGTTCCTGGTATCACCGTGTAGCGCTTCAGCGTCTTCTCCATCCGGGTCACGCGGGTCTTGCCCCAGTTAGCTTTTTCGGCACCAAAGTACAATTCCCCTACTGTGACGAATGAGATGAACAGCAATCGGTCTAACAACAGCGGTTGGAAGAGCTTGGCTTCCGGTCTCCCAAACGCAACCCAGGAAAGCACGTCGGTGTCTACAAGCAACCCCGAAGTTGACACAGGTCACAACCCGAGCGCAGCAAAAAAAGCGTTTGCTTCCTCTTCGGAGATGGTCTCGTCCCTTAGGTCATCGATCCGGTCGACGACACCCACTCCTTGGGCATCGGCCAGATCCTCCAAAGAGCGCGATACCCAAAAGTCTCCGACATCCGCGAGCAGCGCCAGTTGCTCAACCGGGACAATCTCGGTAAGTTCCACCGAAATCACTGCCGCCGAGGCATCGTCGTAGGTGACGCTACCTTGGAGTCTTGCCTGCTCTCTCAAAGCCTCCTTGACACTAGGGGCTTGGCTGTAGCCGAAGCAAAATTGGAAGCATGCAGCTCTCCAAGCCGAGCATTAGCCCCAGTGAGGCGCAACACAAGGCAAGTAGTCGTGTCTTGACCTCTATTGTTGAGAGGCTCGCGATCCGACACCGTCAGGGTATGCTGGCATCGATAATTCGTACCACCGTCAGACTTCGCGATGCGTTTGATGCACGCCTTCGATACGAATCAGAGCGCCGCGGGATCACTATCTCGGAGTTGACTAGAGAAGCCATTGAGAGTCACCTTCACTCCGGTCGCAAGCTAGGTGCGGCGGCAGCGGGCCGCAGCGGCCGCTCCGACGTTTCCGAACGCATCGAGGAGATACTGGCTCGGGAGGCCCGGTCATCGCGCTGATCGTCGACTCGGGTCCGCTCTACGCATACGTCGACGCTAGACAGACTACAGTCAGACGATTATTGACAAAGTGTCGACGCTGACAGGCCGTGTCACAGTGTTGTGTTATAATTCAACGATGTCTCCCGTAGGGTCAATCTCGAATTTTTCGTCCGCCGTCACAGCGTTCGCGAAGGCTGTGCGTGCGAGTGGGCCGGTCACGCAGTTCAACGAGGAGACGCTGACCGCGCCGGCGCGTGACCTGATCCTAGCGATGGGGGCGCAGGTCGGTGTCGGCAACCTGCTGGTGGTCGACAAGTCTCCGGTCGTGTTGGCCGGCGTTTCGGTCGGGGTGCCCGATTTGTCGGTCTACAGCAAGGGGTTGCTGCGGCTTGTCGTCGAACTGAAGGCACCAGGCAAGGGCGCTGACCCAACAGCTTTCACCATTCCCCACGACAAGGACCAGTGGCAGCGTTACAGCCAGTTGCCCAACATCGTCTACACAGACGGCAACACTTGGACACTGTGGCGATCGGGCGTCGCCTGCGGGCAGCCGTTGGTGTTGTGCTCTGATCTCAGAGACTCGGACGCGGCGGTGGCACCCAACCC
>JAHQYN010000038.1 GCA_024421085.1 Acidimicrobiia bacterium
GTCGCAGGCGCTCGTCAGGCGACAGCAGCACCCTGGCAGCGCCGACACGCTGAAAGGCACCGCTCGGGCTGTCGTGCTGGGTGTCACCGCGAGGCACGGCAACCAGCAGGAAGGCCCGACCCCTCAGTTCTCTGCGGTAGGTCTGCACACGCACCGGCGGCTTGACACTATTGACACTTATCTCACGGACCGCTTGTTCGACGATGTCGAGCTGCTCCCGTGACATACCAGTCACTTCACCTTCATCGGTGACTCCCAGCAACAGCACACCGCCGTCAGAGTTCGCGAACGCCCCGATCTCGTCGGCCCAAGCGTCACGCTCACGCTTGATGACTCGGCTGGTGCTGAACGTTACTTCCTTGAACTCCCAACTGCTGTCCGCGCCGAGCCGGACATGGCGCTCGACCATATCGTCGGGAAATGGCAGGTCTGCCGCGTAAGGGTCTGTGGTCGCGTCATCGCTCATCATGCACCTGCCCCGATGGGTCCGAGCATACCCGACACCATCGGCGAAGTAGTCAAGCCGGATGCAGTTGGGTCTTTCGCACGACAGTCAGTTCGGTCTACGCGTCGTCCGTTGTTATGTACACCTCCAATAGAGAATACTGATGACATGAGCAGCGCCTGCGCCATACAGATCAGACACGCTTCAGCAGCAGATGAATCGGGCGTGCGGGCCTGTGTCGACGCGGCCTACGGCCCCTACGTCAAGCGAATCGGCAAGCCACCGGCTCCCATGCTCGATGACTACGCGGCCCTGATTAGGAGCGAGGTCGTCCATGTCGCCACCAGCGACGGCCGGCTCGTCGGCGAGGCCATCGCGGAGGGCTACCGCCGTGTGCCCGAGACCGCCGAGGAGTTGCACAGGGCCGACGAGAACGCCCGCGCGCTGGTCACCGAGGAGCCCCGGTAGACGTGGCGGCGATGGCTCAAGGCGACATCTGGAGGGCCGAGAGCGAACTGGCCGCTGGCGGTCAGTTGGCGTTGCCGAACCAGTTGTCGACACGTCGATAACCGAGGACCCGGCCGAGAGACACCGCAGCGGTCTCACGCGCCAACTGCCTCAGCGATGCTCCGCCGTCCGTCGGCGAGATGTATGCGGCCAGTCCGACCTCTGAGGAGATCTGAGCCACCCGCAGCGAGTGGTACGGATCAGACACCACAACCACTGACGACAGGCCGCGGTCGCGCAGTACTCTGGCCGTGGCCGCCATCTGCTCCCAGGTGGAGGCGCCGTCGGTCACCAGCAGCAGCGCAGCCTCGGGCACGCCCGCCTCCAGGAGATACTCGAATCCGGTGAACCCCTCCGTGAACCGGTCGCCCTGCTGCTTGGACCCGGTCGTGACGATGAGCGGCGCCGCGCCCTCGTGCCAGAGCCCCAGCGCATGGTCCAGCCGCCTCGCCAACACCGGCGACGGCCTGCCGTCGTACTGCGCCGCACCGAGCACGACGATGGCATCGGCCGGACCCCGATCGTCGACATCGAGGTTCATTCGCACCTCGATGAAGTTGATCCCCAGGTAACCGACAACCAGGGCCCCCACGATCGCGAGCGCCCAGACGATGCGCCGTGCGGACAGCCGAGCGAACCGACCGCGGCGCACCGCTCAGCCCGCCAGACGGCTCCGGGCCGCGGCGACACGGGACAGCGTCCTCTCCTTGCCGAGGTGCGTCAGCGCCTCCCACAACGGGATGCCCGCGCCTCGGCCGGTGACCGCGACGCGCAGGGGGGCCTGCGACATCACCCGCGCCCCGAGCTCCTCACTGAGCCGGTTGCCGACCCCCAGCGCGCAGCTCTCCAAGGTTGCAGGATCGTCGAACGAAACGGTCTCAAGCACACCGGCGAGCTCGGCGAGGACCCGATCCGCTGCCCGGCCCTTGACCATCGCCTTGGCCCAAGACTTCTCGTCGTATTCGCTGATCTCATCGACGAAGAGCCAGTCGAGCCAGCCAGCCGCCTCCGACAGCGTCGAGATGCGCTGCTGGACCTCCACCGCGAGCGCCTCGACTACCGCGAGGTCATAGTGCTCGGGCAGCCACGGTTCGGCGGCTGCCACGAACTGCACAGGTGTCAGCGCCTTGATGTATGCGTTGTTGATGTGCTTGAGCTTCACCAGGTCGAAATATGCCGACCCCTTGTTGACGGCTTCCAGGGAGAACCGCGACACGATCTCTTCCATGGGCCGGATCTCGACGGCGTCGGGCGGGCCCCAGCCCAGCAGCGCCAATGCGTTGAGCAGCGCCTCGGGGAGATAACCCTCAGCCTTGAACTCTGAGAGCGCAACGCTGTCGCGACGCTTTGCGAGCTTCTGGCGTCGCTCGTTGACGAGCAGCGGCAGGTGGGCATATGCAGGCGTCGGACCATATCCCAGTGCTTCCCACAGCAGCTTGACCTTGGGCGTGGTGTTGAGGAGGTCCTCGCCGCGGATGACATGGGAGATGCCCATGTCGTGGTCGTCGACTGCGTTGGCGAGGAAGAACACCGGCGAGCCGTCGCCCCGGCGGATCACGAAATCGGCGATCGTGTCATGGGCGACCTCGACCCGGCCGCGTATCAGGTCCTCAATGACCGTCGAACCCTCATCAGGCACTCGGAACCGGACCACGACGCCGTCACCGTCGGCCACATCGCGATCCCGCGACCAGCCGTGATAGCCCTCCCGCAATCCCGCTTCGGCGGCCAGACGCTGCGAATCCGCGGCGCTGAGATCGCAGTAGTACGCCCTGCCGCCATCGACGAGCTTTTGAATCGCGGCCTCGTAGAGGTGCTTGCGTTGCGATTGAAAGTACGGGCCCTCATCCCAGTCGAGTCCGAGCCAGCGCAGCGGCTCAACGATCGCGTCGACGAACTCCTGAGACTTCTTCGACTCGTCGGTGTCTTCGACCCGCAACACGAACGCTCCGCCGTGCCGCCGCGCGAAGAGCCAGTTGAACAGGGCGGAACGGGCGCTGCCCACATGGAGGTAGCCGGTCGGCGCCGGCGCGAAACGGACCCGTGGTGCCTGCATGGACCTAGAGGCTAATCGTCGCCCGTCCGCCTGCGACGGAACCGCAGAGCGCTCAGGTGACGAATCGGCGGCCGAAACGCCCATTGTCCCCCGCTCGAGAACCCGAGGGAAAACCCCCCACATCCGCGCGTTCAGCCACACAAAGTGTGGTTTTTGCGCAGATTTCAGGGGGGCAGGGTTACTCGTCGGCAATCTCGTCGGCAATGAGGAGGCCGTAGACGAGTGAGTCGACCAGCGCCTGCCACGATGCCTCGATGATGTTCTCAGAAACGCCGATGGTCGACCATGAACGCTCGCCGTTGGTGCTGTCGAGCAGCACCCGGGTGACCGCCCCGGTCCCCTGCTCGGTGTTGAGGACCCGGACCTTGAAGTCGGTCAGCGACACCCGGTCGATCTCGGGGTAGCGGCCGTTCAGAGCCGCACGGACGGCCGCGTCGAGCGCATTGACCGGCCCGTTGCCCTCCCCCACAGCGATCCGGCGCCCACCATCGACCCAGATCTTGACGGTGGCCTCAGTCTCAACATCGACCGCCACGTCGTTCCACAAGCGGGCACCGGTGCCGGAACGATGGGCCATGTCGACCGAGAACGACTCGAGCGTGAAATAGGGTTGCTCCCAACCCGCCGCGCCGCGCATCAACAACTCCAGGGAAGCATCGGCAACCTCGAAGTGGTAGCCCAGATGCTCGAGCCGCTTGAGGGTCTCGACCACGTCGCCGAGAACCTGCCCGTCGATCTCAAGGCCCAGGCTCTTGGCCTTCATCGCTAGGGTCGAGCGCCCCGCCATCTCCGACACGACAATGCGGGTGCCGTTGCCGACGGCCTCGGGCGCAACATGTTCGTAGGCGTCGGGCCGCCTGTTCAAGGCGCTGGTGTGAAGACCGGCCTTGTGCGCGAACGCCGAGGAGCCCACATAGGGCTGCTGTGGGTCGGGGGTGAAATTGACCAGCTCAGCGATGTGGTGCGACACCGAGGTCAAACGAGAGATCCGACCTTCGGGGAGACACTTGATGCCCATCTTCAGCTCAAGGTTGGCCATGATCGGCACCAGGTCGCAGTTGCCGACCCGCTCGCCGTAGCCGTTGATCGTGCCTTGGACCTGGGTGGCACCGGCGCGCACCGCGGCCAGGGCATTGGCCACGCCGCAGCCGGTGTCGTTGTGAAGGTGGATGCCGACAGCGCAGTCCACGTGGGCGATCACGCCAGACACGGCTCGCTCGATTTGCGGCGGAAGCGACCCACCGTTGGTATCGCACAGCACCACGGCTTCAACTCCCGCAATCGCAGCCTCCTCGAGCACCCGGAGGCTGAACTCGGGATTGCGCTTGTAGCCGTCGAAGAAGTGCTCGGCATCAAAGAACACACGCTTGCCTGCCGCTGCCAGGAAGGCGACCGAGTCGGCGACCATCGCCACACCCTCGTCAAGGCTCGTGCCGAGCGCTTCGGTGACGTGATAGTCCCAACACTTGCCGACGATACAAACGACTTCGGTTCCGGCCGCCACCAGCCTCGCCAACGAGTCGTCTGAATCAACCTTGCCACGGGGGCGCCGGGTCGAGCCGAAAGCCACGAACTTGCTCGTCTCGAGGTGCAACTCGGTGCGGGCACGCTCGAAGAACTCGTCGTCTTTGGGGTTGGCGCCAGGGTAGCCGCCCTCGATATAGCCGACCCCGAGCAGGTCGAGCTGCTCGGCGATCCGCAACTTGTCGTCGACGGTGAGCGAGATCCCCTCAAGTTGCGAGCCGTCGCGCAGAGTCGTGTCATAGATCTCAACCTGCTCGGGCCAGGCCGGGTCTCGAACCCCCGCGCGTTCGATCGATACTTCGGGATCGGTCATGACACCGGCTCGTTCCACGACCGGTACTTCGGGTTCTTGCCCCGCACAACTTCGGCATACGCTTCCGCGATTGCTTTGGTGGCCGGACCCGGGCAGGGAATGGCGCGTTCATCCACGGAGTTCACTGCACTGACTTCCGCGGCGGTGCCGACAACGAATATCTCGTCTGCGATGTAGAGGTCGCTTCGAGACAATTCCCCGACCGCGATATTGATTCCCATGTCGCCGGCCAGCGCAGTCACTGTGTCCTGGGTGATCCCCTTCAAGGCGCCCGCCGAGGTCGGCGGCGTCAGCACAACGTCGCCGAGACCCACGAAGATGTTCTCACCGCTGCACTCCGAGACGAGACCCGCGCCGTTTAGCATGACCGCCTCGTCGTATCCGGCGGCGAGGGCCTCCATCTTGGCGAGCGTCGAGTTGGCATAGTTGCCGGTGGTCTTGGACGCCGGCGGCATGATGTTGTGGTCGTGGCGAGTCCACGAAGAGACCTTCATGCGCACGCCCTTGGTCGCGGCGTCGTCACCGAGGTACGCGCCCCAGGGCCAGGCGGCGATGGCGACGTCGGTCTTGCAGTGCTCGATTGACAGACCCATCTCGCCGTAGCCGAAATAGGCGATCGGGCGCAGGTAACAGCTGCTCAGTCCGGTGTCGGCGACCACGTCCTTGCATGCCTGGACGATCTCAGGAATCGAGTAGGGCATCGGCATGTTGAGGATTCGGGTCGAGTTGAAGAGACGCTCGATGTGCTCGGTCAGTCGGAAGATGGCCGGTCCATCGGCGGTCTCATAGGCGCGGACACCCTCGAACACGCCGGTTCCGTAGTGCAGCGTGTGGGAGAGCACATGGATCTGTGCGTGCTCCCACGGCACCATCTCGCCGTTCATCCAGATGTGGGGGGTGGGGGTGATGGGCATTGTGCCTCCTACAGGCGAGCGGCGATCAGGTCGCCTGTCTCAGTGGTTGAGCCGGTGAGCGATTCGGGGTTGGCGCAGGCCTTGCGGATCCGCTCGGCCGCCTGGCCCTCGCCGAGGTGGTCGAGCATCAGCGCACCGGAAAGGACGGCCGCCGTGGGGTTGGCCCTGCCGGTGCCGGCGATGTCCGGCGCCGATCCGTGGACAGGTTCGAACATGGAGACGCGGCCCGGGTGCAGGGTCGCCGAGGCCGCGAAGCCGATCCCGCCGCTGCCCCGGCCGCCGCGGGCGGGGGGGGGCGCGAGAAAGGCCGGCCCCGCCGCTGACCGCGCCGCCGAGGTCGGTGAGGATGTCGCCGAAGAGGTTGTCGGTGACGATGACGTCGTAGCGGTACGGGTCGTCCACGAAGTAGATGCATGCCGCGTCGACATGGTTGTAGTCGGTTTCAACTCCGGGGTACTCCTCGGCCACCTCGTTGAAGGTCCGTTCCCACAGGTCGCCCGAGAAGGTCAGCACATTGGTCTTGTGGACCAGGGTCAGGTGCTTGCGCCGCTTCATCGCCAACTCGAACGCGTAGCGGACGCAGCGTTCGACGCCGACCCGGGTGTTGACCGATCCCTGAGTGGCAATCTCATGGGCCGTGCCCTTGCGCAGGAATCCTCCCTCGCCGGCGTAAGTGCCCTCCGTGTTCTCGCGGATGACCACAAAGTCGAACTCTGCGTTCTCGCCGCCCGTGATCGGGCTGGTGTTGGGGCTCTCGGGTCCGCAGCTGAAGGGCCGGTAGTTGATGTACAGGTCGAGGTCGAAGCGCATCTTCAACAGGAGCCCTCGTTCGATGACTCCGGGGGGCACGTCGGGGGTTCCGACAGCGCCGACGTAGATCGCGTCGAGGCCGCGCCATTCGTCCACGATCTCATCAGACAGCACCAGGCCGTCGCGCAGGTAGCGGCTGCCTCCGAGGTCGTAGTCGACCGCGTCGATCTCGACACCTGCCGCGGCTATGACCTTCAAGCCCTCTTTGACGACTTCGGGGCCGATTCCGTCTCCGCCCACTATTCCCACTCGATGGGTCATGTTCTTCTTCTCGTTCGCTGGCTGTCGGGGACAAAAGAAAACCGTCCACCGAAGTGGACGGTCAAGCGCACGCCACAACGGGCGTGCGCTACGAAATAATTACGATCAACGTGCCGTGTGATCCCATTCCGCGAGTGTACAGCCTGCTGCCCCCGTCGTCATCTGCAATTCTGCGTACCAGTGCGAGAGCTGCGGTGTTGTGCAGTGGGATCAGCGACGGAGGCCGCCGTCCGCGACGCGGCGCGCGCCGAAAAGCTTGCGTCTGCACGCGCCCGGGAGATGTTGGTTGCTTTTTTACAATACTAACTGTAAATTGTGTTAATGATCTTGCTGAGCCAGCGGGCGCTTGGAACATCGGATGCCGATCACGGTCTTTTCGTTGATCGCAACAAGGATTTGAAGCGAGTGGATCGGGCGTTGAAGCTCGGGCTGAACGTCTACGTGCATGGACCACCCGGGATTGGCCGAACATCGTTTCTGCGTCAAATTCAGCGAAGACGGCCCGAAGCCCGCTATACCCGCCTTCACGGGTTCGACACACTCACCGAGCGACTCGAAGAAGTAGAACGAGGACTGACGGGTCAACGGAGACTGAGAAGACAAGCCCCGAATCAATGGGCAGCAACGATAGAGAATCTCTCTGGCACGACGTACAAGTCTGTCGAGGACCCCTATGAGCACTTGCGAGCGGCAGCCAAGAAACTCCCGGACGATCCTTCACCGGTGATGCTCGCGGACGATCTAGACGAGAAGGGCATCGGCGAGATGTTCGGGCACTGGCGAGACCGAGCCTGGGAAGTTCCAATTAAATGGGTCGTCTCGGGGACCAGTGCCTCCCTCGACCCACCGGCAGACACGTTCTTCGATGTCTTCGTCGAACTGGAGCGTTTCGACTCCGAAGAACTTCAAGACCTCCTGAGGCGCAGAACCGCGACGGGTCCTCCAGTACAACGAGATACATTGAAATCAATGTCCGAATCGGCCTTGGAATCGATCTCTCCTTGTACACCGCGTCGGGCTCTGTCCGTGCTCCGCGACCTCTACCTTTCGGACGACCTCGAGCATGAGGCCAGCCGTCTCGAAGAGATGCAGAAAGCTCGTGCAAGCTTGAAACCAACGGCTGCCAAAGTCCTGGATGCCCTCGGAGAACGCGGACCAACATACGCTGGCGACGAGCAACTCCTTGCGGAGGTCGGCGTCACCCGGAGCCGAGTTGTGCAGATTCTGGCCGAGTTGGAGGCGCGGGGCTTGGTCGCGGCTGAGCGGTCGGGTCGCCGGAAGCTATACGGTGCCAACACGAAACGATCAACATCGACCTCCCCCGCCGGCTCCACCGCACAGGAAGCACCGTGACTCTCGCGAGGCTCAAGCTGCTGAGCGATCAATACGCATTCGACGCCACGCCGCGGATCGATGACGTCGGCGTCTACCATGTCCCGTTCGAATCGATGTCCGCAGGAACACCGGTGGAGCGCAGGTTCCGTGGCGGGGCACTCCGCGGTGAACGCATCGCCTTGATCGGAGACAGCGGTTCCGGCAAGACGAGCCTAGTCTCCCACATTCTCGGACCGACCGCTGAAGCTGTCGCCCCGGTCCTCGTACCGGTCCATTCGCTCGAGCACAACGCGACCAAAGAGAATCTGATCGCCGACATGATCATCTTGCAACTCCCCCGCCTAGCCCGAGAGACTGGATATCAAATCAAAGACAACAACGACAGCATCGGGGAGAAGCGGCAGGTAACACGCCTGAGCAGACGCAGCAGAGGCGTCAGCGTGCAATCCCCGGGATGGATGGCGCGCGCTGGTATCGCCGAGCAGATCGAAAGACAGACCACCACAACCGAACCAAATACCCTCGTCGACAAGATCGAGGTAATCCACCAATGCCTCCAACCGATCCACGGGGATGAACTCATGCCTGTGTTCGTGTTCGACGACACCGACAGGTGGACCGCTGCTGCAGAGGAGACGATCGTCTCAGGATTCTTCGGTAACGCCATCCGCTGGCTCGCCGACTTGCAGGCTTCGGTAGTTGTGGCGACGCACACCCGCTACCTTGAATCCACCCGTCAAAACTCCAACTTGCTAACGTTTCTCGACACACAAGTGGAGCTTCCCCGCATACCGTCGATAGATCAACTCGCTCGCATCCTGCAACAACGCGTCCAGATCCATTCCGGCCATTCCAATGGCGATGATCCAGCTTGGCAACTTGAAGACGTCGTGGAACCGTCTGCGATTGAAGAGCTCTACAAACAGTATGAGCAGGGTTCCTCGCTACGCACCGTGATCCAATTGGCTCACATGGCTTTGGTCGAGACGGTCGACGCAAACAAGGACACCATCACGAGCCGCGAAATCCAGGCCGTCGTCCGAGCCTGAGACAGCGCCTCCGACGATCCGAGACATCTTGGATGGTTGGCACCGCTTCAGGGGTCGAGTCGGCGAGGTACTTCTTGCGGCCGCGTTTTCCGATACGGTTGAAGAACATGATGTGACCGGCGTCGCGGCCTTGGAACACGGCCAAGGACACCCGGCGAAACCCGACAGCGTCCGCGAGGAGATGAAACGGACCGACTCGTAGATCGGTGAGCCCTCGGCATCGATGTCCCGGATCCCTCCCACATCGTGGTTGCGTTCGAAGATCTCGAAGTGCGCTGACGTCTCAGCCAAGCGTCGGGCCAGGATGAGCCCGCGGGCCCAGCCCCCACCACCGCCACGTCAAGGACCCTCGAATCAGACATCGTCACGCTCCAACGGCGGCGGTGGCCGCAGGTGCTCATGTGCAGTCTCGCCGAACGACCAGTGCAGTGCCCGGCTCGATACCCGAACCGTTCAAGTGCCTCGGGCTCTGCGAACCGGTGACGTGTTCGAGGTCCGCAGCGGGCACCTCTCACGCTAGATTCCTACCAATGGCGAACGTACAGCAGCTCTCACAGTCGGCATTCGACCGCCTCAAAGCCGAACACGACGACCTCACCACCCGTGGCCGTATTGAGCTCTCCCAGAAGATCGAGGCCGCTCGCGCTCTCGGTGATCTCTCAGAGAACGGCGACTACCACGCCGCCAAGGAGGAGAAGGGGAAGATGGAGGGGCGAATCATGCACCTCGCCCATGTCATCGAGAACGCGGTGATCGTCGAGACGAGCAGCAACGGCAACTCGGTCAGCACCGGATCAATCGTGTCGATCGTCTTCGATGGCGACAGCGTGGTCGAGAAATACCTTGTCGGGTCCATCGAGGAGAAGCCCGAGGACCTGCTGGTGGTGTCGCCCGCATCGCCCATGGGTGCGGCGCTGCTCGGCGCCACTGTCGGGGAGGTCATCGAATACGAGGCGCCCACCGGGATGGCGCTGAAGGTCTCCGTGGTCGGGATCGAGTAGCGCACGCCCCTCAGACCCCGACATCAGGATCAGGGTATGCTCAGGGCTTGACACGGGTGCGAAGGCCGTGTAGCATTCAACACCCAAACGGCGTCGAACCCAAACGGCGTCGAACCCAAACGGCGTCGAACCCAAACGGCGTCGAACCCAAACGGCGTCGAACCCAAACGGCGTCGAACCCAAACGGCGTCGAACCCAAACGGCGTCGAACCCAAACGGCAAGAAATCTATCACCGAGGAGTCACCATGGACAAGACGCAGAGCAGCACCAGCCAATCCGCTGATGTGAAGGAACTCACCGAGGAGGAACTGAACGGGATGGTCGGTGGCGGTGGCCCCGGCGAACCGGAAACGGCGCCCGATGTCCCCCTGCCCGACGATATTGCTACGCCGATCGCACCGTTTCCTGCGTAGCACCGGCCAGTGCCTGTCCAAAACCAGTGGACTAGCTGAGCTGGCGCGAGACCAGCGTGCGGAACGTTCCCTCGACGGCATAGAGGTCGTCGAAGGTCCCATGCTGTACCACCCGTCCGGCTTCGAGGACATATATCCGGTCCGCAGCACGGATCGTGGACAGCCGATGGGCGATGACGATGCGGGTGGCAGCGAGGCTTTCGATGCTGCGCATCACCTCCGCCTGGCTGCGCGCGTCGAGCCAGCTCGTGGCCTCGTCCAACAGCACGATGCGCGGGTTGCCGACTAGGGCGGCAGCAATGCGTATCCGCTGAATCTGCCCCCCGGAGAACGACGATGCGCTCTCACCGACAATCGTGAACATTTCCATAGGCATTTCTGAAATGTCGCGCTCAACATCGGCGAGCTGAGCCGCACGCCAAGCATCGTCGATCGTCAGTTCGTCACCCACACCGATGATGTTGTCCAGAATGCTGCCCGGTTGCAGCGCACCGTCCTGGGTGACCATGCCGATCTGTCGGCGAACCGATCGGTAGTCGAGCTTCGCCAAGTCGCGGCCGTCATAGTAGACGCCGCCCACCGTTGGCCGTTCGAGGCCCAGCGCCAGCCGCATCAAGGTGCTCTTGCCACTGCCCGACTCCCCGACGACGGCCACGAACTCACCGGGTCGGGCGTGAATCGACACGTCCTCGAGTGTCGGCGGCCCGTCGTCGGCATAGCGGAAACCGATACGGTCGAAGCGCACCTCACCGGCCAGCGCAATCGGCTCGGCAACCTCCGGACCGCCCTCGGGAAGGGCCTCGAGAATGGGCTTCACCTGTTCGTAGCCGACCAGAACAGCAGCAATCACACCGATGCTGCGGGCCACACCGTTGACTGCCACGAAGAAGGTTGCGGAGACGGCGTATACGACCAGGAAATCGCTCACCTCCGTGCCCGCAGGGCCGCGCCAGAGCAAGACCGTGAACAGCGAGGCGCTCAACACTGCGGGCAGAGCCGCATTGAACGCCGCCAAGCGTTCGTTGCGCCTCGATATGGCGATGCCTGCCAGGTGCTGCTTGCGGTACAGCCGGGCCCACGAGGCGAACGCAGACGCCTCGGCTCCGGCCACGCGCAGCTTGTTCATGCCGCTGATGAACTGCACGAGGTCTCCTGAGAGCCGGCGGGTGGCTTCAAAACGGAGCCGGAGCGGCGCGATCTGGCGAATCCCGAGAATGGCCGACACGACCAGCGCAAGCAGCGCCAGAGCCACGCTCACGAGCGCCAGACCGGGATCGTAGGCGAACAGGATCGCCAATGTCGGGAGGAGAAAGATCAAGCTCAGGGACGCATTGGCGACGACCCCGGAGAGTTGGTCCCGCAATGCCTGGAAAGTGGCCATGCGAACCGTCAACTCACCGGCAGTGAAGCGGCGGAAGAAGGAGGCGGGCAAGGTGAGGAGGCGGTCCCACAGCGCAGCGCTCAGACGGGACTCGACGTGACCTTCGATGCGCATCAGAGCCGTGCCTTGAAGCACCGTCAGCATCACTCCAACAACCGCCAAGGCGCCGAGACCGAGAACAACCTGACCCAGCATGCCGTTCGCGGCGAACGGCAGCACCGAACCGACGAGGAGTCCAAGAACGACGGCCGGCGCCTGAGCCAACAGACCGGCAAACAACCCGGCAACGATGATCCGGCCGACGTCTCGCGCCATCCCTCGGCGAACCAGCCGAAACAAGTCCCGAACCTCGACCGGTCCCGCGGACCGCAGCGTCGGGGACAGCAGCCACGCCCCGCCCGCCAAGTCCCCGGCCCGCGCGGCCGCCCCGCCCCACCCCCCGGCGACCAAGCCGAACCAAGTCCCGACCCTCGACCGGTCCCGCGGACCGCAGCGTCGGGTACAGCAGCCACGCCTCGCCAGCCAAGTCCCCGGCCCGCGAGGCGTTGAGCCGGCGCCTCTCGCCGGTGGCGGCATCGACGGTCACATAGCGGCCGGCCACACCCGGCAACAGCGCCACCGGGCGACCGTCGCGCCTGTTGAAACCGACCATCGTGCCGCTGTCGCCGAGCCACCAGCGCTCCTCGGGCGAGAGCCTCACTTTGCGGGCGCGCACACCGGACGCATCGAGTATCTCGCGCAGGGAGGGCTCATGGTCGCCCCCGGCGCGCCGCGGCGGTGAACGAAACTCCAAGCCCTCCCGCTCGCCCACCAGCTCGAGCACGGCGAGCAGCTCAGAACCGCCGGGGTCGGCACTGCGGCGGGCCCGGCCCAGCAGTGCGTGAAGACCCTCGCGGGCGCTCTCATGATCGCGCCGCCGATGCTGGGCACGCTCGAGCTGCGCGTTGACCTCGTCGGCCACCAAGAGCATGCGATTGAGGTGTTCGGCGTTGAGTACGAGGGTATGGAAGTCATCGAGCGCGTCGAACAGGCGGCCGCTCTCGAACAGGTCGGCCGAGGTGTGCGCACGCGTCTGCGCGGCCGGCTCGACGGTGAGCCAGGTATCGGCTGTGAGTGCGGCGAGTCCGCTTGAACCCTGCAGCGAATCCTCGGTATGCAGGAACATCAGCGGCGCGTTGGTCGCCTGCACCCAGGCGATCCCGCCGGCACGCACCGAGACGACCCGCGCCGAGCCGAACTCGGGCTCTTCGCTCAGACTGGCCGGGTCCAAGAGCATGTCGGGCTGCGGGCGCGGCTCGATCTGCGCTGCGACCGAGCGTGCGAACTCGGTGATCCACAGTTCAACCTGCTCGATCAGCTCAGCGCCGGCGGCGTGCTGTTCGAACACGCTGACCGGCACGCGGCGCACGCGTGTCTCGGGCAGACCCTTGGCCACCGCGGCGAGCGGCGAGTCCTTCGGGGCGACGCCGAACACCAGCCGACCCTGCTCGGCGCGCAGCAGGTGCTTCGGAGCCGAGACAGCCTCCCCCCGGGCATGCTCGACGAAGAACACGTCGACCGCGCCGCGCTCGACGTAGTAGGCGCTCGCCGGTTCGTCGAGGAGCAGCGGACGGTTGCCCGCGACGTCCACCGGCTCACCGAAGGTGCGGGCGACGCCCCCGAGGCTGTGCGACACGGACTCATCGACGCGCGAAGCCGTGCTCATGGATCTTCTCGGCGTGTCGCGGCCGCGTCTGCCGTCGTCTCGTGTGCCGTTGTCTCCTGCACCGTCGTCTCGTGCGCCCCGATGAGTCTGCTGTAGACGCCTTCGGGATCGCTGAGCAGAGTCTCGTGGGTGCCGCGCTGCACCTCCCGCCCCCGCTCCAGCACAACAATCTGATCGCAGTCGCGGATGGTGCTGAGCCGGTGCGCGACGATGACGCAGGTGCAGCCGCGGCGGCGCAGCGCATCGTCGATCCTCTCCTCGGTCACCGCGTCGAGCGTGCTGGTCGCCTCATCGAGGAACAACACCGAGGGGTTGCCGACCAGGGCGCGGGCGATCTCGAGGCGCTGCCGCTGGCCGCCGCTGAAGTTGCGTCCGCCCTCCTGCACCGCTGAGTCATAGCCCGAGGCTCTGCTCATGATCTGGTCATGGATCAAGGCGTCGCCGGCCGCGTCCACCATCTGCTGGTCGCCTATTGTCGGGTTCCACATGGTCAAGTTGTCGCGAACCGTGCCGGAGAAGAGACAAATATGCTGGTCCACCGACGCGACCGAACTGGTGAACACTTTGCGCGGTATCTGCCCGGCGGTCACCCCGTCGAAGCGTATCTCCCCCGAATCCGGTGTGAGCTCGCCGCTGATCAACCGCAGAACCGTCGACTTGCCAGAACCCGTCGGGCCGATGATGGCCACCCGCTGGCCGGGCTTGACCGTCAGGTTCAACTCCTTGATGAGCGGCTCCCGGTTGGCCTGGTAGCCGAAGGTGACGTCTCGCAATTCGATGTGGCCGGCCAGCCGCAGCCGCCCGTTGAGCGTGGAGACCTTCTCGGCGCCCCCACCGTCGACGTCCGTCTCGAGGGAGGGGTCTTCGGGGGCGTCGAGCACATCGTTGACGCGCGACAAGTCAGCTTCGAGCACTGAGAGAATGTCGGCGAACGAGACGAAGCGGCCGATGGGGACCAAGAAGTTGCCCGCCAATACATAGAAGCCGACGAGCGTACCGACGGTCATTGCTCCCGAAGAGACGCGCCAGCCTCCGAAACCGAGCACTGCCATGCTGCCGAGGAGCAGAAAGAGCGCGGGCAGCGCAGCGATCACATAGCCGAGCTCGACGAACTTCTGGCGTGCCGCGAGCTCGCGTGCCTGATAGCCGCTCCAGCGCACGAAGAAGTCGTCTTCGCGCGCAGTGGCCCGCAGCGAGTCGATGTCTCGCAGACCGGCCGTGCTCAATCCCAACAGCAGCGCCTGCTCGCGCCTGACCTGTCGGTTCTCGTCTTTCCGCAAGCGGTTGAACAGGCGCATAACTACGATGTTGGCAATCCCCGTCGCCGCCACGATCAGCGCCAAGACCCAGTCGAACACCAGCATCAACGCCAACAGCAGGACGCTCGTCGCCAATTCAATGGTGATGGCGACGAGATTTCGGGACGAGGCGTTGGCCACATTGTCGATGATCTGCACGCGGGCCGTCAGGTCGCCTGCAAACCGGTTGGCGAAGAATCGCGTGGGCAGGCGGAACAGTCGCCACAGCATCCGTTCGGCATTGGTCACCGACAACGACACTGCAATCTTGCGCAGAGTGAATTGTTGAAGCCAGTTCAGAGCGTAGGCGAAGACTCCGACAACCACCGTCGCGGCAACCACGACCGTGCCCCAGGAGCGCTCACCGCCGACGAGCACCCAGTCGATCAGAACGCGCAGCAGCACTGGAACAGCCAACCCCGGAACCGCGATGAGAAGGCCGGTCAGAACTGCGAAGGCAAGGGAACTGCGGACTGTTGCAAGCCACGGCCACAGTGCTCGAACGATGCCCCGAGGCTCGCCACCCCTGCGAAAATCGGCGGTCGGCTCAGCACAGAGCACAATCCCGGTGTACGCAGCCCCGAAGTCTTGCTCGTTGATGAATCGGCGGCCGTTGGCGGGGTCGTTGAGGTAGAACCCGCCTCTGCTCCTGCCGCGATGCCCTTCAAGCACCAAGAAATGATTGAACTCCCAAAACAGGATCGCGGGAAGTTCAACGTCGTACAGCTTGTCGATGTCGCAGCGATAACCCGTGACCCTCAACCCGAACTGTTTGCCTGCGTTGACGATGTCGGCTGCGCTGGACCCGTCCCGCCCAACGAAGCAGGCGTCGCGCAACGCCTCGATGGGCACCCATCGCCCGAGATGGGCGAGCACGATGCCGAGGCAGGCCGCCCCGCATTCGGCCGCTTCCATCTGTGGGAAGAGCGGTGTGGTCGTGCGCCGTGCAGTGCGGCACCGTGCAGTGCGGCGCCGTGCGAGAAGCTGTTTGAGGCCCATTGCCCTGCGGGCCCTACACGGCCCTGGGCGAGGCCAGCAACTGCACGGGCCGGTCGCGGCGCAGCACGATGCGGACCCGGCAGGCGTCTCCGTCGGCCGCGGCGGGCGGAGGTTCCATGGTCGGGTCGAGGCGCACCAGGCGCCAGTCACGCGGTACTGGCAGTCCCAGTCCGGCGAGCCATCCCGGCGCCGCGCCGGGGGGTGCGACCTGTTGCACCTGAGCGCCGAAGACGGAGTTGGCCGCGCCGTTGTCGGGTCCGACCGAGACCCGCGCCGACATGTCCGTGTTCAGCTTCGCGGCCGTTGCCGAGTCGAGTGCTGCGAGCACCTCGAGTCCGTTGCCGAAGGTTGTGCGGATCAATGCGACAGTGCCACCCTCGGTGACCGGCAGCCCGGCAGCCAGCCAATGGGCCGCTACCTCACCGCTGTAGGGGCTCAACACGGGCTCTCCCGATGCTTGCAGTGATTCAAGCTGCTGCAGTTCCCGCCGCGCAGCCGCCAAGTCCGACTCGTCGGCGTCGCCGCCGACCGCGAGGGTGGCCAGACGAGCGCGCGCCAAGGCCGTGTGACGAGCCAGGTCTGAGGTGCGGACATGGGCGATGGGTTGGCCCGCCGCGACCTCGTCGCCCGGGTCGACCAGCACGTCCACAACAGTGCCGGCAGAGTCGGCGACCACCGCATACCGCTCGCCGGGAGCAGCCACGATGCAGGCGGCCGACACGCTGCGCTCGATAGTGCCGAAGACGCCCCAGAGCACGACCGTCGCCAGCGCCAAGCCGAACACGCCCAAGATCAACCATTCGTGCGGCGCAGTGACTCGCAGCAGGCCGTTGATCGGTTCGGCCCGACCCCTGCGCGCGAACGCCTCTTCGCGAAACAGCCTCCTGCGTTGCGTCACTTTGCCCGCTGCGCCGACTCGAACCGAGCGGCATCGACAAGAGCGCCTAACCGCCATGTGCCATTGCTGATCAGCATACGTCGCACAATACACCATCGTCAGGCGCCGCTCCCGGATGAACCGCAGCGGCGCGGGCGAACATGCGGCAAACGCGAGAGCACCCGATCAACGCGTCTCGGCGGTACCGACTTGCACATGGTCACCGCACAACACACAGACAAACGCAACGACACCCGACCAACGCGTCTGCTCGCCGGCTTGCATGTGATCGCCGCGCAACACACAGACAAACCCAAAACACCCGACCAACGCGTCTGCTCGCCGGCTTGCATGTGATCGCCGCGCAACACACAGACAAACCCAAAACACCCGACCAACGCGTCTGCCTGCCGACGAGCCCGGTTCGTCTGCCGACTCGAACCGCGGCACCGGTGGCGCAGGTGCTGCCACGGGGTCGCGCGCATACTCTGAGGCGATGCCGATTCGAGATGCCATGCCGCTTCGAAATACCATGTCGCTTCGAAATGAGTTGCTTGTGGGGCTCACGGGCCCCGACGGATACTTCCCGATACAAGTTGAGAAGGTCCGGGGATTCGACGTGCCTGTTCTCGCCAACCGCCGAAAATCGCTGCGGGAATTCGTAGAGGGCTGCCGGTCCCATGGTGACCGCGAGTTCCTGGTCCTGGAGGATCGGCGCATCACCCATGGCCAGTTCGTCGACCTGGTGGCCGCGGAGGCCGCGGCACTGAGCGCCGACCACGGCATCGCCAAAGGCGACCGGGTCGGGATACTGGCCGCCAACTCGCCTGACTGGGTGATCGCCTATTTCGCGCTGGTGAGCGCCGGCGCGGTCGTGGCGCTCTACAACGGCTGGTGGACCCCCGACGAGATCGCCCATGCCACCGAGTTGACGGCCCCGAAGCTGATCCTCGGCGACGAGAAGCGGCTCGCCCGGGTTCCGGAATCGGCTTCGGTGCCGCTCATCGACATCGACGCCGAGCGTCAGCGACTCCAACGCGATGTCGGCGCGCACCCACTGCCGACCCTTGAGTTGGCCGAAGACGATCCCGTGTCGATCTTCTTCACCAGCGGAACCACCGGCCGCTCCAAGGGGGCGACAGCCACGCACCGGGGTCTGGTCGGATTCGTCGAGATCCAGATGCTCAACGGCGCGGTCCGGATGATGCAGGCCGCAGCCGAGGCACAAGGCGCTGGACAACCCGCTCCTGAGCCGCGAATCGACCCTCCAATTGTGATGATGACCTCGCCGCTGTTCCACGTCTCGGGACTGTCGGGCTCGACCCTCATCAACATGGTCGCGGGCGGGACGCTGATCTTCCGCACCGGTCGGTTCGATCCAGCAGCAGGCCTTCGACTCGTCGAGAAGGAACGCATAACCGTGTGGAGCCTGATCGGGTCGATGGGGCCACGAGTGCTCGACGAAGCAGCCAAAGGCCTGACCGACACCTCCAGTTTGACCAACGTCGGTTTTGGCGGTGCACCCGTCAGCCCCGACCTCGCCCAGCGGGTTCGCGACACGCTGCCGACCGCTGCAGACAATGTGGGTATCGGCTACGGCTCAAGCGAAACCGTCGGCGTGGTCGCCTCCCACAGCGGTGCCGACATGAGAGCCCGGCCCGAAGCCGCCGGCTGGGTCCTGCCAACCATGCAAGTCGAGATCCGCGACGACGCCGGCACCGTGTTGGCTGACGGCGAAAACGGGCACATCATGGTCAGGAGCGCATACACGATGCTCGGCTACTGGAACGACGACCAAGCCACCGCCGAGACTATCGACAACGATTTCTGGCTCGACACGGGCGACATCGGACGGCTCGAAGACGGGATTCTGACGATCGACAGCCGAGCCCGCGACATGATCCTTCACAACGGCGAGAACGTCTACCCAATCGAAGTCGAATACCGCATCGAGGACCATCCTGGAGTGGGCGAGGTCGCCGTTTATGGGCTGGAAGACGACTTGACCGGCCAGATCGTCGCCGCGTCGGTGGTTCCGATGACCGGTGTCGAATTGACCGCTCAGGAATTGCAGGCCTGGGTTGCCAATTCGTTGGCACCGTACAAAGTCCCCACATTTTGGGACATTCGCAGCGAACGACTGCCCCGCAACGCCGCAGGCAAAGTCGTAAAGGACGCGCTCAGCGGTCAACGCGAGTTCACCGCCCACGAAGACTGACTCACACGTTATGCACCGTACCCTGAGACGAAGAACTCGAGCAGCCCACAAAGAAGAGAGTCCGACATGAGCGAACCCAAGACACTGAGCGAGAAAATCTGGGATCGCCACGTTGTCAGCGCCGGTACCGATGGTGAACCCGACCTACTCTACATCGACCTGCACCTTGTCCATGAGGTCACTTCGCCCCAGGCCTTCGACGGCCTGCGCATCAGCGGCCGCAAAGTCAGGCGACCCGACCTGACCGTCGCCACCGAAGATCACAACGTGCCCACCGCCGACATCGACAAGCCGATCGCCGATGAGATCAGCCGGGTCCAGGTTGAGACTCTGCGCCGCAACACCAGCGAGTTCGGTGTGGTCAACTATCCGATGGGACACGCAAAGCAGGGAATCGTGCATGTCATCGGGCCCGAACAGGGGTTGACACAGCCGGGAATGACCATCGTCTGCGGCGACTCGCACACCGCTACCCACGGTGCGTTCGGTGCCATCGCCTTCGGAATCGGGACCAGCGAAGTCGAGCACGTCCTGGCAACCCAGACCCTGCCGGCGGCGCGCCCCGGAACCATGGCGATCACCGTCGACGGCGAACTGTCCGACGGCGCAACGGCCAAGGACGTGATTCTGGCGATAATCGGCCGTATCGGCACCGGTGGCGGGATCGGCAAGATCATCGAGTACCGCGGCGACGTGATCCGGTGCCTGACGATGGAAGGCCGCATGACGGTGTGCAACATGTCGATCGAGGGCGGCGCCAGAGCGGGACTGATCGCACCTGACGACACCACCTTCGCCTACCTCGAGGGGCGCGAGAAGTCACCGACAGGCGCCAAATGGGAGGCAGCCCTCGCCCATTGGCGGCAACTGCCGAGCGATCCCGACGCCACCTTCGACGAATACGTGACCCTCAACGGCGATGAGATCGCTCCGCATGTGTCGTGGGGCACCAACCCCGCCCAGGTGATGCCGCTGCACGGCGCGATCCCGACACCTGACTCGTTCGACGATGCCGCTAGCCGTGACTCCGCAGCCCGGGCGCTGCAGTACATGGGACTGACGGGCGGGACTCCGATGCGTGAAGTGTCGGTCGACACGGTCTTCATCGGTTCATGCACCAACAGCCGTATAGAAGACCTTCGAGATGCCGCCAAGGTCGCTGCGGGCCGCAAGGTCGCCTCCGGGGTGCGCACCCTGGTCGTCCCCGGTTCTGGTCAGGTCAAACAACAGGCCGAGTCCGAGGGGCTTCACGAGATCTTCGGAGCCGCCGGGTTCGACTGGCGAGAGCCGGGCTGCTCAATGTGCCTGGCAATGAATCCAGACAAGCTCCAACCAGGCGAGCGGGCCGCCAGCACCTCCAACCGGAACTTCGAAGGCCGCCAAGGCCGGGGCGGGCGAACCCACCTCGTATCTCCGGCGGTGGCCGCGGCGACTGCCATCGCCGGAACCTTCGCCACCCCCGCCGACCTCTCCTGACGGCGCAACTCAACGATTCCCCGCAACTTAATCATTCCCAACGGCCCGAACCTGAAAGAACCGCAGCGAAATGAAAGCAGTACAAATCGTCACCGGCACAGCACTTCCGCTTGATCGTGCCGATGTCGACACCGACCAGATAATTCCCAGCGACTGGCTGAAACGAGTCGAACGCACCGGGTTTGAGAAAGGCCTCTTCTCGGAGTGGCGGGACGACCGTGACTTCGTGCTCAACCAAGAGCAGTACGCCAAGGCCAACATTCTGGTCGCCGGGATCAACTTCGGAACCGGATCCTCTCGTGAGCATGCCGTCTGGGCGATTCAGCAATACGGCTTTGAAGCGGTCGTCTCACCGCGCTTCGCCGACATCTTCCGAAACAACTGCACCAAGAACGGGCTCGTGCCGGTGACTGTCAGTTCCGAGTTCAACGCGACTCTGATGCAGGCTGTGCAGGACGATCCGGCCTTGGAGATAACCATCGACGTCGAGCGTCTCACGGTGGAGGTGCCTGCCGTCGGGCTCGAATCTTCGTTTCCATTGGATTCGGGCACCCAGCAGCGGTTCCTGGAGGGACTCGACGACATCGGGCTCACCATGCGACACCTCCCAGAGATAGAGGTGTACGAGGCGAGACGCCCAGCCTGGGTGCCCGCCAACTGAAACGCTGCAGCAGATCCGATACTCTCTGAGCCATGTCCAAAGCATTGGCTCGCATGGCCCGACTGTTGAAGATCGGCGCGATCGTGGGCATCGCTGTGGGAACCGTGCGGAGCCTCACCCGCCGGCGTCGGCGTGAGGGTGTCGGCTCGGCAACTTGGCCGCCCCTCGAAGAGACCAAGGATCCAGCGCCCCGAAGCGGCCCCGTGAAGTTCGCGCCGGCCGGCGTTGATCCGGTCGACGGTGCCTGTCCGCCGGGCTACCCGATCAAGGCCAAGAGCGCTTCGAAGATCTTCCACGTACCTGGCGGAAGCTCCTATGACCGGACGGTTCCGGACCACTGCTACGCCAACGAGGCCGACGCGCAAGCAGACGGTTACCGCAGAGCTCAGCGCTGACCCACCGGCGGTGCCGATTCCGGGCGCCGCCTGAGGACGCTGCGAGTCATGCAGGGGGCTGGTTCACCGCGCTCCGCGGCTCATGCGGGGGCTGGTTCACCGCGCTCGGCTGGTTCACCGCGAAGGGGACGGCCTCGCCGGTGAGAGCGAGTTGGACCTGTTGTGCGATGGTGACCCCGGCGGCGAGTTGGGCTTCGGCAGTGCTGGCACCGAGGTGCGGAGTCACCACGATCCCGTCCACGCCGACCAACGGCGAATCGAGCGCCGGTTCAACGTTAAACACATCTATTGCCGCACCGGCGATCTTCTTGGAGCGAACCGCGGCAGCGAGGGCTTCCTCGTCGATCACACCGCCTCGTGAGACGTTGACGATCCGCAAGGACGGTTTGGCCTTGGCCAGCAACTCGGCACCGATGAGCCCGACCGTCTCCGGTGTCTTCAACAGGTGCAGCGTCACAAAGTCGGAGCGTTCGATCAGCTCGTCGAGTTCGATCAACTCGGCGTTGACCCGGTCGGCGGCTTGTTGGGTGATGTAGGGGTCGTGGGCCACGATCTTCATGCCGAATGCCAAGGCACGCTCCGCGACCAGAGAACCGATCCGGCCCAGGCCGATAACACCGAGGGTCTTGCCGGCGAGTTCCACTCCCTGCCACTGCGATCGCTCCCAACGGCCCTGGATCATTGCCGCATGCGCCTGGGGCACGTTGCGGGCCTGTGCCAAGATCAATGCCATCGAGTGTTCCGCGGCTGACGTGACGTTGGACAGCGGCGCATTGACAACTGTCACGCCGTGCTTCGTGGCTTCGGCAACATCGACATTGTCGACACCGACCCCGGCCCGGCCCACCACAACCAAGTCGGTGCCGGCCTCCAGCACAGCCGCGTCGACCTGCGTGGCCGAGCGGACAATCAACGCCGAGGCACCTGCCACCGCTTCGCGCAACCCGTCCGGTGACAGACCGAGTTGCACATCGACGTTGTGGCCCGCCGAGCGGAGCAGGTCCAAGCCCGTCTCAGCAATCGTTTCGCACACCAGTACACGTTTCACAGAATCCACCTTGATCTGTTGGGAAACTCGTTCGGTGACGAGTCGATGTTTGTGTGGTTTGCGTGAAGTTTCACAAGATCCACCTTGATCTGTTGGGGGAACTATTGCGGCCCAGGTTCGCCGGCGCTTCGTCTGGCAACCAACGAGCGATTCTATGCATCGTTGTGCGCTGCTGTGGTGAGACCAGCCGGGTCGAAGCCGAGAACTTCGCCGAAGAATGCCAGTTCGGCCTCCAACGCACGGACAATGTTGTCAGCCTGGCGGAACCCGTGCTGTTCGTCGGGAAACAGCAGGTACGCAACCTTGACTCCTTTGGACTTCAATGCAGAGACGATCAGCTCCGCCTGTGAGGGCGGCACTATCACGTCCTCGGCCCCCTGCAGAACGATCAACGGCGTGTCGATCGCCGCGACATGGTTGATCGGCGACCGCTCCACGTACACGTCTCGCTGCTCGGGATAGGTGCCCACAAGGGTGTCGAGGTAACGCGACTCGAACTTGTGGGTGTCGGTCGCTAGGGCTTCGAGGTCGGCGATGCCGTAGCGGCTGGCCCCGGCCGAGAACACATCATGAAACGCTAGGGCTGCGAGGACCGTGAACCCTCCCGCACTGCCGCCGCGGATCATGAGTCGCTTCGGGTCGACATCGCCCCGCGCGGCCAGATACTGCGCCGCGGCGACGCAGTCGGCCACGTCCGCGACCCCCCATTGCCCGTCGAGCGCTCTGCGAAAGGCCGTGCCGTAGCCTGTTGAGCCCCGATAGTCGACATCGACCACCGCTACGCCGCGAGAGGTCCAATAGAGGATGCCCGGTTGAAGCTCGCGGCGGGCCTGTGCTGTCGGTCCGCCGTGGGCCATGACCATCAGCGGCGGGAGCTCACCTTCGGGGCCGACGTGGGTGGGGTTCGTCGGCGGGTAGAACAACCCGTGCGCTACCTCGCCGCCCTTCTCACCAAGGTCCCCCAAAGCGGTCAAGCCAGAACCCGCCGCACCAGAACCGGTCGGGCCAGGACCGGAGGGACCAGAACCCGCCGCACCAGAACCGGTCGGGCCAGGACCGGAGGGACCCGAACCCGCCGGACCCGAACCCCCCCGAGCCCGGGGCGGCCAGGCCGAGGAGGCCCCAACCCCCGCCCCCCCAGACCCGGGGGGGCCAGGACCGGAGGGCCCAGAACCCGCCGGACCAGAACCCGCCGGACCAGAACCGGTTGGGAAGGTGATCCACTCGGGTTCGATCAGGTAGCCCTTCTCGAACGGCAGTCGTCTTGAGGGCCGGATCACTTCACGGTGCAGCCCGCTGCGGTCGGTGCGCAGGCTGATCACCTCGGTCTCGTGGCCGTAGCCCGAACCGACCGCCACCACCGCCCCGGGCCCCGCCGAGAGCGAGGTGATTGAGCTGTCGGGCAGCGACAGCGTGCTGCCGTCGACTATCAGTTCGTCGCCGGTCGGCATTCCGGCGACCGCGAAGACCTGCTCGTCGCCGTGGCCGGCGGCGCGTGCGGTCCAGCGTTGCATGCCGAACACCCACGGCGGGGTGGCGATCTCGAAGGGACCGCCGACTGCTCGGGAGAGCTCGCCGCTCGTCAGGTCCACGTCGTAGAGGTTCCACCAACCTTGGTGATCGCAACACACCCGCAGACCGTTGACACCGAAGTCGGGTTCGCAGTAGCTCGCAGAGTCCTGTGCCCCGACCGTGAGGATCTCGCCTTCGAGGCGTCCCCGTGCAAGGCGGGCGATGTGCAGTCGAGTCGAGTCCCAACCCATGTTGGGGTGGTCCCAGGAGATCCAGGCCAGCAGATTCCCGTCGGCCGACAGGCGGGGCGACATCACGAAGTCGGCATCGCCATACAGGACGTTGATCTCCGCAGAACCGTCGGTCCGCACAGCCACAATTTCGTTGACCGGCTCGTTGACCGGATCGTCGACCGGCTCGTCAACCCGCTCACCCCCCCAGCGGGGACGCCCGCGGGCGGCCCCACACCCACCGCCCCCCGGCGGGGCCCTCCCCTCCGCCAAACGGGCCGGCCCGGGCTCGGCGACGGCCACACACCAACGGCCGTCGGGCGTGACTCTACCATCGGCGAAGCGGTCGGCTCGTGGCTGCGCAGGCTCATCGCTCAGGAAGCGGACCCGGCCCGCCCGGTTGATCACACGGAGGCGCTGGTCGGCGAAATCGACATAGAAGAGTCGTCCGTCGTGGGGCCACCACGCTGCGCCGCCGTACTCGTGGACCAGCGTGCGCACGTTGGCATCTGGGGGCGTGTGTTCGCTGGTCTCGCCCTGCGGAATCGAGTAGCGCATCACCGCCGTGCGCCCGCTCTCCTCGGGCCGGGTCTCCGACCACCAGATCAGGTCAGAATCGACGGGGTCCGCGCGGACCTCCGAAATCCGAACGGCTCCACCCACCAGATCGGCTGCACTGATCGACGACGACCAAGCACCGTAGGGGCTGACTCGGTGTCCAATATTGGAGAAAGCCGTGTCGGTGGAACGCACCGGATCAGCCGTTGAGATAGTCGACGATGCGGCCCACGCCCTCACTGAGGTCATCGTCGCCGAGCGCGAATGAGAGCCGGGCTCCGCCGGCGGCGCCGAACGCTTCGCCGGGGACGATCGCCACCTTGATCTGCTCGAGCATCAACTCGGCAAGCTCGATCGTGGTCGTCGGCATCGCCCCGCCATAGCTGCGGCCCAACACGCCGGTCAAGTCGGGATAGGCGTAGAACGCACCTTGGGGTTCGGGACACAGGACACCGTCGATACTGCTCAGCAACCGGTACATCGCCTGTCGACGACGATCAAAAGCCTCTCGCATCTGTTCCACGGCATCGAGCGGACCCGAGACCGCGGCGAGCGCGGCTGCCTGGCAGACATTGGCCACATTGCTGGTGCAGTGCGACTGCAGGTTCTGCGCCGCCTTGATCACATCGGTCCGTGCGATCATCCAGCCGACCCGCCATCCGGTCATGGCATAGGTCTTGGCCACGCCGTTGAGCACGACGGCGCGGTCGCGCAACTCGGGCACGACCACCGGCATCGAATGGTGTTGGTTGTCGCCATACACCAGGTGTTCGTAGATCTCGTCGGTGATGACCCAGAGACCGTGCTCGACGGCCCAGCGCCCGATCGCCTCGATCTCGTCGCGGGGGTACACCGCGCCCGTCGGATTCGAGGGCGACACGAAGACGAGTGCCTTGGTGTCTGCTGTGCGTGCGGCCTCAAGCTGCTCCAGCGAGGCCCTGAAACCGTCTGCCGCATCGGTCAGCACGGGTACGGTCACACCGCCGGCCAGCGCTATCGGCTCGGGATAGGTGGTCCAGTACGGCGTCGGCAGCAGCACCTCGTCGCCCGGGTTCAACAGCGCTTCGAAGGTGTTGTACACGGCGTGCTTGCCACCGTTGGTCACCAGGACATCGGCGGCGGTGCACCCAAGGCCGCTGTCGCGCAGGGTCTTGGCGGCGATCGCCTCCTTGAGTTCGGGGAGTCCACCAACAGCTGAGTACTTGTGCATCTGCGGGTTGCGGCAGGCATCAACGGCCGCCTCCACGATGTGTCGGGGGGTGGCGAAGTCGGGTTCTCCGGCCCCGAACCCGATGACCGGCTCACCGGCGGCCCGCAGCGCCTTGGCCTTGTTGGACACAGCGAGAGTCGCCGAGGGCGCAATGGACCCCACCCGAGTCGAGATGCGGTCAGCAGACATACCGCGGAGGCTAGCGAGATGCCCGGGCAGCGTGCGGAAAATCTGCCTGAAGTTGCTCCAATTGCCGTCCGAAACCCTTGTTTGGGTGCCAAGATTGGTCCCGTGACAATTCCAGACATCATCATTCCCGCCGACCTGCTCCCAGTCGACGGCCGGTTCGGAAGCGGACCGACGAAAGTGCGCCCGGTTGCGCTTAAGGCTCTCAGTGCCCGAGCCACCGACTACCTGGGCACCTCGCATCGCCGGATGCCGGTGCGTCTGGCGGTGGCCGAGCTCCGCAACGGAATCGCCGAGCTGCTGCGGGCACCCGACGGCTATGAAGTCGTCCTCGGCAACGGTGGCGCCACCGGTTTCTGGGACTGCGCCACGTTCAGCCTGATCCAAGCGCGCAGCCACCATCTGAGTTTCGGTGAGTTCAGCGGCAAGTTCGCTCGAGGCGTCGGCGCTGCGCCGCATCTGGAGGCTCCGTCCGTGGCGACCTCCGATTACGGAACGCACCCCCCGCTGGCTGCCGTCGACGGAGTCGACGCCTACTGCTATCCCCACAACGAGACATCGACCGGGGTGATGCTCAACCCGATACGGGTCGACGACGAAGGCGCGCTGATGCTGGTCGACGCAACCTCCGCGGCGGGCGGCCTGATGTTCGACGGTTCCGCCACCGACGCCTACTATTTCGCGCCTCAGAAGGCGATGGCCGCGGACGGCGGTCTGTGGATCGCCATGATGTCACCAGCGGCTATCGAGCGTGTCGAACGCCTTGCCAACAGCGACCGTTGGATTCCCCCGACGCTCGACCTCAAGCTGGCTGTCGACAACTCCCGCAAGGACCAGACCTACAACACGCCCTCTCTGGCGACCGTGTTCTTGACCGCGCACACGGTGAACTGGTTCAACGAGAACGGAGGTCTGGCCTGGTCCGCGGGCCGTTGCGCCCAGTCCGCCGAGATCATGTATTCGTGGGCCGAGAGCCGCGACTTCGCCAGCCCGTTCGTGCAAGACCCAAAGCAGCGCAGCAAGGTCGTCGCGACCATCGACTTCTCCGACGCGGTGAGCGCCGACACGATCTACGACGTGCTGTCGACGAACGGCATAGTCGACACTTTCGGATACCGCAGCCTGGGCCGCAACCAGCTCCGGATCGGTCTGTTCCCCGCCATCGACCCCAGCGACGTCGAAGCCCTCACCGCCTGCCTCGACTACGTCGTATCGGCCCTGTCCTAGCGGGTGCGGCAGCCATCGCGGCACCACCGGACCGGGAAACGGTTCTCGTCCGTCTCCTCGTCACCGAGCGTGCGCAGACCGGGCCGTCGCCGACCCGAACCCGCGGCGAAGCCCACAGGCCGATCACGTTTGATGCATTAGACACGCTCTGTTTGATGCATTCGTTTCGCCCTGTTTGATACATTATTGAGATGCAGGCACCTCAAGCCGGTGTTGAGTCACAGGGATACCACGCGGCCAAGTCCCTGCTCAAACTGGCAGACACTGTCGACGTGCCTCACGCCGGTGGGCCATCGAAGCTGGTGATACTCACAGCGACCGGGTACGGCCACGAACGTCCAGACGGCACCACAGTGATTCCGATCACCGCGCTCGGCCCCTGATCGGCACATCTTGGGGTCAATTGTTGAGATAGTGACGGATGATTTGTTCTAGGTCGGTCTTGGAAATTTCGCCGTCCCGATATTTTTTCGTTGCTGTGAGCACTTC
>JAHQYN010000190.1 GCA_024421085.1 Acidimicrobiia bacterium
ACGGGCCGCTTGGCCCTGGCGTCGGCGCGGGTTTGGTGGGCTCAGGTGTGGCGGGGGGGGCCCCCGGCGCCCGGGCCGCGGCGGGCGCCCCCGGGGGCGTCCGGGGGGCGGGAGGGGGGGGGGGGGGGGGGGGGGGGGGGGGGGAAGGTGTCGGGGTCGAGGGGGCCGGCGTTGGTGATGTCGCGTGCCTTGACCTGATGGGTGACCAGCTGGGACGACACCATCTCCTTGACCGGCAGGTAACGCGCCACCGGATCCCAGGGTGAGTCGAGCAGTTTCAGATCGCCGTCGATCTCCTCCACATGGATCTGCTCGAAGCGAGTCGCCACATCGACCACATGGGGTGGGAAGTCGTACTGCTTCTCGGCGCCGCCGATCGCTCGGGAATACTTGGTCCACCACTCGTGCTCAACGAACTCGCCGGTGACCGGGGCGCCCACACCGGTCACCTCACCGGAGAACTCGATGAACGTGTAACCCTGATGGACGGTGCGGGCGCCTACATGGTCTCCGAGACGGAAGAACTTGATGTCACAGAGAAACTTGGGCTGACCGTTGAGCTCGCCGCTGATGAACACCGCAGCCTCCTGGTCGATCCCCATGCCGAGGTTGTAAGCCCCCTCGACACCGTTGAACGAAGCCGGAACCTTCACGCTGACCCCGAACTCGGGTTCACCGAGGACCGGCACACAATAGATCCCGATCTGCACAACCGGATCGAGCGGGGTCAGCCCGGGCGGCAGCAGCGGAGCGATGTTGGCCTCGTCGGTCGTGTACTTGACGACGAGTTTGGGCCAGCCGGCGACCTCCCCCGGACGGCTCATCGGGGCTGGGCTGGTGGGCACTGGGTTGGTGGGCACTGGGTTCTCTGGCGTGGTCATTGGCGGTCCTCCGATGGACTGAGATTTCCAAGCGCGATCAACGCTGACCTACAATGCCCGGGTTCGGGTAGAAAGCTCAAATCGCAAAGGACCACACCCATGCCGAATCCGCTTGAAGGCGTAGACCAGAGCAACGCCCCATACATCATCGTGTCGTCCGACACCCACGCCGGGCTGTTCGTTGAGGACTACCGCAAGTACCTCGAGTCATCCGTGCACGCCGAGTTCGACGAATGGCTGCAGACCCGCCATCAGCACCGGGCCATGGTCGAAGAACTCAACGGCGCATACGTCGAGCAGTGGGAACGGGACAACGAAGTCGGCCTCAAAGGCGCGTACGACCCTGAGATCCGCGACAAGACCCTCGACGCCGACGGTGTGGCGGGCGAGATCATATTCGCCGACGGCGATGCCGTCACCGGAATGGAGGCTCCACCGTTCGGGGCCGGGCTGCAGGCCGGGATGATCACCGACCCGAGGCTTGCCTGGGCCGGTGCCCGAGCCCACAACCGCTGGCTCGAAGAGTTCTGTGCCACCAACCCTCCCCGCCGAGCCGGGGTAGCGCTCGTGCCGATCACCCACGGGGTCGCCGAGTCCGTCAAGGAGATCGAGGCGCTGGCCAACAAGCCCGGCATCAAGGGAATCATGATCCCGACGATGTGGCACGACCATCCGTCGTACGGCCACGAGAGCTACGACCCGGTATGGGCAGCCTGTGCAGAAGCCGGGCTGGTGGTCCACACCCATTCCGGGGAGGCCGACTCCGAGTCCTACAACGACAACATGGCCCAGTACATGCTGGAAGTTGCCTTCTGGACCCACCGACCGCTGTGGCAGCTGCTGCTCTCAGGCAAGTTCGACAAGTTCCCGAACCTGAAGTACGCACCGGTCGAATGCGGTTCGTGGTGGCTCGGCGACCTGCTGTTCAAGACCGACGCGGTGTTCGGCGGGCGCAACTGGAAGGTCAAGAAGATGGCCTCGCGCACCAAGGGCCTCATCCAGAAACTGCCCTCGGAGTACGTCGGCACCAACGTCTTCATCGGTGCCTCGACGATGAGCAAGGTCGAACTTCGCCGCCGCTACGTGAACGGTATCGGTGCGCTGATGTGGGGCACCGACTATCCCCATCCCGAAGGCTCGTGGCCGCACACGATCGAACGTCTTGAGACTGACTTCCAGGAGATCCCGGTGGAGGAGACCCGACTGCTGCTGGGCCTCAACGCGGTGCGCTGCTACGACCTCGACCTCGGCGGCCTCACCAAGATCGCTGAAGACATCGGCCCCACGCCGTTGGAACTCAACCAGGATCTCGCCCTGCGCACCTCGCCGACCGCCATCCGTGAGGCCCGGTTCTGGTTCGAGGACTACAACATCGAGTGGCCCGACTAGAGCTGTCCAGCGGTTCCTCGGCCCTGCACCGGCTAACGGCTACGGAAATTGTCTAACCAATGGCGCGGAAATTGTATATTTTACCTAGCGGAAATTGTATATTCAGGTTGTGGACAGCGCTTTGTTCGTACCTGACGGCTACGTTTCTCGGGTTGTGGAGTCTGCGGTTCGCCGTGCGCTCGCATCGGCACCGATGGTGCTTTTGGAAGGAGCCAAAGGATGCGGGAAAACCTGGACTGGCCTGAGTTCGGCACGCTCCAAGATGATGCTGGACGCGGACGCCAACGACTTGGCCCTAGCCCGGGCCTCTCCACGCCCCGCTCTATCCGAGGGGCCTTCGCCCAAACTGGTGGACGAGTACCAGCGGGTCCCGGAGTTGTGGAACATTTTGAAGGGAGTCAGCGACGAAGACCGCAACCCTGGCCGTTTCATTCTCACTGGTTCTGCAGAGAAGGTTGACGACATTACCCGGCACTCCGGGGCCGGCCGCTTGATTCGGGTCCGGATGCGGCCGATGTCGTTGTTCGAGACAGGTCACTCCAACGGGACTGTGTCGTTGAGATCATTGATGTCCGGCGAACCCGCGCAGTCAGGAAGCTCAGAGGAGATTTCTCTCGGAGCCTGGGCTGACATTGTCTGCACCGGTGGGTGGCCTCGTCACCTGGGCTTGGCCTCAGATCTCGCTCAGAGGCTCCTTGCCGCCTATTTGAATGAAACCATCAAAGCCGACATGCCTTTGGAGACCGGAGTGCGACGTTCCCCTGCAAAGGTCATGCGCTTGCTCCGATCCTGCGCCCGCCACACGGCGACCGTCGCAACTCAAGCGTCGCTCGCCCGAGACACGGCCGGCGATGGGCCTGCGGTGAGCCGCCATACCGTCAGCAGCTATATCGACGCCATGCATCGCTTGTTCGTACTGGACGACCTCGAAGGATGGGCACCAGCGATGCGCTCCAAGTCGGTGCTGCGCCAATCTCCGAAACGGCATATGACGGACCCGTCGTTGGCTGCTGCCGCGCTACGGGTAGGGCCGGGCCACTTGCTTGAAGACTTGAGGACCTTGGGACTCCTGTTTGAATCGTTGGCCATACGGGATCTGCGAGTGTACGCGGAAGCTCACGACATGTCGGTCTGGCACTATCACGACGACCAGAATCGGGAGTTGGACGCGGTAGTCGAACATCCCGACGGACGGTGGATCGCGGTCGAAATCAAACTCGGAGGAGTGCCCTCCAGGTTGGACGAGGCTGCTGCGGCGCTGTTGTCTGTAGCCCGCCAGGCGGTCAGGCACTCGCGGCGAGACCCTCCGACTGCACACGTCATGCTCACCGCGTTCGGACAGCGCGCCTACCGGCGTCCCGACGGGGTTGACGTGGTGCCGCTGTCGCAGCTGGGGCCGTAGTTCAAACACGATCAGCCGCCGGTTCCGCGGCTCAGCTGGTGATGGAGCCACCGTTGACGTTTATCGGGGCTTCGCGTTTTGGGTCGGAGTGAGGGTGTTGAGTGGCGCCAGTTGGCTTTCCCGGGATACAGGAGGGTGCGGTAGTTGTTGAGTTGTTGGACCCGAAGGCGGCACTGACCCGTTACACGAACCCGTAACGGCAACAAAA
>JAHQYN010000039.1 GCA_024421085.1 Acidimicrobiia bacterium
TGGTCGGCACACTGGTCGACGCCGGCAGGGGGAACCCGTGAACGAACTGATCGACGCCGGCAGGGGGAACCCGTGAACGAACTGATCGACGCCGGCAGGGGGAACCCGTGAACGAACTGATCGACGCTGGCAGGGGGAACCCGTGAACGAACTGATCGATCTGGCCGTCGAGGACGCCGGCGAGCAGATGCGCAGTGCGGTGGACCATACTCGGCGCGAGTTCTCGAGCGTGCGCACGGGCCGCGCCTCCTCGAGCCTCTTGGAGCGGCTCAGCGTGGAGGCTTACGGCGTTGAGATGAGGATCCAGGAGTTGGCGAGTTTCGGTGTGCCCGAGGCTCGGCTGCTGGTCGTCACCCCCCACGACCCCGCGAACCTGAACGCGATCGAGCGGGCAATCATCGACAGCGGCATGGGTCTGACTCCCAGCAACGACGGTCGCGTCGTCAGGCTGGCGTTCCCGCCTCTCACCGAGGAACGGCGCCGTGAACTGTCGAGGGTCGTGGGCGCCATGGGCGAGGAAGGCAAACAGAGGGTCAACGCGGCGCGGCGGGCCGCGCGCAAGGAGATCGATCAGCTTGAAAGTGATGGGGGAGTGTCCAAAGACGACGTCGCGCGAGCCCATGGACGGCTGGACGCGCTCAAGAACTCCCATGTGGCTATGATTGACCGGGCACAGGCCAACAAGCAGCGGGAGTTGATGGAGGTCTGACCACCGGTCCTCCGCGAAGAGAGCGATTCCATGAGCCAACAGCAGGACAAAGAGGGATTTCGCGTTCAACGCACGGACCCGGTCGATGACGATGTAGCACCAGGACGGTCGGTGTTCGGCGACGCTGAGATCTCCTTTGAGGATGATGACGCGGCGGTGCCGCACTGGAGCCAGCCTCCGACTGGGGCGGTGCCGAAGGTCCGCAACCCCGCCGAGAGCGTCACGTTCAAGCCCCAGTCCCGACCCGCTGGCGCAGAGCCGGTCCCCGAGGACTATGGGGGTTGGGCCGGCGACGCTTCGGAACCGAGCTGGGCGGAGGAGGCCCAGCTGCCGCCGCCCCCGAAGCAGCCGTCGCGCCCGGTGGACGCGGACGCGGACGCGTTCTTCGCTCACGACGACGGCGAGGCGGTGCCGCCGCAAGAATCCGCGGCGACACCGTTGAGCACGGCTCTGGGAGTAACGGGCGCCGGCGACCGCGATTTCGTCACTGCCACGATTGTGGGCCTGGGATTGGGGGCGTTGATCCTCGCCGCGATGGCCTACCGCGAATGGGTCGCGGTCGGGGTGGTCACCGTGGTGCTCGCGGTCGCTGCGGTCGAATTCTTCAACGCGGCTCGGGTAGGCGGTCTGCAGCCCGCTGTCCTGCTGGGGGTCGCCGCCGTCGCGTCGATGCCCCTGGCGGTGTATTGGCGGGGGGAGTCCGCGGCCGGGCTGGTGCTGGTGATGTCGGTGGTCTTCGGCGCGCTGTGGTATCTGGTGGTCGCCCCGAGCGACTCGCCGGTGCGCGGCCTCGGTTCGACCATGCTGGGGATACTCCACATCGGCCTGCTGGGGTCTTACGCGGCGTTGATGCTCTCAATCCCTGACCTCGGGACCGGGATGTTGACCACGGCGATCATCATCACGGTCTGCTACGACACGGGCGGCTTGGTGGTGGGACGGACCATGGGCCGTTCGCCTTTGTCAGCAGCTAGCCCCAACAAGACTCTGGAGGGACTCATCGGGGGTGTCTTGGCGGCTGTGGGTGCCGCGTTCGCGATGGGCCTGCTGTCCCAACCCTCGCCTTTTGCCGACGTCTCAGCGGGCGGCGGGTTCGCCGACATCATGATCCTCGGGATCGCCGCGGCGATAGCAGCGCCGATCGGCGACCTTGCTGAGTCTCAGATCAAGAGGGATCTGGGCATCAAGGACATGGGTTCGATACTGCCGAGCCATGGCGGGGTGCTCGACCGTTTCGACAGTCTGTTGTTCGTGCTGCCGACAACCTTCTACGTGTCGCGGTTCGTGCTGCTGTGATCCGGCTGCCGCTTGTTGGCGGGCCGCAGCGGGTAGCGTCGAAGGTGTGAGCAGATCTGTCGCGGTGCTCGGTTCGACTGGCTCCATCGGGACGCAGACGCTTGAGATCGTCCGGGCTGAGCCCGACCGCTACCGGATATCGGCACTGGGCGTCGCCTCCTCGGTGGATGCGGTCCTTGAACAGGCCGTCGAGTTCAGGCCCGAGGTCGTTGCGGTCGCGCACCGCAGTTGTGCCGAGCAGTTGCGCGGTCGCCTTCCGGCCGGCACCGACCTGTGGGTAGGTGCCGATGCCCTGGCTGCGGCGGCGACCTGTGCGGAGACGGTGGTCAATGCTGTGGTCGGGTTTGCGGGGCTTCCAGTCACGTTGGCGACTCTGCAGGCAGGCAGACGGCTGGCTCTGGCCAACAAGGAGTCCCTGATAGCCGCGGGTCCGGTGGTGCAGCGGGCCTGGGCGACCCCGGGGGCGGAACTGATTCCGGTGGACAGCGAACATTGCGCGATCCACCAGTGCCTGCGCGCCGACGGCGTCTCTGGGAAGGTCGGACCTTCGGACCGCGTGGCAGAGATTGTGTTGACGGCCAGCGGGGGCCCCTTCAGGGGCCGTACCCGACGGGAGCTCAGCGACGTCACGGTTCAAGATGCCCTTGCACATCCGACTTGGTCGATGGGGCCGAAGATCACGATCGACTCGAGCACTCTGATGAACAAGGGCCTCGAGGTCATAGAGGCCCACGAGCTGTTCGGCATCGATCTCGACCGCATCACCGTGGTGATCCATCCCCAGTCGATCGTCCACTCGATGGTGAGCTACAGCGACGGCGCGACTCTGGCTCAACTGTCGCTTCCCGACATGCGCTTGTGCATCGGCTATGCCCTGGCGTTCCCTGATCGGACCGTCCGGCCCTACGGCGCCATCGACTGGTCGGAGCCTTCACTGCTCGAGTTTCATCCGCCGGACCACGACGCGTTCAGGTGCCTCGGGCTGGCCTATGAGGCAGGGCGCGCAGCAGAGACTGCCCCGGCATGGCTGAGCGCAGCCAACGAGGTGGCCGTGGATGCTTTCCTCGCCGGGGCGCTTCGGTGGGTCGACATTGCAGAGGTCGTCGAGGCAGTGATGCAGCAGTGGCCCGGGGATCTGGCGACCGATTCAGAGGCGGTGCTCGACATCGATCGCCGTGCCCGCGTGGTCGCCCGTGACCTGGTCGACAAGAGAGCCGGCTGATGGCTGACAACCCCGCTGGCAAGCGTCGGCTGCCCTCCTTGGCGCGCGGCCCCGTCGCGGGTGATGTTGCGGCCGATGTTGCGGGCGACCCGGATGCGTCCACTGACTTCATCGGGTTGGCGATATTGATTCTGGCCCTGGTGGCTCTCGGGGTCTTTGTCAGCTGGAGCTGGGCGTTCATCGTGACGTTCATCGTGTTCATGATCTTCATGCACGAGATGGGCCACTATCTCACGGCGCGGTGGACGGGGATGAAGGTCACCGAGTTCTTCATAGGGTTCGGTCCGCGTCTGTGGTCGTTCCGCGGCGGCGAGACCACCTTCGGGGTCAAGGCGATACCTGGGGGCGCGTATGTCCGGATCATCGGGATGAACAATCTGGACGTGGTCCCGCCCGGCGATGAGCACCGCACCTATCGAGTCAAGTCGTTTCCCAGGAGGCTGCTGGTGGTCAGTGCGGGATCAGCCATGCACTTCTTGTTGGCGATCGCGCTGTTGTTCATTGTGCTGTTGGTCTACGGCCTGCCGACCGACGATGACCGTTGGTCGGTGTCGGCCGTCAGCGACCGCAGCGCGGCGGCTGAGTTGGGGATCGAGCCAGGAGACGAGATCGTCTCGATCGACGGCATTGAGATCACCGACTTCGCTCAGTTCGGTGAGATTGTGACCGCTCGTGGCGCCCAGGAGGTCGGGGTGGTGTACCGGCGCGGTTCGGAGACCTTGACCGGGACGGTGACTCTCGGTTCTCGGTTGACCCCGGAGGGGGCGGCTGCGATCAACGGGCTGTTGCCGAGAGACCGCATCCTTTCAGTCGAGGGGGTCGATGTGTCGGGTTGGGACGAGGTCGCAGCCGCGGTCGGTGATCGGACTGGCGAACCGCTGCAGATCATCGTCGACCCGGTTGGCGGTTCTGAGTTGCTGGTCGTCGATGAAGCCGTGGTTTCGCGACTGCTCCCCGCGGAGGTCGCGGCTTCGGGCTTCTTCGGTGTCGGTCCTCGGCGTTACCGCGAACCGTCAGGAATCGTCGACGGTGTCATCGGCGCCATCCGCGGGTTCGGTTCCTATACCAGGGCGGTCCTGGTGGGGATGGGGGAGTTGGTTGCGGGCGGAGGGCTCCAGGGCTTCGTCTCTGACACGTTGACCGGCGACATCGACAGTCCCGCCGAGCAGGTGTCGTCGAGTGTTGCGTCCGAGCGTGAGGTTGCGATCCGTTCCCAAGATGCGCGTGACCCCGATGAGCAGAGGATCATCTCGATCTACGGCGCGGCGCAGTTGGGTGCCCAGTTGACCGACGACGGCTTCGACGCGGTGCTGATCTTTCTTGCGGGGCTCAACATCTCCATCGGTCTGATCAACCTGATCCCGCTGCCGCCGTTCGATGGCGGCCACGCGGCCGTCGCGATCTATGAGCGGATCCGCTCCATTGGCGGACGCACCCACCGGGTCGACTACGCCAAGTTGCTTCCCGTCGCCTACGGGGTGGTGGTTCTGCTTGTGGGCGTGGGTTTGATCGCCGTGTTCCGCGACATCGTCGACCCGATCAACCTCTGACCCGCCTCTCTGCGAAGAGCGGCGATCCCAAATCAACGGCCAGGCTGGTCGGGGGCCGAGTGCGTCGGTCAGCGGTCAGGCTGGTCGAGGCAGAGTGTGTCGGTCGGCGGCCAGGCTGGTCGAGGGCAGAGTGCGGCGGTCAGCGGTCAGCGGGGCGGGGTGCTCGGAGAGCCAGACGGCTTGGGGAGGCGGACGAAGAAACTCTGGCGCCAGTCGGAGTGGGTGGCACCGTTGATTGAGAGCTGCCAAGTGTAGCTCTTCCCGGGCGTTACCGGGATCGTCGGGAAGTTGATTGCCAACGGGACGCACAGCGGTGTGCCGGGACGCAGCCCCACGGGGCGCCCAGCCTCGAAGTTGCCCTGCACGACCAGCGGCCGCTCACCGACCATCAGCGGATGCCCGTCCTCGTCGAGCAGTTCGATGCGCCACTCGTGGGAGACGTTGGCCCGGTCCCAGGGCACCTCGATACGGATCGCGACCCCCATCGGCTGGGGGTTGGGGCCGACCGCGGTGAGCCCTCCGCCGAGGATGTAGAGCTTGCTGTCGGCGACCTGGGCAGCATCGGCGACCAAGAGGTTGACCCGGACCGGTGGAGGTTCGGGAATGCTCTGAGAGGACGGGATGTCCGGCGCGGAGGCGGGGTCGAAGGAGTCGATCATTGGTGACACGTTAGGCGCATCGACGCGCTTTGGTGCTGGCACACTGTGACAGTGACGACCCAGACCGGCTCTGACCCCGACCGTGATGTGGTGACGACGGCCGCGGTCGTGCTCGCCGCGGGGGCCGGTTCACGCTTCTACGGCGAGCACCACAAGCTGCTCACCGAGGTCCGGGGGAAGCCGATCGTGCGCCATGCCGTCGACGCGGCTCGGGCCGCCGAGTTCGATGAGGTGATCGTCGTGTCGGGGTGTGTGGACCTCACCGAGGTCATGCCCCAAGACGTGACGATCATCCACAACGAGGATTGGGAGCACGGCCAGTCGTCCTCGTTGCGGGGCGCGGTCACCTACGCTGCGGCCGAGGGGCACAGCGCGGTGGTGGTCGGTCTCGGTGACCAGCCCGGTGTCGGCGTTGCGGCCTGGCAGGCGGTGGGGGAGAGTGAAGCCGACCTCGCGGCAGCGGACTTCGGTGAGGGCCACCGCCCTCCGGTGCGCCTGTCGGCGGCGATGTGGGCGTCGCTGCCCGTGTCGGGAGACGAGGGAGCACGGGCGCTGTGGCGGGAACGCCCCGAGATGGTTGAGTCGATACCCTGTGATGGCGACTCAGCCGATGTCGACACGCTGGAGGATCTGCGACGATGGACTTGAACAACACTTTCGAGGTGGCCCGACCGATTGAGGAGGCGTGGGCCGTGTTGACCGACCTGGAACGGATCGCCCCGTGCCTGCCCGGGGCACAACTCACCGAGGTTGAAGGCGACGACTACCGCGGTTTCGTGAAGGTGAAGGTGGGGCCGATCACCGCCCAGTTCAAGGGGGTCGCGAACTTTGTGGAGCGCAACGACTCAGACCACAGGGCGGTGCTGAGCGGGAAGGGCCGCGACACCCGGGGTGCAGGCAACGCCAGCGCGCTGATCACCGCCAAGCTGGAACCGGTGTCCGATTCGATCACCAGAGTCAACGTCGACACAGACATGAAGATCACCGGAAAGTTCGCTCAGTTCGGGCGGGGCGTGATGGCCGACGTGAGCGCTGCCCTGATGGATCAGTTCGCCCAGAATCTCGCCGAGATGCTCGCCGAGGAGGGCAGCGGCGGCCCCGGCGAGCCCGAGCAGTCCGAGCCCGATCAGTCCGAGCTGGCGGAGTCTGTGCGGGCGGAGTCTGAGCGGGCCCGGGCCGAACAGTCCGAGCAGACCGTGCAGACCGGGGATGCCAGCGATGTCGGGGGGGGCGAGAGGTCCGCGGGGGAGTCGACCGCGGCGAGCGGCGGGGTCCGCAAGATCGACATGCCCGAGCCTGAGGCGATCGACCTGATCGACGCTGCCGGTGCGCCGGTGTTGAAACGGGCCGCCGTGCTCATCGGCGTTGTCGTGGCGCTTGTCGTTCTGCGGCGGCTGCTGCGCCGTTCGCGGTGACGACCCCGGCGCAGCGCAGGCGGGTAGCTGAGCTGCTCGGCCGCGAACCTGAGGGTGACTTCGAGGTCGTCGTCGACGAAGCGGGCGATCCGGTCGTGATACGCAATGAGCCGCTGTTGAGCGACGGTCGCCCGATGCCGACCCGCTACTGGCTGGTCGGCGAGGTGCCTCGCCGCGCGGTGGGTCGCCTGGAGTCCCTCGGTGGCGTGCGACAGGCCCAGGCGGCCGTCGATGCCGACGAACTGTCCGGTGCCCATGCCCGTTACGCGGCGGAGCGCGACGCTGCCATCGAAGAGTCCTACAGCGGTCCGCGGCCCTCCGGCGGGGTGGGCGGCACACGCCGCGGCGTCAAGTGCCTCCACGCCCACTACGCCTGGTACCTTGCCGGGGGCGACGACCCGGTCGGCCGCTGGGTGGCCGAGCAGTTGGCCGCCGGCCTCGACACCGAGTCGTTCCGGCCCGGCACAGCCGGGTCTCGCCGAATCGGCACGGCCGGGTCTTCGCGGGGCAGCGCCGGTTCTTACCGAATCGGCACGGCCGGGTCTTTGCGGGGCAGCGCCGGTTCAACGGTGCTGCCATGATCAGACCGGTGGCCGCCATCGACTGCGGCACCAATTCGACGCGCCTGTTGGTGCATGACGGGACCACGGCCCTGGAACGGCATATGACCATCACCCGGCTCGGTCAGGGAGTCGACGCAACCAGACGGCTTGCCTCCGAGGCGATCGGCCGCACAGTCGAGTGCCTCGAGCGCTATCGCGAGGTGATCGACCATCATGGAGTTGAGCGGGTTCGCATCACCGCTACTTCGGCGGCCCGCGATGCCGGCAACCGCGACGAGTTCTTCGACGCTGCGCAAGCGGTGGTCGGGCACCGCCCCGAGCTGCTCTCCGGTTCAGAGGAGGGCAGGCTGTCGTTCGCCGGGGCGACCGCTGAGCTCGATCCCGACGACGGGCCGTTCCTGGTAGTCGACATCGGCGGCGGCTCCACCGAGTTCGCCTACGGGCTCACTGAGTGCGAGGCCGCACTCTCGGTAGACGTCGGGTGTGTCCGGTTGACCGAGAAGTACATCTCCTCGGACCCTCCCGCGCCCGAGGAGCTCTTGGCCTGCCTGTCGATCACAGAGGCCCATCTCGATGACGTTGTCCGGCTGATTCCTGCGTCGTCGCGGGCCAGGACCTTCGTGGGGCTGGCGGGCACGGTGTCGACCGCCGCGGCCGTCGAGATCGGGCTGACCGAGTACGACCGTGGCCAGATCCACCACTTCAGGCTCAGCAAACAAGCCGCTGAGGATGTCTACCGCACGCTCGTGACCGAGTCGCGTGAGGACCGTCGCCACAACCCGGGACTCGAGGAGGGCCGCGTCGATGTGATCGTCGGGGGCATGTGCATCCTGGTGAGGGTCATGCGCTACTTCGGTTTCGAGGAATGCCTCGTCTCCGAGAGCGACATCCTCGACGGCCTCGCCTTCTCCCTGCTGGACCGGCGTGCGGACTAACCGACGGCTTTGGCCGAGGCTGTGACCCCGGTCCGCGGTCTCAGATGACGAGGCTGACCACGACAGCGATGACCGCGATGGAGAACAACAGCAGGTTCACGAAGTTTGTGTAGATGACTCCCGCAACTCGTGCCTCGGTCTTGTTCACCCGTTCAACGATCTCAGCGAGTGCAAGTGTGATGTCGGCAAAGCCCTGCGCCATCTCCGCGCGTACCTCCTTGAGGCCGGCATCGAGGTTCTGCTTGGTTGACGCCTCAAGAGCCTTGAGGGCTTCTTTGGTTGACGCCTCGTGAGCCTTGAGGGCTTCTTTGGTTGACGCCTCGTGAGCCTTGAGGGCTTCTTTGGTTGATGCCTCGTGAGCCTTGAGGTCGTCTTTGGTGGCGAAGTTCGTGAGGGCTTCTTTGGTTGATGCCTCGAGAGCCTTGAGGTCGTCTTTGGTGGCGAAGTTCTTGAGGTCGTCTTTGGTGGCGAAGTTCTTGAGGTCGTCTTTGGTGGCGAAGTTCTTGAGGTCGTCTTTGGTGGCTAGTTGTTCCCAGCCGCCTGGTGGATGGTTGTCCATGATATATCTTGCCTGCTCAGCACCTAGTTTTTCGACCAGATTCTCAAAGATTGCTACTCGTCGCTGCTCGGTTTCGATTGAGGACACGGTGGGTTCACCCCTTCGGTAGTGTATTGGTTTTTGGTCAGGGGGAAGTCTGTTTGGTTCTTGTCGTGGCGACGCTGTCGCCGGTTGCGGGTCACGATAACGCAGAAAGTTGTCAAGGGCAACTGCTTACAACAACAAACCGTGCGAACAGTCACCGCGGGTTTGCCCGGCAACGGGCACCGGGGCGTGCCGAGCGCAAGCACAAGCAGGATCCTGCTTGTGAGCGGCACCGCGAGTGTGGTCCCCCCGTTTCGCTGCACACCGCAGTAGATTCGTCGGATGACTTCGTGTGACAGAGGTGTCTGGGTCGCTCCTGAGGCGCTGACGGGATCGCAGGTGGCTGAACTCGGCAGGCGGGTCGAGGAGCTCGGCTACTCGACGCTGTGGGTCGGCGAGACTTTGGGACGCGACCCTTTCGCCCAGTTGGCCTCGGTCGGAGCGGCGACCTCCACTCTGGTGTTGGCGTCGGGCATCGCCAACATCTACAACCGGCATCCAGCCGTGATGCTCCAGGGTGCCAACACCGTCGCCGAACAGACCGGCGGGCGCATGATCCTGGGGTTGGGGGTCTCGAGTCCGGCGATTGTGCAGCGGGTGCGCGGCATCGAATACGACAAGCCGCTGTCGTTCATGCGCGACTACCTTGAGGCGATGGACAGCGCTCGGTACACGTCCGTTGCGCCGCCCCGACCGGTGCCCCGCGTGCTCGCCGCGCTCGGCCCGAAGATGTTGGAACTCGCGGCGCAACGCAGTGCGGGGGCCCACCCCTACAACACCACACCGCAACACACCGCATGGGCGCGCGCAATCATCGGGCCCGAATCAGGTCTCTACGTGGAACAGAAGGTGATGCTCACCAGCGACGCGTCGCTGGCCCGCGAGACTGGGGCGAAGGTCCTGAAGTTCTACTCTCGGGCACCGGGATACCGCAACGCCTGGTTGAAGATGGGTTTCTCCGAAGACGACATCGACGGTCTCAGCCCCCGGCTCGTGGATGGCCTAGTGGCTTGGGGCGACGTTGAGGCGATCGAGGCCCGCCTGAGCGAACACGCCGAGGCGGGTGCGTCGCACGTCTGCATCCATCCGCTTCATCCCAACTCCGGCCAGGGCGCCGTCGACGATGCGGTGCTGGCCGCGCTCGCGCCCTCGGTGAGCGCGTCAGTCGGCCATGCGCCCTGAGGGCAGGGACAGAGAGTGAGCCCCTAGGTGAGTCGAAGAGGAAGCCAAGCGAAAGCACAGAGATTGGGTGTTGATTCATGGAGCAGTTGAACGGAAGGATCGCGGTAGTCACGGGTGGAGCCAGCGGTATAGGCAGGGCTGTGGCGCTGGCGCTGGCGGCAGAGTCGATGAGAGTCGTGGTCGCCGACATCGAGCAGCCGCCACTCGATGCCACCGTCGCTGAGATCGCCGGTGCCGGCGGCATCGCGGTCGGCATCGTCTGCGACGTTTCCGATTGGGAGTCGGTGGATGCGCTGCGGGCACGCTGCACCGAGGAGTTCGGGCCAGCGGATGTTGTGATGAACAACGCTGGCGTCGCGGGCGGCGGTTCGATCTCCGCGGTCGATCTCAAGGCTTGGGAGTGGACCCTGGCAGTGAACCTCTGGGGCGTCATCCACGGCGTGAAGGCGTTCCTGCCTGCCATGGTCGAGCGCGGCGAGGGCCACATCGTCAACACCGCCTCGATCGCCGGTCACCTCACCTCCACGGGCATGGGTGCCTACAACACCAGCAAGCATGCCGTGGTCGGCTTCAGCGAGACGCTGCAACAGGAGATGCTTGAGGGCGACACCGGTGTCGGCGTCACCTGTCTGTGCCCCGGGTTCGTTGCCACCAACATCATCAACAGCGAGAGGAACCGCCAGGAGCGGTACCGCGACCCCGGCCCTGACCTGGGCCCCGACGACGACGATCTTGACGGCACGGCGTTGGGGGATGCCTCCTCTGCCATCGCCGACCTGTATGGCGCGCAGATGGACCCGGCGAAAGTCGCCGAGCAGGTCGTCGGCGCGGTCAGGACGAACCAGTTCTGGCTGTTCACCGACGATCTGGCCGATGGTATGATCCGGGAGCGCCACGCCGACATCGAGCGGAAAGCGACGCCGACCAAGCGCACGCATCTTGTGGAGTTGATGATGCTCAAGGGAGACTCATGAAGGTTCTGGTGACGGGGGCAACCGGCTATCTGGGAAGCCTGACAACCAAGCGGCTGCTGCTCGACGGTCACGACGTGCGGGTCTTCGTCAGGTCCCCCGACAAGTTCGCCTCGCTGATGGAGAAGCTCTCGGTGAGCCCGTCGGAACCAGAGGTGGCTCAGGGCGACATCACCGACGAGGCCTCTGTCGACGCGGCGGTGCAGGGCTGTGAGGCTGTGGTGCATTGTGCGGCCATCGTGGCGACCGACCCGGCGCAGGCTCAGGCAATGGACGAGACCAACCTCGCCGGTGCCCGCAACGTGCTCGGGGCTGCGGTTGCGGCGGGTTGCGACCCGACAGTGCATATCTCGTCGGCGGCGGCGCTGTTTCCTTTCCGGGCCGATCCGGTGACCGCGGACCATCCGGTGATGGGCAACGACGAGGCCTACGGTCGCAGCAAGGCGGCGTGCGAGCGTTATGCCCGGAGTCTCCAGGACGAGGGGAGATCGGTTGTGACGGTTTACCCCTCGGGGATCATCGGCCCCGACGACTGGACGGAGTCGATCAATCTGTCGTCGGCGGTCATGTGGTTCGAGAAGGGATTCCCGATCGCGAAGGGGCTCAGCGGCAACTATGTCGACGTTCGTGACGTCGCCGCTGTGGTCTCGGCCTCGCTGGTGCCTGGTCGGGGCCCGAAGCGGTTGCTGGCGTTCGGCAGCCATCTCGATGCCAGAGCGCATGTGGCTGCGCTGACCGAGGCGACCGGTGCGAAGATCAAGACCTTCCCGACGCCGCGTTGGTTCATGTGGACTTGGGGGCGGCTCGGTGATCTCACCAGGCGTTTCGGCAAGGACATCGTGATGACCAGCGACGGCTACGACTACCTGTTCAACTGCAGGCCCGGCGACGACTCTGCCACCGTCGAGGCCACTGGGGTGGAGTTCCGCCCCGTGGTGGAGACCTTCCGCGACATGGCCCGCTGGATGTACGAGGCTGGCCATGTCAGCGCCGAGAAGGTCGGCGACCTCGCCGCCGACGCCTGACCCGGGGGGCGGTCGGGTTCGGTTGTCGCGGGGTGCGTCGGGGGTTGTCATCGATGCGTCGGTTGCGGTCGACGGTGGGGGCGGTCGACGGTGGGGGCGGTCGGGCCCGGCTGTCACAGGGTGTGCCTAGCGTGTTCTCATGGCAGTCGACGGTTCGTTGCAGGAGTTGATCTCGGTCTGGCCCCATGAGGGGCACGCGGCTGAGTTGGTGTGCAGGCTGAAGTACGCCCGCTCGACTGCTGTGGTTTCGGAGTTGGCAGCGGCCATGGCTGCGCTGGCACCCGAGGTCGACGTGGTGACCTGGGTGCCAGCGTCCCCCTCGCGTCGCCGCCAGAGGGGGTTCGACCAGGGCGAACTGCTCGCTCGTGCGCTGGCCCGCCGTCGTCGGGTCCGGGTGAGGCGGTTGCTGCGGCGCTCAGACGATGAACCCCAGACCGGGCGCGGTCTCGACGGCCGCGCGGCCGGGCCCGACCTCGTGCCGTGCGGCCCGCGGCTGCGCTCTGGGCCGACGGTCCTGGTAGTGGACGACGTGTCGACGACGGGCACGACCCTGCGCCGCGCCGCCTCGGTGCTCCGGTCCCGCGGCGCCGGCACAGTGTTCGGCCTGGTGGCCACACAGGCAACGCTGACCGGTCGGCCATGAGCGCATTCCCGTCGACGGCTGGCGGCCGGCGAGCCAGCGAAGACTCGCGTCGGCAGTTCAGCCGATGCGTCGGCGGCGGGTCGGCGGGTCCCGCAGATTCGGTTTGCAACAGCGCCCCGCAGACGGTCTATTATTCCGACCACACCACGATCAGGGTCTGGAATCGAGACCCCACCACAATCAGCCCACCAAAATCAGCCCACCAAAATCAGGAGGTAGGCAATGGATGTCTCCATCAGTGCCCGGCATGTGAATGTCACGCCGCGACTGGAGGAGGTGATCCACGAGAAAATCGGTCAACTGGACCGCTACCTTGACGTGCTCGACTATGCGAGCGTGCATTTCGACCAGGCCCAGAATCCTCGGATCGCAGAAAAGCAGTTCTGTGAGATCGTGCTCAGGGGCCGAGGTCATCATCTGCGCTGCAAGGTGCGGGCCCCTGACCCCTTCACCGCGATAGACCTCGCTGAGGACAAGCTGATGCGGCAGATCCGCAAGCTGCGCACGAAGCTGCAGCGCCGCCACCACGGCACCGGCGACACCATCCGCTCAGGAACCGACGCCCAGCTCAACAACGTGTCGGTGATCGAGACAGAGATGCCCGATGCGCCCGAGATCGATGGCGATGAGGAGCCGATGCCCCAGATCGTCAAGACGAAGCGGTTCCATCTCGGTCCGCTGACTCCCGACGAGGCGGTCGAGAAGATGGAGAACATGGACCACGGCTTCTTCTTCTTCATCAACAAGGAGACCGACCGCTCAGCGGTGGTCTACCGCCGCGACGACGGCGATGTCGGCCTGATCGACGAAGCTGGCTAATCCCGATCCGACAGAATTCGGCCCCAATTGTGGGACTCTAGGTCGCTAGAGTCTCAGGTATCTATGAGCGTTTTCAAGCGGGTTCTTCGCAGCGGCGAGGGGCGGAAACTCAAGCACCTGAAAGCCTTGGTGCCCGACATCAACGCCCTTGAACCGGCCACCGAGGCGTTGTCCGACGACGAGCTGAGGGCCAAGACGCCAGAGTTCCGGACCAGGCTCGACAACGGTGAGAGCCCCAACGACCTGCTGATAGAGGCCTTCGCTGTGGTTCGCGAGGCGGCGCGGCGGGTGCTCGGTCAGCGGCACTACGACGTGCAGTTGGTGGGCGGCGCCGCACTGCATCTGGGCTGGGTTGCGGAAATGAAGACGGGGGAGGGCAAGACCCTCACCTCCACGCTCCCGATCTATCTCAACGGGCTCACCGGCAAGGGCGTTCACATTGTGACCGTCAACGACTATCTCGCCCGCCGCGACGCCGAATGGATGGGTCAGGTCTACCGCTGGCTGGGCCTCGAGGTCGGGCTCATCGTCCCCGGCGACCGCGACTCAGACTTCAAGCGGGTCCAGTACGCCGCGGATATCACCTACGGGACCAACAACGAGTTCGGTTTCGACTACCTGCGCGACAACATGGCCACGAGCCGTGCCCGTCAGGTCCAGCGGGGCCACCACTACTGCATCGTCGACGAGATCGACTCGATCCTGATCGACGAGGCGCGCACGCCTCTCATCATCTCGGGCCGTGTGGCCGACGCGGCCAAGCTCTACACCAAGTTCGCCTCGGTGGCCAGGGGTCTGCGCCGCGACCTGCACTACGAGGTCGACGAGGAGAAGCGCACGGTTGCCCCGCTCGAGGCAGGGGTCCACGCCGTCGAGAGGGCTCTGGGGATCGAGAACCTCTACGACCAGGTCTCGGCCAATCTGGTGCATCAGCTGCAGGCGGCGCTGCGGGCCAAGGAGCTGTACAGGCGCGACAAGGAGTACATCGTCGAGAAGGGCGCGGTGAAGATCGTCGACGAGTTCACCGGCCGAGTCCTGGAGGGGCGCCGCTGGTCCGACGGTCTGCATCAGGCGGTTGAGGCCAAGGAGCGGGTTGCGATCAATGAGGAGAACCAGACCCTGGCCACCATCACGCTGCAGAATTACTACCGGCTCTATGAGCGCCTTGCGGGGATGACCGGCACCGCCGAGACCGAGGCGGCGGAGTTCGCCAGCACCTACGGGATGCATGTGGTCCCCATTCCCACGCATCGTCCCATCGCCCGCGCCGACGAGGCCGACCTGATCTACAAGAGCGAGGACGGCAAGTTCGCGGCCTGCGTCGAGGACCTGGCCGCCTGTTACGAGTCGGGTCAACCGGTGCTGGTGGGCACGATCTCGGTGGAGAAGTCCGAGAAACTGTCCCGTGCGCTCAACATGCGCGGCATCCCCCATGAGGTCCTCAACGCCAAGCAGCATGACCGCGAGGCCGAGATTGTCGCTCAGGCTGGGCGGCTCGGAGCGATCACGGTGGCCACCAACATGGCGGGCCGCGGCGTCGACGTGCTGTTGGGAGGCAATCCCGAGGGACTCGCCGAGCGCGACATGTTGGCCAAGGGTCACGATCCGCAGACCGCGCAGGGCCGAGACTTCTACAACGAGCGTCTCGCCGTCCATACCGAGACGACTGAGCGTGAGCGCCGCAAGGTCATCGAACTCGGGGGCCTTTACGTGCTCGGCACGGAACGTCACGAGAGCCGCCGCATCGACAATCAGCTCCGGGGCCGTTCCGGTCGTCAGGGTGATCCGGGTCAGAGCCGCTTCTATCTGTCGCTGGAGGACGACCTGATGCGCCTCTTCGCTACTGGCGCAATGAACTGGGTGATGGACAGGGCACTGCCCGAGGACGCGCCGATCGAGGCCAACATGGTGACCAAGGCGATCGAGCGCGCCCAGAACACCGTCGAGCAGCGCAACGCCGAGACCCGCAAGAACGTTCTCAAGTACGACGAAGTGATGAACGAGCAGCGCAAGGTCATCTACAAGCGCCGCAGCCAGATCCTCGACGGGGCCGATCTCCGCAGCGAGGCGATCGAGTACATCCAGCAGGCCGTCGACGGCCTGATCCACACCCACTGCGGGTCCGACATCTTCGAGGAGTGGGACCTCGAGGGGTTGATCACCGAGATCTCCACGCTGTGGCCCTCGATGATCACCAAGCTGTCGCTCGGCGGTGTCCGCGAGCCCGAAGAGCTGGCGGAGCTGATCTTCAGCGAGGCTGTCGAGATCTACGAGGCGCGCGAGTCGGAGCTCACCCCAGAGGTTCTCCGCCAGGTCGAACGGCAGGTGATGCTTCTGGTCATCGACCAGCGTTGGCGCCAGCACCTCTCGGAGATGGACCTGCTGCGCGAGGGCATCCACCTGCGTGCCATGGGCCAGAAGGACCCGGCGTCGGAATGGCAGCGTGAGGGGTTCCAGATGTTCGCCCAGATGATGACGGCCATCTCGATCGACTTCGTGAAGTACGTGATGCATGTGCAGGCGGCCCCTCCAGCCGATGACCAGCCCGCCGAAGCCGGGGGCGAACTCGACGATGTCGACGAGCAGCAGCTCGTCGGCGTGACCGAACAGAAGCAGGCCGCTGACGCCGGCACTCCGGCCGCGGCGATCCCCTCTGCGGGGGTTCCGCGTGCGCCGCTGGCGAAACCCGACCGAGCCGTTTCGCGCACCCCGATCGTCAAGAGCGAACTCGAGAAGGTGGGTCGCAACGAGCCCTGCCCCTGTGGCAGCGGCAAGAAGTTCAAGATGTGCCACGGCCGGGCAGCCGCAAGGGCTGCCCTCTAGCGCCGCCTGTGCAGGACTGGCAACTGGGACTGGCAACTGGGACTGGCAATGATGCAGGACTTCACCGAACAACTCGCGGCGATCAGGAGTCGGGTTCAAGAAGCGTCGCAGTACCTGCGGATCGCTGATCTTGAGGCTCGCCGCCCGCAGCTCGAGGCGGAGGCCTCGCGCGCCGATCTCTGGGACGACCAGGACTCCGCACGCAGGATCACCTCCGAGTTCGCGGCTCTCAACGAGGACCTGACGATGTTTAGCCGTCTGCGTGAAGACCTCGACGACGTGGAGACCTTGTATCAACTCGCCCGTGAGGAGGGCGACGAGATGCTCGCCGACGAGATCGCCCAGTGCAGCGCAGCCCTTGAGGCCAAGCTCGACGACCTGGAGGTGCGCTCGCTGTTCACTGGCGAGTTCGATGAGGGCGATGCCGTCTGTCAGATCAAGTCGGGGGAGGGCGGGACCGACGCCCAGGACTGGGCGCAGATGCTCATGCGGATGTACAACCGCTGGGCGGACCGCAAGGGCTTCGAAGTCGAGATCACGGCGGTGTCGGAAGGCACAGAGGCAGGTCTCTCGAGCGTCGAGTTCATCTTGAAGGGACGCCACGCCTACGGGTTGATGCAGGCGGAGCACGGCGTGCACCGGCTGGTGCGGATCTCGCCGTTCAACAACGAGGGCAAACGCCAGACGGCCTTCTCTGCGGTTCAGGTCGCCCCGTTCTTCGAGGAGGTGGCCAACGAGATCGACATCGACGAGAAGGAGCTTCGGATCGACACGTATCGTTCGTCGGGTGCGGGCGGCCAGCATGTCAACGTCACCGACTCGGCTGTGCGCATCACCCACCTGCCGACCGGCCTGGTGACGAGTTGCCAGAACGAGCGGAGCCAGCACCAGAACAAGGACCGTGCCATGCAGATGATGGCCGCCAAGCTCTTGGATCGTGAACGCAAGAGGCGTGAGGCCGAGATCGCCGGCATCACGGGCGAACAGCACAACGTGGGTTTCGGCAGCCAGATCCGCAGCTACGTGTTGCAGCCGTACCAGATGGTCAAGGATCTGCGCTCCGATTTCGAGACTTCACAGATCGAGTCGGTGCTCGGCGGGGAGGTCGAAGCGTTCATGGAGGCCTGGCTTCGTTGGACGAGAGCCCGGAACTCGAGCGATTGACTCGGTTTGGCCCCCGGTCGCTGGTAATGTCCCGCGGTCGGCTGACGCGCGCCGAGCGCTGGTGGCCCGCACCGTTCACGAACAGACAATCACGAACAATCAAGACTTCACGCAAAGACAAGACTTCACGCAAAGACAAGACTGAACAACCATGATCAAGCTCAACAACGTCACCAAGGTCTACAAGGGCACTGTTGTGGCGGTTCGCGACGTCACCGTCGATATCGCCAAGAGCGAGTTCGTGTTCCTCGTGGGGCCTTCGGGATCGGGCAAGTCGACGTTCATTCGGCTGCTGAACCGCGAGGAGCTTCCCGAACACGGGACGATCTATGTGGCCGGCAAGGACATCGGCACGCTCGGCGCTTGGCGGGTGCCCTTCCTGCGCCGCAACATCGGCTTCATTTTCCAGGACTTCAAGCTGCTTCCGAAGAAGACGGTGGCCGAGAACGTTGCTTTCGCCCTCGAGGTGATCGGCAAGCCCCGCCAGGTGGTCCGCAAGCAGGTTCCCGCCATCCTCGAGCTCGTCGGCCTCGCCGCGAAGATGGACAATTTCCCCCACGAACTGTCCGGTGGTGAGCAGCAGCGGGTGTCGGTGGCTCGGGCGTTCGTCAATCGACCGCCGATCCTGTTGGCCGACGAGCCCACCGGCAACCTTGATCCGCAGACTTCTGTCGGGATCATGAAACTGCTCGACCGGATCAACCGCACGGGCACGACTGTGGTGATGGCGACCCACGACCGCAGCATCGTCGACTCGATGCGTCGCAGGGTCATCGAGCTCGACCGGGGCGAGATCGTCCGCGACCAGGCCCGCGGCGTCTATGAATAGGTCTGTGGTTGTGTCTTTGAGTACGTCTGTGAAGTCTATGGGCAGGTCTGTGGCTGTATCTTTGAGTAGGTCTATGGGCAGGTCTGTGGCTGTATCTTTGAGTGGGTCTATGGGCAGGTCTGTGGCTGGGGGTAGGTCTCTATGGCGCTGAGTCCGAGGTACGTCCTGCGTGAGACGGGCCAGAACCTGTGGCGCAACGTCTTGTCGTCGGCTGCGGCGATCATCACCATCGGCGTGTCGCTGTGGCTCTTCGGCGGGTTCTTCCTGTTCAACTACGCGGTCGACAACGCCACGGCCCGCTGGGAGGGCGGGATCGAGTTCGTGGTCTGGATGCAGCCCGACGCGACCGCCGAACAGGATGCCAACATCCGCGACAGCATCGACACGAGCCCGGCGATCAGGGAATGGGTCTACGTCGACCAGACCCAGACCTATGAGGAGTTTCGCGAGATCTTCGCCGACACCCCGGAGTTGATAGAGGTCGTCTCCCCGGATGTCCTGCCTCCGTCGTATCGGGTGGTGCCCGAGAACCCTGATGCCGATGTGGTGGCTGAGCTGTCGGGCCAGTTCGTCGGGCGCCCGGGCGTGGAGGAGGTTGTTTCCGCTGATCAGACGATCCGTGACATTCAGCGCCTCGCTGACAAGGTGACCAGGGTGTTCTTGGTGGGTTCGGTGATCCTGCTCACAGCGGCCACACTGTTGATCCTGACCAACATCGTCAGCGCGATCCGCAGTCGCGGTGCTGAGATCGAGATCATGAAGGTGGTGGGGGCGACCAACTGGTTCATCCGCGTGCCGTTCATGCTCGAGGGTCTGGCTCAGGCGGTGCTGGGGGCCATGGGGGCCTGGGTCGGTCTGCGGATTCTCGACGACACGGTCATCAAGGGGCTGAGCGAACCGGACAGCCTTCAGCTCATGCAGGGCTTCCGGGTCGACCAGGGTGAGTTCTACTCCACGAGCCTGCTGGTTCTGGGCATCGCGGTGGTGGTTTCGGGCATCGGGTCGGCGGTGGCTGTGACTCGTTATCTCGATGTCTGAGACTCAGCGCACCATCACCGCATACCACAACCACCGCACAACCAAGTCTGCGACCGGCAACCTGCCCGTCTGGCGCGGGGAGTCGGTTCTGAGCCGCGGTGCCGGTTCAGCGATTGCCGGTCCAGCGCCAGCAGGTTCAGCGCCGGCCGGTCCAGCGCTGGCAGGTTCAGGCTGTGGCCTGCTGGGTGCCGACCTTCAGGTCCTTGAAGGGGACGCCTCGGTCGACGCTGATGTCGCGGGGGAGACCCAGCACGCGGTCACCGATTATGTTGCGTTGGATCTCGTTGGTGCCGCCGGCGATTCCTCCCTGCAGGCTCGTCAGTGCCGCGCGCTGCCAGTGGCCGTCGGACTCGTCCTCCCAGGCGACTCCGCCGGCACCGACGATCTCCATGGTGACGTCGCGCACTTGGTCCATGATGATGGTGCTGGCGAGCTTGCTGATGGATCCGCCGGGTCCGGGGGTCTTGCCGGCTTTCATCTCGGCTCGGGTGCGCATTGACACGAGCGACTGGCAGGTCTCCATCGTGTAGATGCGCATGAGTTTCTGGCGCAGCACCAGGTCGTCGATGATGCCTCGCTTGGTGGCTTCGGCGATGAGCTGGTCGGCCCGGTCGTGGCGGACCCCTCCGCCGGTGCCGGTGCCGATGGCGACCCGTTCATACATCAGCATCGCGGTGGCCATGTTCCAGCCGTTGTTGAGCTCGCCCAGCAGGTTGTCGGCTGGGATCTCGACATCGGTGAAGAAGACTTCGTTGAAGTGGGTGCCGCCGTCTATCTGGTGGATGGGGCGGACCTCCACCCCGGGCGCATCCATTCCCACGATGAACATTGAGATGCCGGCGTGTTTCGGGACGTTCGGATCGGTCCGGGCGATTATCACGCCGTAGTCGCTCAGGTGGGCGAGGGTGGTCCACACTTTCTGGCCGTTGACGATCCAGGTGTCGCCGTCTCGTTCTGCTCGGGTCTGGAGGCTGGCGACGTCGGATCCGGCGCCCGGTTCTGAGAACATCTGGCACCACACGGTGCGTCCACTGATGTTGTCGGCGAGGTACTTGGCCTTCTGGTCGCGGCTGCCGTATTCGGCCAGCATCGGCAGGCACATGCCGTGTGAGATGGTGAGGTCGAAGGACATGTTGGGATACTGCGCGTAGATTTCGCGCCATACCCGCTCATGTGTCTTGGTCAGCCCCGCTCCTCCGTATTCGGTCGGGTAGACGATGCCGGCCAGCCCGGCTTCGGCCAGTGCCTGTTGGAACTTCTTGGTGACGGCCATCCGTTTTACGCTGCGCGGGTCGGGCTCGCCGTCGGAGGGGAATCCGCTGGCGTGCTCGTCGAGGAAGGATCGGCAGCGCTGCTCGAACTCGGCCAGTTCATTGTCGGTGACGGTGTCTGCTGACATCGGTTCTCCCCAAGCGAGCGGTCTGGCGCTCAGGTTATCCCGGTGTCAGCTTCCGCTGCGATACGACCGGTATTCGACCGGCGTTGAGGGCTGACGGGGTAGTGGTGGGTGTTGCGGTCATCTGGCGCGGACGTGGTCGACTGCGCCACCATGCCGGCACGAATCGGCCTTGCCTGGTTGTGTGCAGTATTGTCGCCGAGCATGAACGCATGGAAGGTTGAGCCGCAACGCCGCAAGATGGCCCGTCCCACGGTTGCCGCGCCGGCCCCCGTTTAGGCAGCCGTGGCACCGAATCAAGACGACGGGGTCGGCGACAACGGGGTCGGCGACAACGAGGTCGGCGACGACGGGGTCGGCGACAACGAGGCGAAGGAGCTCCCGTCGGGGTCGTGGCAGGTTGACCCGAAGGGCCGTTACCGGTGGCGTTGGCGCGATGCGACAGGAGATTGGACCGACCAGGTTTCCAGCGCAGACGGGGAACTGCAGGTAGACCCATACGACTCGTCTCCTGCAACTCGTCCTGAGCCTTCGATTTCGAGCCGATCTCGTGTTCGCGGCAGGTCGAGGCCTCCGCTCTATCGGAGATGGTGGATGTTGGGGGTCTATGGATTCATCGTCTTGTTGGTCTTGGGCGGACTCCTCGGTGACGATGCGAGCGACGAGCCGCCCGATGACGCTTCAGCAGAATCAGAGTCGCCTGCCAACGGTGGTACCACAGACCCACCGGCATCAGAAGCACCGGCGTCTGCGTCCGCTGAGACAGACGGCGAAGCACCGGCGTCTGCGTCCGCTGAGACAGACGGCGAAGCACCGGCGTCTGCGTCCGCTGAGACAGACGGCGAAGCACCGGCGTCTGCGACCGCTGAGACAGACGGCGAAGCACCGGCGACCGCGACCGCTGACACGACCAGCGAAGCACCGGCGACCGCGACCGCTGAGACGACCACCACTGCGGCTCCGCAGGAAGACGGCTCCGTGGACCAGTCCGGGAGCGACAGCAGTGGTTCGGGCGCAGCAGGCGCGGAGGTCACAACTGGATCAGAGGGCGCGGGCGCAGCAGGCGCGGAGGTCACAACTGGATCAGAGGGCGCGGGCGCAGCAGGCGTGGAGGTGGCCGCCGGATCAGAGGGCGCGGGCGCGGCAGGCGCGGAGGCCACAACCGAATCAGAGGGCGCGGGCGCCGAGTTGTTGAACCGGCTCGAAGCATTGCCGGTGCGCCCCGAACAGCGGTCTGGATATGACCGTGATCTCTTCGACCATTGGGTCGACGCCGACGGCGACCGGTGCGATGCCCGCCGGGAGGTGCTGATCGCCGAGGCGGTCGAGGTGCCGCGGGTCGGGAGTTCCTGTTCCCTGTCAGGCGGACAGTGGTACAGCCTCTATGACGGAGCAACTGAGGCCGGCACGGGGTCGGGATTCGATGTGGATCATCTCGTGCCGCTGGCTGAGGCCTGGGACTCGGGTGCCAACGGATGGGACAGTGACACCCGCCGTCGATTTGCGAACGACTTGGGTTACGAGCATTCGTTGGTGGCGGTGTCGGCTTCGTCGAATCGTCAGAAGGGTGCGTCGGACCCTGCTGAATGGTTGCCGCCCGACACCTCGGTGCGGTGCTGGTATGTCGAAGCGTGGATAGCGGTCAAGACCCGTTGGGAGCTTTCGGTTGATTCGGCCGAGCTGGGGGCCCTGCGAGACTTGGTTTCGCAATGCGAGGACTCGCAGTTGGGTGGCGCGCCGACCCCTGCCTCAACGGTGATCGCTTCGTCCACGACTGTGCCTCCCGCAACGACTGCGCCTCCCGCAACGACTGCGCCTCCCGCAACGACTGTGCCTCCCGCAACGACTGTGCCTCCCGTAACGACTGTGCCTCCCGTAACGACTGTGCCTCCCGTAACGACTGCGCCTCCCGTAACGACTGTGCCTCCCCAGGTAGAAACTGCTGTTGATGACGAGTGTCATCCCGCCTACAGCCCCTGCTTGCCCAACCTGCCGGGCGATGCTCTGAACTGTGGTGACCTGCCAAGCGCCCAAAAGCCGGTTCAAGTGCGCACGATCGGTGTTGATCCCTACCGCTTGGACCGAGACCGCGACGGCAGAGGCTGCATCAGCTGACTCCACAACACCGGCTGCGCGGCAAGAAGCAGTCGCAGCAGGACGGTTCTCGGGTTCGCTGCGGTCGTCTTTGGCGACAGCGACGACGCCAGCGGGCCTACCGGGGAGGCAGCCGAGCGAAGGCACATGGCCCGCGGCGACTATCGGGTGTTGTCTCTTTGTGGTACACGAAGCGAGCCCGAGGTCAACGACCGCCGCAGCCAAGGCCCGATTGCCGGATGGGCCAACTTCAACCGCCCCCGACCGCCGGGACTGACCATTCCGGAGAGCAACAGACGCCTGCGGTACGCGCTGGCGCTGCTCTTGCCGATCGCGGCCCCTTCGCACACAGCGGCCACGCGGGGCGACTCTTGGCTCTCGGCGAGCACAGCCAACGCCGCCAAGAACTGCTTGTCGGTGTCTGAGAGGCCGTGCCAGGTGGGGGCGAACAAGTGGTCTTGGAGCGACTCGTCGGCCTCGGCGACGGCCCGCTTGGCGTGGTTGACAGTGATCGTCTTTCCGGGGCCGCCCGCTGCACGCCACATTTTGTCTCCGACCAGTTGAAGCATGTACGGATGGCCGGCCACAGCCGAGCTGGCTGTATCGACAGCGTCGTCGTCGATGAGGCCCCCGTGGGTCAGTATCGGTTCTCGCAATCCGCGACGCACCTCCGAGTTCGACAACGGATCCACCTTGTGTACGGCCAGACGTTGCAGGAAGGTCGATTTCCGATCAGCCAACAGTGTTGCGGTGATGTACGGCAATGCGGCACCCAGGAACACCAGTGCTTGCCGCTCCCGCTTCGCGATGTGCTGGATGTACGAGCCTAGCTGCCGGGCTTTGGCCAGCGGGACCGCATGCATCTCGTCCATGGTGAGCAGCACACGGGTGCCGACCCGGGTGGCGCTGCTGGCGAGCTCTCCCAGATCGCGGCGAAGGTCGTCTCCGTAGCTCGTCCGCCTCAGACCAGGCGCCTGCTCGAATGAGACCCCGGCCGACACGGCGCCGACGCCCAAGCTCACCCCCGACACCTGCCGTCTGGCCGGCGTGCCGTGTGTCTGTGCCATGGCGTGTCGCGCCTGCACAACCGCCTTGTGGGTCTCGGCAATCGGATCCCCGTCGGTCCCTGCTACTGCGAGCACTAGCCAGCCTCGCTCTTTTTGGGCAGCGCCCTCGATCTCGTTCAGCAAGACCGTCTTGCCCATGCCCCGCGGGGCGAGGAGTATGTTGGTGCCGCCTTCGCTGGCTGGATCGCCATCCAACATCTTGCACACTTTGCGGATCAGTTCGTCTCGCCCCACCAGGCAGGGAGGAGTGCTTCCGAACCCCGGAGTGAACGGCGGCGCCTCACCGATGTCGGACTGGTCGGAAAAATAGCGGGGCCGGTCTTCTGCCATCGCCACAGCATACTCACTGGCACCACCATTTCTTGCTTTTTCTTCACCATCTTCACAGTGTTCTTTTTCTTCAGCGTTGCCGGGAGCGTGCCACGGCAGGGACTGCGGAGCCGCCCGTTCGGCTCGAGCCAGCGGCCCCACGGTGTCGGAGGGTGACCGATTGTTGCGTTGCTCAGGTGGCTATGTATGCTAGCCCGATGACAGCTCAGAATCCCAGCCGCCGGGTCGGACGCGGTGCCGATACCGTTAGTCACCCCCCCCCCCCCGAATCTCCGACTTGTGAGGTCGAGTCAAATGCTTAGTGTGTTGGTTAGTCGGCGTGGTGCTTTGATCGCAGCTTTGGCGATGGCGGCAATCGGCTTTGCGGTGCTCTTTCCTCGGGTCGCTGACGGGCAGACCTCGGTCAAGCTGGTCGGCAACACGGTCATCGGGACGACCACTGAGGCGGTCACGGATTTCGAGGACCTGGCGTATTCTCAGAAATTCACGACCGGCACACACCGCAACGGCTACGCGTTGACCAGCATCGTGGTGGACCTGTCGGGCAGTGCGGACGCAACGCAGTTGGCGACTTTCAGAGCGGAGCTCTGGACTAACTCCAGCGGCAATCCAGGCACGCGGCGCGCGGAACTGACGCTGCCGTCGAGTTTCACGGCGGGGCTCAACACGTTCACCGCGCCGGCGGGGACTGAACTCGAAGACAGGACTGAATACCACGTTGTCATCTACACCACTGGAGATTTGTCGACAGCCATGGTGGCGAGGGGTGGTGCCGACCGAGAGGACACCCGACCAAGAGACAACTTCGGTTGGAGTATCGCGAACCAATCCCGTCAAACAGCGGCCAACGTCCCCACCGCAGACAGCACCTGGACTGCTAACGCCCACAGCCTCCAGATCCAAGTCAACGGCTACAACTTGGTGCCGACCACGCTGACCTTGAGCACGGACGCGTCCAACAACATGGCGAGTGAGACCGCGGGGACGGTTTCGGTGACGGCAACTTTGGATCAGCCGGCGGTCACGGCGGTGACCCTCACCTTGACCGAGACCGGCAGCGCCGACATCCGTGACGACTTCACCCTGCCGGCTGCGTTGACGATCCGTGTCGGCGAGACCGCAGCGTCGGGCAACCTGACGATCGTCAATGACGACATAGATGAAGACGACGAGACGATCATCTTGTCGGCCAGCGGAGCCGGCTCGCTGACGTTGACCGGGGTGACGCTGACGATCAACGACAACGACGATGCGGGAGTGACGTTGAGCCACACGGCACGCGCAGTCGAGGTCGGAGAGACGACAACCTACACCGCGGTCTTGACTTCGGAGCCGACTGCGGGCGTCACGCTGACCCCCACCTCGAGCGTTACTGCCAGAGCGACAGTGCTGCCGGCGTCGCTCTCCTTCACCTCGAGCAATTGGAACAGTCCCCAGTCTTTCACCGTGACCGGCGTGGCCACGGGTGCGTCCACAGTCAGCCACGCGGTCTCCGGCTCGGCCTCGGAGTACCCGTCCAGTCTGACCGTCCAAGACGTGGCGGTGACGGTGAACGCGTCCACCAAGACGTTCCGCATTGAGGCATCCGAGACGCTCAACGAGGGCCAGACGACTTCGCTGACGGTGACGCTGGGCCGCAACGCGCCCTCAGGCGGGTTGTCGCTGAGCGTGGCCTACGGGTATTCGGGCAGCACCGCCACCTCGGCTGACCTCAACTCGCCACCATCAACGGTACGCGTCAACGCTGGCAGCCCGACCGCGACGTTGCGGGTGCCGACCCGAAACGACGCTCTCGTGGAGGGCGACGAGACGTTCACCGCGACGATCACCACCTCAGTTTCGGGCTGGGCGGTGGTCTCGGGGCAGGGCTCTGCAACGGTGACGATCACCGATGACGACGCAGCCGCGGCGACCATCGGCTTCGGGACCGCGGGGCGCACCACCGCGCATACCGCCAGTGTGGCGGAGAACGTGTCTGGCGGGATGTTGAACGTGCCGGTGCAGGTGAGCCACAACCCGCAGGCCTCCATCACGGTGGCGGTCGAGGTGCGTACGGGCGGAACCGCGACTGAGTGGCAGAGCGCCCAGTCGCCCGGCGATTTCCGGATCGTCACGAAGTCGGTGACGTTCACCCCGTCCGGCAACCGCACCCAGAACCTGGCCGTGACGGTCACCGATGACATGCTCGTCGAGAACGACCAGACGATCCTGTTGCGCATCGCCGACAGCACCGGTAGCAACAACTTGGGCACGCACTACACCCGCAATTCGCAGGGTCGTTTGTCGACGGTGACGATCACTGACGATGATGCCGACGCGGCCCGTATCGCCTACGGTGCCGATGCCGCTTCGACGGCGTCGTATCGAGCCGAGATCGACGAGGATGTGTCGGGTGGTTCGGTGAATCTGCCGGTGACGATCAACCGCGCCCCGGAGAGTTCCACGACCATCGCGGTCCAAGTTCAACTTCCGCCCGATGGGTTCGGTAAACCCACGGAGTGGCAGAGCGCCGCGAACCCGGGCGACTTTCGGATCGTGACGAAGTCGGTGACGTTCACTCCGACCGGTGCTTTGACCCAGAATATTGCGGTGTCGCTGACCGACGACGACTTGGTCGAGGATAACCAGACCTTCTTCGTGCGAATCCGCCCGAGCGGGACGAGCAGTCTCGGCCGCCACTACACGCGCGGGCGCGAGGTTGCGCGGATGGTCATCGTTGACGACGATAAAGACGATGCCAAGATCGCGATCCACGCTTCGGACGCGTCGTCGAACGTTGAGTTCACGGCCTCGGAGGACGAGGGGAGCGCATCGTTAATTCCGTTCAGTGTGCCGGTGACGATAAGTCATCTGCCCGAGGCCGACACGGTGGTGACGTTGAGGGTGGTGTCGGCGGAGACGACCGAGTCGAGTGCTGAGTATTCGTTCGCGTCTTTGGCGGTGACGTTCACCGCGAGCGGCTCGAAAACCCAGAACGTGACGATGACCACCGTCGACGACGAGTTCGTGGAGCACGCCAAGATTGTGCAGTTGGAGCTGGTTGACAGCCCGGCGTCTGGGGTCAACAGTTTGGGCCGCCATTATCAGCGCAGTGCGATGGGCGCCTCCGCGGAGCTGACGATAACCGACGATGATGCCACCCAAGCACAGGTGAGGTTCGGCACCAACCCCGTAAGCACGCAGGTGTATGCGGCGACTGTTGACGAGGATGACGGGACGGTGGATGTGCCGGTGTCCGTGCTGCATCTGCCGGAGTCCTCCACGACGTTTACTGTGGAGGTGTTGGAGACGTTGACGCGGCCGGCGACCGAGTATGTCGATGCTGCTAGTCCGGGCGATTACCGGGTGCTGGGTAACAAACAGGTGACCTTCTCGTCGTCGGGCGCGAAGACCCGCAATGTGC
>JAHQYN010000191.1 GCA_024421085.1 Acidimicrobiia bacterium
GACGTCCCGGTGACCTGGTGCTCGTAAACGACGAGGCCCACCGCGGCATGACCGTGGTGAAAGAACGCAAGACTATCATTCAGAGGTTTATCACGGGTTACGAATCCGGGGAGCTCAAGGTTCCTCCAGTCCCGCTGTTGATCGGGGTCAGCGCGACTCCGGCGAGATTCGACGAAATGCTCAGCAATACCGAGCCCCGGCGCACAGTACGCCCAGTGGAGATAAAAGCGAGCGAGGTGCGCAGATCTGGGTTGTTGAAGCAGACGATCCGACTCCGCCACGCCCACGGCAGCGGCACAGCTGACACGTTGTTGAAAGCGGCGCTCGACCAGTACCTGCAATTCGTCGACGGCTGGAAGGAGTACACAACTACGAAAACGGCTCACAGAGTCAAGCCGGTGATGCTTATCCAAGTCGAGGACGCTGAGAACAGAGCCAAGAACCGAAACGGGGCGAACTCCCGAACAGACCTCCACACCGTGGTTCAAGAAGTCAAGCAGGCGCTCGGGGTGAGACTTCACGAAAGAGGCATCGCCCACGCATTCCAAGAAGATAGCTCCTTGACCCTCTCGGGCATCGACGTGAGGAAACTGGCACCGTCGAAGATCAATAATGATGAACACGTCCAGGTCGTGCTGTTCAAGGCGGCGCTCAACACCGGCTGGGACTGCCCGCGCGCTGAGGTGATGATGTCGTACCGATCCGCCAAAGACGACACCCTCATCGCGCAGTTGGTGGGACGCATGGTGCGCGCCCCGCTGCGCTGCGAGATCAATGAGAGCGAACTGCTCAACGGGGTCGACTTGTACCTGCCGCACTTCGACGGGGACGCGCTGAAAAAGGTTGTGGTAAAGCTCAACGACGAAACCTCAGAACAGCGCACCGCCACCCGTGCCATCGTGGTGCGTGATCTGAGCATCAATCCCACCATCAAGAACGATGTCGAAGAGATACGGAGAGCTCTGGCAGAGATACCGACAAATGTGCTAGGAACGCAACGCCGTAAAAGCGAGATAGGTCGCCTAGCAGACGTTGCCAGAGGCCTTGAGCGACACACAACCAAGTCAAAGCCGGTGCTTGAGGGTGCCTCCGAAACGGCCCGGGACCAACTTGTTAACAAAATGTTGAAATTGCACGAGAACTACGATTCGAAGCGCTTAGAGGACGCGGCCAAGAAAATCCTCACCGTGCAGATCGGAAAGGTTGAAGCGCATCTCAACCCTGACGGACCCGACATGTACCGCCCAGCGCAGCCCGACACCCATCATGCGGCCGAGAAAAGCGAACGCGACCTCCAACGGCAGTTCGACGATTGCAACTCCAAACTGGGCAACGGAATCCTCAGAGAGTCCCTTCGCCGCCTCAACCCCGCACCACGCGACCGTCGGCGACTCACCGCGGAACTGATCGCGTTGGTCGAAGATGCCGAGGTCAATAGCCAACTGCAGGACCGCGCCAGGCAACAGATCGTTAAATGGCACAACGACTACAACGAAGCAGTCAAAGATCTGCCCGACGACGAGGAGAGGAAACTGAACGAACTCTTCGCCAAACCAGGCTCAACCGTTCGCAAAGAATGGTCCAGTGACTCTGTCCTCCCTGATGTCATCCGCGCAAGAAAACCGAAGCCGAACAGCCCCTGCTTTGAGCGCCACATCTACACCGAGGGTACCGACACCGAAGTATCGCTTGACTTTAACGGCTGGGAGAAACAAATCATCAATGAACAGCTGCAAGACCCCAAGGTGGTTGCGTGGCTACGAAACGAACGGGTCAGCGGCAGATGGCGGCTCGCAATTCCCTACAAAAACGCCGACGGTGAGGGACTGATGTACCCCGACCTGCTGCTGCTCCGACGGCGCAATGGTTGCTTGACCGTGGACATCGTCGACCCCCACAGCCTGCACCTAGCGGACGCGGTATACAAACTCCACGGCCTCGCAGAGTACGCATCCGAGCACTCAGCGAAAATCGGGCGCGTGATCGCTGTAGCAGAGGTGGACGAAAAACTCTGTCAACAAGACCTGAACATCCGCAACAACGCTGGCGCAGCGCTGAAATGCAAGACCGATACCGATGCCCGCGTGTTCCTCTCGTCCGGAACGGCCCCACAACCCTCCGCCCAATACAAGAAACCCGAAGACCCCGAGCGCGACGATCCCCCACCCAAGCGCGCGCGTCGCCGCCGGATGTCCATGTGACCCGACCATGACCCTGAGGGAAGAGTTGATCGAACGTGTCGAGGAGTGGTGGGTCTCTATTGAGAACGGGCAGGCACCCTGTTATTTCACGCTCAGCAAGGATCTTGACGAATTCTTGGTGCAGGCACGCAATGAGCATCGCAACCCTCGCGTTGCACTGCTGCCGGACCATACTGATGAAACGCCGCAGAACGGTTATGATGCCGGGGACCTCCTAGGCGAAAAGAACCTTCACCGTCTCGACGAACTGCGAGATGCACTTGAGGAGAAGAGTCAACTAGAGGAGAAGGCGGCCACGGTAGCAACAGCACTTGTGGCAGGACACTGCGCTCGCTTGGACAGCAACCCCCAAGCTGCCGACCGCGTTTGGCAGTGGGTCGACAACCAGTCTCCACCCGGCTTGTCGCCCCAGGAAATCCCTGTGCTGCGCGTGATTCACTTCTTCGCTGAGGCATCACACCGCAAGAAGGTAACGCTCGACGACCTGAAGACCTTAGCCAACGAAAGCCATCGTCAACTTGAGACACCAGCCAAAGACAGCGACAGTGAAGACAAAAGGAAAGAAGAGCTATACCAACCCGTTCTGACCCACCTCACGGAGGTGCTCTCAATGTTCCCCATTGATGCGCTCAATGACCTTGATGCGCCCCAGGAATCGACCGATCTGAGCGTGAGTGGGTGGCTCGACAAGATCTACCGCGATAATTTTGACAAATCTCCATATGCGCTCTTCCATCAACACTATGCCCGGATACTCCTCAGGCTCAATGACATCGACAAGGCCCGCAAGCAAGCCGACATGGCCCTAGCGCACACGAAACCGCACATGCTGCAGTCCATTGAGGCGAGTCGCCAGTTGCGCCTCGCCATCGACCTTGAGGACCTGTCACAAAACGAAATCAAAAAAGGTGTCAAGGATGACGTCATTCCAGAGGTCAAGGCTGAGACCGAGAAAATCGTCGACCACGTCAAAATCGACATCAACGAGATCGTCGAAAACGAGCGCGACACCACGACCAAGCAGATACAGGATGCCCTGTTGAATATCATCGAGGTCCTCGGGGTCTTCCTTGCGGTGGTCGGCGTGGCGGTAACCGCGGTTGGAGGGATCGCGGTTGAAGGCAGCATTGCGGTCAAGATCGCCGTCTGGGGTTTCGGCTACGGCAGCCTCGTCAGCCTCTTCTGGTTGTTGCGACGCATCACGGGCGGACCGAGCGCACGAGCCACTTGGCAAACACGCCGAAACTCCAGCCAAAATAGCGAAGGTTCCGCCCCATAGCGGGCTCTTCAGACGCAGGCGGAGAGCCACAAAACTCCCCCGCTGACGAACTCCCAAACATACCAAATCCCACGTTTACGCGTAAGCTCAACACTTTCCTACCGCCCCGCTAGCAACGAATAATCCCGGTGGGGCAGGTTGTGGTACAGGAGCGCGCGTGCAGAAGCCGCGGCGATCTGCGGTTACACAACCGACAACCCTGACAACCCGTTCAAGCCATCAATCGGCGATCGTCACCGTCTACGCTTGGTTTGACCTAAGTGGACTGTGCTACACTCTTTTGGTGATCCAAAGTCCAACCGCGAAACGCCTTTCTATGAGCAGATCTTCTGACCGACTATCCCCACGGGCTGCGTGGTTTCGCTTCTCCCAA
>JAHQYN010000192.1 GCA_024421085.1 Acidimicrobiia bacterium
TCTGGAAGGTCTCATCGCCCAAGCACGACCAGAAGACCTCTGGGGAGTTAGATGGTTCGACCGGACCGAGCACCGCTATCGCGATGCGACGGCGTGGAGCTTCCGCGGCCTGTGCAAGCCCGATATGGCCACCACCTTGGAGGTGTACCTCGGCCCCGCACAACGCGGAATTATTCCGGGCCATATTCTTGAACTCCTGCTTAGCTCCCTGACCGAGATCGAAGACTCTTGGCAAGAACAGTTGCACAACCTCGTTCCCATTGTCGGCGAACTCGCTCACGAGGTCACGACTCAACCCGAGGTGCGGCTCGCAGCGTTGCTCGCCTTCACAAGAATCGAACATCGGGAGTCGGAAGTGACAGCAACATTGCACAATGCACTTAATGCTGTTCGCGATGGTCGCTTCGCTGACCCCGACGATGAGCTCGCGGGCACATTGTTGCGCATTCTGTATCCACAGGTGATCACTCCCGAACGCATCTGGGAGTACGCATCGCTCATGCGCCGGGGGTCTGTCGGTGAGGGCTGGAACTTCTGGCGTGAAGTCCTGTGTGACGTGACACCTGCCGACGAACTGGCAAACCTGCTCGACCGATTCGCCGACGACGCGGAACGCCTTTGGCCGGTCGTGGCGAGCGCATTCGCAGAAGAAGTGCCTTGGAGACTTCTCGTTCGAGCATTGCGTGAGATCGGGCACCGTACTGAACCCGAGCGGTTGTACCACTGGATTGCGGCCGTTCGTGGTCGGGTACGAGCGACCAACACCGATGAACGCGCCGCCTTTCACGAATGGCTGAAACACAACGACGAGACCACCAAGCAGTTGCTCAGAATTGCGATCATTCGTTCAACCGACAACGAGGAGGGCATGGACGCGCGACTCTTGCTACGCGAATTGCTTTTGGATGCACGTCCGACAAACTTCGTTGAGTGGTGTGTTCAACGCGCCCGCGAGCATACTCGAACAGACTGGGACGTGGCCTGCGCGTTCCTTGAAGTGCCACGTCGATACGGTCATTGGCTTGAAGAGACCCACGAGTCGATGATCGAACAGTTGAGGTCGGCGTTGGCGAACGATCCGCGCCTGCTTGCCCATTTGGACGAGTGCCCTACACCTTCGGCGGCACAACTGGAGGCCCAAGAGGAGGACCATCGACACCAACAAGAGCTGAACGAGATCAGGGCCGAGCACGAGCAAGAAAGGCAACAACGGCAATCCGATTGGCGTGCGCTTCTGCGGGAGTCCCACGATCAACTCACAACAAACCACTTCTCGGGATCGAATCTGCATACTTTGGCGTTGGCATACCTTGGCCGCAGCGTCGTGGGGGCCGATCTGGGCGACCCTCGTGATCGAGTTGCGGAGTTGATCGGCGACAACGCCGAGTTGCTAGACACGGTCTTGGTTGCGTTGCGCGATGCGCCAATACGCGACGATGTCCCGTCAGCGGAACGGACAGTTGAGTTGATCGCCGAGTCGAAGCACGACTGGCTCGCCTACCCCATTCTTGCGGGACTCGCTATCCGTGAATCAGAGAGTTCGCTGGATGACATATCTCTCTCCGATGACATGAAACGCAACGCCTTCGCGGTCTTTGCGGCGGTTGGCTTGATCGGGTCGCAGAAACCAGCCTGGCCAGAGCGCTGGTTGAGAGCAGACCCAACGCTCGCCCTGGATGTACTGCGCCGGTGCTCGGTCGCCGCCGTCAGGAATGGCGACGCACACCTTTCGATGCTGTATTGGCTGGACCAGGTTGACGGTCTTGATGACGAACTGCGCGACTTCCGGTTGCAACTGCTCGGCTCGCTGTCCGTGCGGTTGCCGGTCGCCCAATTGACCATTGTGGACAGGCTCCTGCACCTCGTGTCGAAGCATCCTGACACGGCGCCACTCAAGGAACTGGTCGCTCAGAAACTCCGAGCAACGAGCATGGCCGCCGCGCAACGCGTTCGGTGGATGACCCTAGACGCGATCATGAACGGCGGCGAGGCACTGGGAATGCTTGATGATTTCATCGGTTCGAACGCGAAGCACGCTAGACAACTAGCTGAGTTCTTTCCCCGCGGATACGATCAACCAGTCAAGTTCGTTGATCGGTTGCTCGGCGACGATCGATGCGAAACGCTCCGCACGTTGGTGAGTATCATCGGGCGAAACTTCCGACCGCATGAGGGGAAGAACGGCGCAACCTTGCTCGTCGGGCCAGCCACAGAAATGTCGGATCTCGTCGAACAGTGGATCACCGAACTCGGTGGGCAACCGACAGCAGAAGCGGGTGCGGCCTTGGACGGACTCATTGCTGATGAGAGGCTGACTGCATGGCGCAGTCGGTTGGAGTGCGCTCGCAATCGACAACGACGGCTCCACCGCGATGCCTCATACGCGCGGATGAACGTTGCCGACCTCCTCGCACTGCTGCGCAATGGTACACCGGCCAATGTCGCCGACCTGCACGCCCTGCTAACCGACCAACTGCGAGACCTCAGAAGTCACATCCGAGGCGGCAACGACGATCCCTGGAGACAGTTCTGGGCCGACGACCACGAGCCGCGACCCGAGAAGCCCAAGCACGAAAACAGTTGCCGGGATGCTTTGCTGGCCATGTTGCGCAATCGGCTGCCCGAAGGAGTCGATGCCCAGCGGGAGGGACAGTATGTCGCCGATCGACGGGCCGACATCCGTGTTGAGTTCAAGGGTTTCAACATTCCCGTGGAGATCAAGAGGCACTATCACCCCGATCTGTGGACCGCGATCCACGACCAACTCACCGCCAAATACACGACCGATCCCGCAACCGGCGGACACGGCATCTATCTGGTGCTCTGGTTCGGCTCGGAAGTGAAAGATTGTCCGCCTCATCCCAAAAGCCGCGACCGGCCAAGCACGCCTGCTGAGTTGGAACGCAGACTCAACGAGTCCCTGAGTCACGAACAACGCCGCACGATCAGCGCCGTCGTATTCGATGTCACCAGGCCATAGAACCCGCCAACTCCCCCACCGTTCGCGTAGCCCACTGACTCTGGCACGTTTCGACTCTTGGGGATTCAATCCCGCCTCGCATCACGTGCCAATAGCCCCATGTGAACTGACTAAGGCGGTGCGGTGGTCGACTGTGCGATGGGTGCTTTGGATGATCTCAGTCACATTCCGTAGATTGAGTCGAACAAGGTTCCAATTGGAGCGGAAACCATGGCGCAGCAGTTCCAGATAGAGAAGGCTGGGGCTCAGGTCACGATCTTCGGCGAGTTGCCTCTGGATGTATCGCTCCAAGTCTTCCTGTGCGGGTTCGATTAGTTCTGGCGGCGGGTTCTGAGCGGGCCTGAGTGTGAGCATCAGGTCGAGTGTGGCAGTGTTCTCGAAACCAGAAGCGAGTCCCTTGACCGACCGTTGGCCTTTGTCGAGCAATACAATGAGTTCGGGGACGACCTCCAACCCTGCCGCTGAGATGGACCGCCGGAGAAGCTGCCACATCTTGCCGGAACTGTTACCGAAGAGCAGAGTGATGAACCCTCCTGGTTTCAAGACCCGAAAGCACTCACGGAGCGCACCGACCATGATCTGCTCGTAGCGGTCAGCCGTTCTCGCGGCTCCGGTGTCTACCCGGTCGATCACGGCCTCCTCGTCTGGGTCGGTGAACTCCGACATCCATGCCTCCTGAAAGAGGTTCATATCGGAGTAGAAGATGTTGGTGCCGAACGGAGGGTCGGTAAACACGTAGTCGACGGAATGGTCATCGAAGGGGAGTGCTGTCGCGCTTGCACGGCGGTATTCGACCTCCGAGTCTTCGCTTGCTGGGGGGCTCACGCGTTCACAGCGTTGGTCCAAGATCCAGCGGTCTG
>JAHQYN010000040.1 GCA_024421085.1 Acidimicrobiia bacterium
CGTCTTGCCACTGCTCCACCAAGCTCCCCGGCGCCACGATCAGGCAACGAACCACATCGCCACGCAACATCAACTCGCGGATCAACAACCCCGACATGATGGTCTTGCCCGCACCCGGGTCGTCCGCGAGCACGAACCGCAGGGGCCGCAGCTCGAGCATCCGGTTGTAGACCGCATCTATCTGGTGCGGGTAGGGCTCAATGTTGGATGTGTCGACGGCAGCGAACGGGTCGGCGAGATGCGCCTGCTGCAACCGTTGCGCCTCGGCCGCGAGCTTGAACATCTCACCGTCGGCATCGAAACTCCACCTCCGCTTCTCCGGTTCGCCGAAGCCCTCCAGATCGGCCGCTCCGATGATCCGGTCGCCCAACCGTCCGTCGCCCGTGCGGTAGGTGAGGGTCGCTGAACTCGGCCCGTGCATCTCCACGGCCACTACCGTCACATGGCCATCTGCAACCACCCCCTCCAGCCGCATCCCCGCTACCAGACCGTCGAACGAAAGGGTCACGGTATTGCCACCTCGCCCTCGCCCTCAACCCGTCCACGCATCGCTCACGCTCCCATTCCGACGATCCCGAATCGTACACTTCCAGGTGATGCAAGCTGGCGTGCCCGTAATGAGTGGGCCGACCACGTAGAGGACGATCCCGAAACCTACACTTCCAGGCGGTGCAAGGGCTTTCTCGCCTACCTGTCGCATTCCGTTACCGTCAGTCCCGATCTGCGTTCCAACGTCACTGCCATCCCGCCCACGCCTCAAAGTCAACCGACACCCCAGCAGAACCGCCTGACCGCCCACGCCCCAGAGCCGACTGACACGCCAGCAGAACTGCCATGCCGTTCACCCGGCGAGACCGAGGCGGATCGGCGAAGATGGAGCATGGCCAGCGGGCACGACAGACCGAACCGACACCGCCGAACCAAGCGCTCCCGCGCCCGCCGCAACGACGCTACCGACGCCCACCGCAAGCGGCGCTTGGCGATGGTCGACAGACAGATCAAGAACCGTGGGGTGACCGACCCTCGAGTACTGGCCGCGATGGAGTCGGTGCCCCGACACCTGTTCGTGGAGGAGTCGCTCGCCGGAACCGCCTATCAGGATCACCCGCTGCCCATAGCGGCCAGCCAGACGATCTCACAGCCCTACATGGTGGCGTTGATGGCCCAAGCAGCCGAAATCACACCGGACGACCGGGTGCTGGAGGTCGGCACAGGCTCCGGCTACGGCGCCGCGGTGCTCGCCGCGTTGGCCGCTGAAGTGGTCACCGTCGAGCGTCACCAGAAACTGGCCGACGCGGCCGCCGAGCTGCTGGCCGAACTGGGCTGTCACAACGTGGAGGTGGCCAAAACCGACGGCACGCTCGGTTACCCCCGCGGCGCGCCCTACTCGGCGGTAGTGGTCACCGCGTCCACTGAGAGCACCCCGTTGCCGTTGGTTGAGCAGCTCGCAGACGGGGGCCGACTGATAATCCCGCTCGGACCCCTCGGCGAGGTCCAACACCTCACACGCCTCAGGCGGACCGGCGACCGAACGACCACCGAGCCTCTCGGCCGTGTCCGTTTCGTCCCCCTGATCGCCGACGACTAGCCCAACGACGCCCGCCGACACGCGCCACCGCGGACACGCACTGCGGCTACGGTGAGGGGATGGTCGCTGCGGTTCCGAGGGTCGTCATCGTCGATGACCATCGGCTGTTCCGCAGCGGGGTGCGGGTCGAGCTCGGCGACCGGGTGACCGTGGTTGCTGAGGCCGACGACGTGGCCTGCGCGGTCGCGGCCATTGAACAGTGGCGGCCCGATGTCGTGCTGCTCGACGTCCACCTGCCCTCGGGTTCAGGCCGCGAGGTCATCGAAGCGGTCGGCTCGGCCCAGGTCGACACCCGATTTCTGGCTCTGTCGGTGTCTGACGCGGCAACCGATGTGATCAACGTGGTGCGGGCCGGGGCGCGGGGTTACGTCACCAAGTCGATCTCCGGCGACGATCTCGTCGAGGCGATCATCCGGGTGAGCAACGGCGATGCGGTCTTCTCGCCTCGGCTGGCAGGATTCGTGCTCGACACCTTCAGCGCCGGTAGCGGCCCCGCCGCCGAGGATTCCGATGACGACCTCGACCGGCTCACCCCGCGGGAGCAGGAGGTCCTCAGGCATCTGGCCCGCGGCTACACCTACAAGGAGATCGCCCGTCGCTTGTCGATCTCGATCAAGACGGTCGAGACCCATGCCTCGGCGGTGCTCCGCAAGCTCCAACTCTCGAACCGGAACGAACTCAGCCGCTGGGCCGCTGCCCGGCGAATTTGGTAGCGCCAGCCGGCAGCTGGGGGGCTGACCGGCGAGGCGCTACCTTGGTGGCGACGGGAAGGGGGAGGACCCATCGCCAGACTGAGCCTGCACTTCAGACCCTGAACTTCAGACCCTGTGCCTCAGACTGAGACTGCGGGCCAGTGGATTACCGGGGTCGGCTGATCACGCGCAGGGTGTAGTCCGACACGCCGCCGAACTGAAATCCCGGACCAAGCGCCGAGCGAAGCGCTGCTGCGGTAACCGTTGATGGATTCGGGTTGATGGTCATGACCTGTATTATCGCTCCCATGTCAGCATGACACAACCAAATATTTTTGATACTTATTGCCAACTATTGTCATGCTTGCATGGCATACTCAGCAAATGCAGTTGGACATCGAATCGCTGAGGACCTTCGCCGCCGTAGTCGACCTCAAAGGCATGACCCGAGCAGCCGAGTCTCTGGAGATCAGCCAGTCGGCAGTCAGCTGGAAGATTAAGCGCCTGGAAGAGAAAGTCGGTCGCAGCCTGCTGATCCGCGAAGGCCATTCGCTGCGACCCTCGCGCGACGGGCGAGAACTCCTCCACTACGCCCGAGCCATCGTCGGCACACACGACGAAGCCGTCCGCCGCCTGGAGAGCTCAGAACTCAGCGGCACCGTCAAAGTCGGCACCCCCGAGGAGATCAGCACGGCTCGCATGTGCGCCGTGCTCTCACGCTTCAACCGCATCCACCCAAAGACATCCATCGAGTTCTTCGTCGACCGCTCATTCCGGCTCGCCTCGATGCTGGCCCAAAGCGAGCTCGACGTTGCAGTGCTGCAAGTGATCGAGAAGGACCGGCGACCACAGGACCAGACCCTCTGGAAGGACCCGCTCATCTGGGTCTGTGCGCCAGACAGCCAGTACGAGGAGGGCATCGTGCCCCTGATCACTTTCGGCGAGGGCGGGTTCTACCGCCCGCTTGCGCGACAAGCCCTAATCAACGCCGCCATACCCTTCACGGTCACCTTCTCGGGACCGAGCGCGGCGAGCGTCATAGGCGCCGCAGAGGCAGGGCTGGGCGTGGCGGTCCTGGCCGAGAGCTCAATGAGAGGCGATCTGATCCGGTGGCCGCGGGGAGAGTCGATTCCCCCGCTCCCAGACTCGACGTATGTGGCGCGTGCCGCTGCCGGCGAACCGTCTGTCGTCGCGACCGAACTCATCTCCGACATCGTGGGCGAGTTGCAAGCCGAATGAACGCCGTGCGACGAACCCGCGAACGCACCAGACAACGACCACCGTCGCGCCGCTCACCGAGGTCCGCTCGATCCTCCCCGCCGACAGACCTGCCTTCACCCCAGGACAATCAGGGGTGAGTTCGGGCGGTTCGCAATTCTCGCTGTATTCGCGAGCGCTCGAAGGAACAGCTCGCGCTCCTTGTCATTCGACGGCAGATCGAATTCCATCAGCGGTAGACATCCTTCCTAGCGCCGATCGTGAGCACGACAATATCACCGTCTCGGACTGTGAAAATGATGCGATGGGAGCGCCCTAGGCGCGTGGAACGACGGCCACGCAGTTGGCCCTTTAGTTTCTTCCCGAGTCCAGGCTCGTCGTCGAGTCGCCTGATGAGTTCCCGCGCCTTTTGTGAGAGCGCCGGAGGCAACCCATCAAGATCCTTTCTTGCTCTGGCGGTCAGTTTGGGCACGATCTTGATCAATCGAGGGCAACGAGGTCTCCCGCGGCGAGGTCAGCCTCGGCTTCGGCGATAGCGTCCATAGTGTCGCTGTCGGCAAGGATGTTGAGCGTCTCGATCAGTGATTCATAGTCTTCGTGCCCGACAATCACAGCTGCGGGGCGACCGTGCTTGGTGATGACGAACTCGGCCCCGGTGGACTCGACCTCGTCGACAATCTCGCTCAGGCGACTACGGGCGTCAGTCAACGGTGCTGTGTTGGTCGTGCTGGTGGTCTTGGTGGTGTTGCTGGTCATTGTCAAACTGTACAGAAAACCAGTCAGAACCTCAACTGTGTCCTTGGAATCCTCTGGGCGTCGTTATCGACACGACCTTCAGGTCGGCTCAAGACGGTCGTCCACTCGGCTCTGTCACACTCCGGCGCGAACCTTTGGTGCGCTTGCCTTCGTTGGACCGCTGAGTCTGAGGCTCGGGTCTCGGTGTGGCGCGCTTCATCTGACCAGCGTCCCCTTCTTGGAGAGTCGACAGTGCAATACTTCAGACAGATGACACTGACGGGAGTCGATGCGGTGCCCGAGGCCGAGACAATTGAGGGTTTGTCCTGCGAGAGGGACTTAGCGGTTGCTGCGTGGGCGATCGCCAAGGACGGTGCCCTCGCGCGGATCTCACGCAGCGAGGCGGGCCTCTTGGACGGGGCGGAGTCGATGCACGCCGGTTACGAATTTGACGGGCTGATCGACTTGGTCCGGGAGGGTGGCGACCCGCTTGGCGATGCGTTCGCTCGGATCCGACCTGCTAACGAACGTCGGTCGTTGGGAGCAACCTACACGCCTTCTGAGATCGTGTCCTCGATGGCGGCCTGGATCGCTGGTCGGGGTGAGCCTTCGCGCATCGTTGATCCGGGGACCGGCTCGGCGAGGTTCTTGTTGGCGACTGGCCGGGCGTGCCCGCAAGCGTTGTTGGTCGGCGCAGAGATCGACCCTCTCGCTGCTCTCGTGGCTCGTGCGAACCTGACCGCTGCCGGGCTTGACGCCCGGTCGCAGATCGTTGTGGGGGACTACAGAACCGCAGTGTTGGGTGACTGCGACGGGGTTACTGCCTTCGTGGGAAATCCCCCGTATGTCCGACATCATCAGATCGAACCTGCCGGCAAGCAGTGGCTGGCCGAAAGCGCGGCAAGGCTCGGGCTCAAGGCCAGCGGGCTCGCTGGCCTGCATGCACATTTCCTGGTTGCGACTGCTCTTCACGCCCGTGTCGGCGATATCGGCTCGTTCGTCACGTCAGCCGAATGGCTCGACGTCAACTACGGGCTGCTGATGCGAGAACTGTTCGCAGCCCGTTTGGGAGGCTTGTCGATCCACTTGATCGACCCGACGGCGAGCCCCTTCAGTGACGCGGCCACAACCGCTGTGGTGACCTGCTTCGAGGTCGGCACCACCTCGACGACGATCCGCATGAAGCGAATCCCCGACGCGAAGGCGTTGGGAGCGCTTGATGACGGACGCGAATTGGATCGGCAACAACTTGTCCGTGCCCCGCGTTGGGGCCCACTGCTCAACAGAGCGCCGAAACCGCCCGCCGGTTATGTCGAACTCGGAGAGTTGTGTCGAGTACACCGTGGAGCAGTTACCGGCGCGAACAAGACTTGGATCACCGGCGCCTCGGACCCCGCGCTGCCTTCAAGCGTGCTGATCCCTGCGGTTACCCGAGCCCGCGAACTGTTCGACGCACCGGGCGGGAAGCTGAGCACGGCGCGCAACCTGTCGGCGGTCATTGCCCTTCCCGCAGACCTAGACACGTTTGACCCCGCAGACAGAGTTCTCATCGACAGGTTCTTGCGGGCAGCGCAGCGGCAAGGCATCGCGGAGGGGTATGTGGCGAGCCATCGCAGACCGTGGTGGTCGGTGCGGCTCAGAGACCCGGCGCCGATTCTCGCCACCTACATGGCTCGGCGTCCACCGGTGTTCGTGCGCAACAATGCCGCCGCGGGCAACATCAACGTCGCTCACGGTATCTACCCGCGCGAGCCGCTGTCGGAGCCGACCCTCGACGCCTTGGCGACAGCTTTGTGTGCTGCGGCCCCCACCGCTGTCGGACGCACGTACGCAGGCGGACTCGTCAAGTTCGAGCCGTCGGAGATGCAACGCATCCACATCCCGACCCCAGAGACGCTTGAAGTGATCGCGGCGTGACCACGATCAGGCCGCCTTGGTGGGAACCCGAGGACTTCCAACGGGACTTGGAAAGAGCCGTCGAACTGTTCCGGGCGCGGCGACTGAGGGAACCCGTTGACCAGTACCGCAAGGAATTCGACAAAGCCGTGGAGCGAGTCGAGACGCTACTGAGGAATACCGACAACCTGACCGGAACCCTGCCCGGTGCGCCGAATTCGCCGGAGGTGGCACTGGGTCTTCTGGCAGACGAGGAGTTGCGCGTCGTCTTGAGGTACATGGCGGGGCCACCGATCTCAGAGGATGATCTCAAGACACTTGCCGAAGCGCCATCCTTGGCACCTATGTGGCGCGTGCCGCTGCCGGCGAACCGTCTGTCGTCGCGACCGAACTCATCTCCGACATCGTGGGCGAGTTGCAAGCCGAATGAACGCCGGGCGACGAACCCGCGAACGCAGCGACGCGATTACCGTCGCCGACGCCTGGTCACGCATACTCTGATCACGGGCAACGGACCCCGAAAGCTCGATGTACCGACACCCTCAACCCGACCACACGACTGACCACTCCATGACAGAACACACGCCTGACACACCGCGGGCAGACCACACGACTGACCACTCCATGACAGAACACACGCCTGACACACCGCGGGCAGACCGGCCGGAACCGACCGTCAGGCCGTCACCGCGCCGTATCACCGCCGGGCCACCAAGCACATGAGCAGCCCGCTCAAGGCTTGGCACGCTGCCTGTGACCGCCTCAAGGAGATGGGCGCACGGATGACCGAAGCGCCGTTCGCCACCGACCCCGGGGGTCAACTCGAAGGCTTCGAACACCTGGCGGACCAACTCTCACTTTGGCTCGCCTGGGAAACGCTGCACGCCGACCCGACCCGGCCGTTCTTCCATCGCCACAACGATCTCGTCAGCCAGTGGGGCGGACCCAACAACGACAACACCTACCGCCACGCCCGAATCGACCCGACCCGGCGCTACCGGATAGTCGGTCGCATGCACTCCTGTGAGGAGTTCCTGCTGGCGGTCCGAGCCGGTTTCATGCACCGTCCGGTGTGGGGCACGGTCGCGCAACTGACCGCCACCGATCACGGAATACACGAGGGCGAAGACTTCGAGCTGACACTGGGCGGCGACAGACCGGATGTGGAACTGCCGCAGGGCGCGGTGATGGTGTCGTTCCGCGAGTACTACTACGACTGGAGGCCCCTTGAGCCGGCCACCATCACCATCGAGTGCCTCGACCCGGAGCCCCCGACGCCGCTCACCGCCCGCCTGTTCGAGGCACGACTCCACGAGACGCTCAACGAGATCGAAGAGTCGCTGGACTACTGGAACGATTACCTGGTCAACAACCGTGCTCTGCGAACCGACAACTCCTTCACGGCAAACACGGTCAAGCTCAACAAGGGCCTCGCCGATGCTCGATACGAATTCTGTTTCTGGGACCTGGCAGAAGACGAGGCACTGGTCATCGACTGCGACCAACCCGACGCCCGCTACTGGTCGATGCACCTCTACACCATGCACAACTTCGAACCCGTCGATCCCTACGCCCACATCAGCAGCCGCAACCACCGCCAAGTCGAGGTATCGCCCGACGGACGGGTGCGTATCGTGGCGAGCGCGACCGACCCAGGCGTGCGCAACTGGCTCGATGTCGCCGGCCGACGCAACGGCCTGTGCACCCTGCGCTGGTTCTGGCCGCACCGCGAGACCCGACCCATCCCAACGACCACCGTCGTGCCGCTCGCTCAGGTCCGCTCGATCCTCCCCGCCGACACACCCGCCTTCACCCCATCCCAACGCCACACCGAGGTCAACGCCCGTCAAGCCCACCTTCGCTGGCGTTTCAGAACCTGAGGATCCACCCGACCGCCCGCTCGAAGGCCGTTCGTTCAATGCCGCGGATCACCACCGCAATGCAACACCGCTAGTCGCGACAGCCGTTCACGACCGCGGGTCACGACCGCATGAGACCACCGCCGGCGAAACCGACATCGACGGTTGAGCCGATATCGCCGGTGTCTGTCACGGTGCGTATCGTAACGTCCATGGCATGGTCGGTGGGTCCGCAGGCAACATGGGTTGCCGAAGCCAACCGCGGCGAGAGACCCGAGTTCGAGCCGACCCCCGGACCGTTCAACGCCGCCGCGCTGATCGAAGACGCCCTTGAGCGTTCGCCGAACGCGGACCGTTTCGCGGACGACGACTTCGTTGAACCCCTCGGTATCTTCTGCGACGCTCTGGAGACAACAGCCAAGCTCACGCCGTTGGGTCGCTGGGCAACACAGCGATACCTGAAACGCCTGCTCGACGTGCGCCTTGGGCTCGAAGCCTATGAAACCGCCCACCCAGAACTGAACGACGAGGCCGTCACCGAACCGGTCTTCGTCATCGGCCCGCCCCGCAGCGGAACCACCGTGCTGCACCGGCATCTCGGGGCATTGGCGGGACATCGGGTGGCTCGGGGATGGGAGTTCACCCGCCCGCTGCCCCCACCCGAGCCCGGCACCTGCGACCAAGACCCGAGAATCCACCAGACCGCCGACGAACTGGAGTTCCCGCAGGCAGTTGCGACCGGCCTTCGTTCGATACACACCTACTCCGCGCAGATGCCCAAGGAGTGCCTCTCGGCCATGGCGTTCGCGGCGCGCACAGAAGAGTTCATCAGCCGCTACAACGTGCCCGCCTACGTCGAGTGGCTGCAGGCATGCGACATGGCGCCCGCCTACGAGATGCACCGTCGGATACTGCGCGTCCTGCAACAGCGGATGCCGCCCGCACGGTGGATATTGAAATCACCGGTTCACCTCCAATCGGTGCCGGTGCTCGTCGCCACCTACCCGGATGCGAGCTTCATCATCACTCACCGCGAGCCGACGGAGATACTCGCATCGGTCTCAAGCCTGGTGGCGACGATGCGCTCCGCCTTCAGCAGCACAGTGGACGCGGCAGCCATCGGCCGCTACCACCACGACCTCTACCAGCGGAGTCTCAACGCCCTCGTCGACCATGTCGATCACGCAGCGCTGCCTGCTGAGCGCACAATCCATGTGGCGTTCAAGGATCTGGTCGCCGACACGCCGGCCTCGGTCGCCGGGGTCTGCGAACAGTTGGGGATCGACCCAGCGGCCGCCCGGCGCTGCGCCACCACGGTTGCCGAGGAACAACGCGAAGACGCCGCCGGAGCACACAGGTACCGGCCGGCCGACTTCGGCTTGGAAGACCCCGGGTTGAGTCGGTCCTTCGACCGCTACCGAGCCCGTTTCGTCGATTGAGCCCCACCGACGACCCCGGCGGTGGACCCACGAAACCGGGCCGCGGCTGTCTGTCGGCACGGCGGTCGCGCCCTCGAAAGGTCTCGCAAACCCAACCCGCAGTATGGTCCGCTGCTGAACACGACGACGACAACGCCGCAACACGACGACGACAACGCCGCAACAACGCCGCAACAGGCCGTAACAGGAGGTCCGCAAATTGGCCATCGGCTTCGAAGTTCGAACCGAGTATCAGAAGAAGCTCGACTGGATCACCTATGCGATGACCGAGCCCCAAGCCAGCTCCGACCACGGCCCCTTCAGGCACCAGGCCCGCAGGGACGGCGACGAGTGGCAAATAAGCGCCGAGAAGTGGTTCGCCTCGAACTGCGGGTTCGCCGACGGACCCACCGAGGTCCACAAGAGCACGATCGCCAAGTCGGTCTCGAAGAAGCACAAGCAGCACAAGGCGCGCGAGGGGTTGTGGCCGTCCGCGCACATTCCGAGCCGCGAACCGTCCGCTCGGGCTCATATCGAGGCCCGGATCGACAACGAGACAGCCAAGCTGTGATCCCTCTCGACGGCCCGTTCTATGACCAGCTCGCGGTCGGCCAAGAACTGCCGCGCCAACCGTCGGCGACGATCGACGAAGGCACCGCTGCGCTGTACCAGTCGCTGGTCGGCGAACGCCTAGCGATGGTGCTGGACACGGACGTGAGCCGAGCTGTCAACGCCTCTGACCGGCGGCTCGTGAGTCCATCTCTGGTGATGCAGCTCTCCATCGGCCAGAGCACCACGGTCAGCCGTCGGGCACTCGCGAACCTGTTCTACCGAAACGTGCGACTGGTGCGGCCCGTGATGATCGGCGACTCGATCGAGACTAGGGTGACCGTCGCCGGTCTGGCCGACGCTTCGCACCGACCGGGCCGGGCGCGGCGCGGCAAGGTGCTCGTCGATGTCGTCACCTTTGCCAACGGCATCGAAGCGGTTGCCTACCAGCGCTGCCCGATGCTCCCCCAACTAGACGACGAGGCCGTGCCCGGCCACAACGACGACTTGGGCACGACACCCGATCTCGACCTCGGCGCCTACGTCGAACTGGTGCCGGAGTGGGACTTCGCGGCATTGGGACCGCCGGCCGACTGGGCCGTCGGCGAGACGGTCAGCGACCCAACCCGTGATGTGATCGACGGAGCCACCTCCCTGGCACGTCTGACCCACAACCTGGCAATGGTTCATCGCGATGCCGAACTGTCGCCCTATCCCCAGCGACTCGTCTACGGCGGCCATGTCGTGGGGCTCGCCCAAGCGTCGTTGTCGAGAGTGTTGCCGGGCATGGCCACCGTTGTCGGCTGGCACCACTGCGACCACACCGGCCCGACATTCGAGGGCGACCAGCTGTCGTTTCGACACACGCTGCTCGACGTGGCGCCAGCCTCAGGCGGACGCGCCCTCGCCGTGCAGGTAGAGGGCATCGCCTACCGCCCCGACGCCGACGGGCTGCCCAGCACCGGCAGCCATGGCATCATTGTCCTCGACTGGATTCTGATAGCCGCCGCACCCTGAGCCGACCGAGAGCCGACCGAGAGCCGACCGATCCGATCAGGCAAGCTCCCACTCAGCGTGTACTCCGCGCAATGGAACTCGACAGTCGCCTGGCAGGATTGAGCCCCGCGGGTGCAGCAGTCCGCGTGTTCACCGGAACGGGGCGATGCACACGAGGGTCGCGGTGTCGCCGATGATCTCGGCCAGTTCATCGACGAAGCTCGAATGCGTCGGCTGGACCTGGTTGACCACCACGGCGAATCGGGCAGACGCCGGGCAGCCCTTGCGGGATCCCTGATCGCTCAACAGCACCGCTGCGAGGCGCTCCGGTGTTAGCCGGTCAGCAGGCGAGCACCCGGCGACAGCCGCCACACGCTCGGGGCGCTGGCACTGCTCGGAAATCACCGTGCCGAGGGCCGCTGCACCCACGCAGGCGACCAGCGTCGTGGTCCGCGAGGGCACCACCGGCTCGTAGTCGAGCGGGGCTTTGAAAGGCATGCGCCGGGAGCCGTCCGCCTCCACTACCACATGGCCGGCCAAGTCGAACCAGCGGTCACATACTTGGGGTTCCACACCGAGAGCCTTGCGGTCTGAGAGGGCCCCCCATGCCAACGCCACCCGCCGATCCGCCAGTTCGCCCCGCAGAGCGTCGTCGGTCGGGCCCACCAGCGGCTGATGCCCACCGGTTCGGTCACGGCCCATCTTGGTCGTGGTGGTCAGCACGACCGTTCCGGCGAGTTGCGCGCCGAGGGCGAACAACACCGTCGTCTTGCCCCCTCCCCCGACCAACGAGACCAGTTCGTGGTCACCCAGACCGAGAGCGTCCCCGATCTCACCGATCATCACCGGTTCAGCCATAACAGAGCCCACCCTACGACCCGTTCGTACGGTGGCCCAACAAACCTCAGGGATGGTCACCGGGTTGAAGTGGTTATATCAAAGCCCTAAAATGACTACATGAACGTAGGGATACGAGAACTCAAGGCACACCTCTCAGAGTACGTAGGCAAGGCCGCCAGAGGGGAGAACATAGTGGTCACAGACCGGGGAAAGCCCGTCGCTCAACTTGTCGGCCTCAGCGGATCGTCAATGCTCGACCGTGGAGTCGCCGAAGGTTGGATCACTCCCCCGTCGAGAAAGCATCTGACTCCCGCGGTGCGTCATCCAGCACAGCGAAGCACCACCGACGTTCTCGACGAGGACCGCTGATGACATTGTACGTTGACACCAGCGCATTGCTGAAGCGCTATGTCTCCGAATACGACTCCGACGTAGCCGAACAATTCATGGCAGCGGATCCAACGCTCGTGACGTGCCGTCTCACCGAAGTAGAACTGCGGCGCAACCTCACACGGCTTCTCGACAAGGAAGCGCTTCTCAGCGCCCGCCGACAAGTCCAAGCCGACCTCAACGCTTTCGCACTCGTCGACATCGACGCCACCACCTGCAACGCCGCCGCCCTCATCGCCGAGCAGACCCTGTGCCGCTCGCTTGACGCGCTGCACGTAGCGGCAGCAAGACGAACCGGCGGTACAACCACGTTCCTCACATTCGACCAACGCCAAGCCCAAGCCGCTCGATCCGTGGGCCTTGTTGTCGTCGGCGCGTAGGAGAAACGGCCCATCAGAGCCTGCCCGAGGACGCTCCGAAGCTGTGCGAGGGTTGCAATTGGCGGGGGGGTCTGGTTTCATTGAGGGCGTGAATCGCAGCACCACCCTGCTTCTTCTCATGTAGGCGAGCGCCACATAGCGGCGCTCGCCGAACCCCTCGTGCTTCGTGCCGGGGGGTTTCGTGCTTTTGCGGCACGAACAAATTGAGATCAAGCAAACGAACACCCCCCGAACAGACCCCACGATGGAGACAACCATGCACAAGATGCCGTTTGAGAAGTACCGTCCGTTCCCCACGGTCGAGCTCCTCGACCGCACCTGGCCGACTCAACGCATTGAGAAGGCCCCGGTGTGGTGCTCAGTCGACCTCCGCGACGGCAACCAGGCCCTCGTCGACCCCATGGACTCCAGCCGCAAGAGGCGGATGTGGGACCTGCTGGTGCAGATGGGTTTCAAGGAGATCGAGGTCGGTTTTCCGGCCGCCTCCCAAACCGACTTCGACTTCGTGCGTGAGCTGATCGAGGGCGACGAGATCCCCGCCGACGTCACCATTCAGGTGTTGACCCAGGCCCGCGCCGACCTCATCGGTCGCACGTTCGAAGCGATCGAGGGCGCGCCGTCCACGATTGTGCACCTCTACAACTCGACGTCGACCACGCAGCGCCGCGTGGTGTTCGGAACTGACCGCTCGGGAATCATCGACATAGCCGTCAACGGTGCGCAAATCTGCCGACAGGGGCTGGAACGGTCAAGCAACCCCGACTCGATCCGCTGGGAGTACAGCCCCGAGAGCTACACCGGCACCGAGCCGGACTTCGCCGTCGAGGTCTGTGAAGCAGTCATGGACGTCTTCAAGCCGACAGAGGAGAACCCGCTGATCCTGAATCTCCCCGCCACCGTGGAGATGTCGACGCCGAACCTCTACGCCGACATGATCGAGCAGTTCGACCGCACGATCCGCGACCGCTCCACCGTGCTGCTGTCGCTGCATCCCCACAACGACCGGGGCACCGCCGTGGCCGCCGCGGAGATGGGTCTCATGGCGGGCGCCGACCGGATCGAGGGAACCCTGTTCGGCAACGGCGAACGCACCGGCAACGTCGACCTGGTCACGGTCGCCCTGAACCTGTTCACCCAGGGCGTTGACCCGACACTCGACATGAGCGACATCGACGAGATGCGCCGGGTCTACGAGTTCTCGAACCGGATGACGATCGATCCGCGCCACCCCTACGTCGGCGACCTCGTCTACACCGCCTTCTCGGGCAGCCACCAGGACGCCATCAAGAAGGGCATGGCAGACATCTACGACGTGCGCCCCGGCGAGGAGCTGAGGGGCGACTACGACACCTGGGATGTCCCCTACCTGCCGATCGACCCCCGCCACCTCGGCCGGTCCTACGAAGCCGTGATCCGGGTCAACAGCCAGTCCGGCAAGGCCGGGGCCGCCTACGTGCTGCTGCACGAGTACGGGCTCGACCTGCCCAGAGACCTGCAGATCGACTTCTCCAACACCATCCAGCAGGTCACCGAGGACAGCGGCACGGAGATCACCTCCTATGAGATCCACCGCCGATTCATCGCCGACTACGTGGAACCTGCCGACCCCCGAGTCGAGATCATCGGTCACCGCGCCACCAGCGACACCATCGACAGCGGCCTCACGACCCTGGAAGCGAAACTCATCGTCAACGGCACCGAGCGGATGGTCTCAGGCGAAGGCAACGGCCCGATCGATGCCTTCGTGGACGCTCTCCGCTCCGTCGGCCTGTTCTCCGGCAAGATCGCGGACTACACCGAGCACACACTCGGCCTCGGTTCCGACGCTGCAGCCGCGGCCTACGTCGCAATCGACACCGACGCCAGGAATCTGGTGTGGGGTGTGGGCCTGCACGAGTCGATCGTCAGCGCCTCGCTTCGGGCCATCGTCTCCGCCGTCAACAGTTCCATATCCGAATGACCCCGTTCGATCGGCCCGTGTCCAAATAGCCCGCGTTCGATCGGCCCGTGTCCAAATAGCCCGTATCCGATCGGCCCGTGTCCAAACAGCCCGTATCGGATCGGCCCGTATCCAAACAGCCCGTATCCGATCGGCCCGTATCCAAACAGCCCGTATCCGATCGGCCTGCAGCCGAATCGGCGCGGCGTCCAAATAGCATGTCGGGCAATGGAGCAGCTCCTCTGGCACCACGACCCGCCGCGGCCGCTCCGCTCGCCCATCCTCGTCGGTGCCTGGGACGGTTGGTTCGACGTGGGCGGCGCGGCCACCGGAGCGGTCGAAGCGATGCGAGGCCCCGACGCCACCCGTCTGGCCAGCATCGACTCCGACGAGTTCTTCGACTTCAACGAACGCCGACCCATCGTGCGGATCGGCCCCGACGGCCGACGGATCGTCGAATGGCCGCCCAACGACGTGCACTGCCTGACGCTCGACAACCGCGACCGGGACCTTGTGCTCATCGAGGGCGTCGAGCCGCACCTGCGTTGGCGGACCTTCGTCGACGCAGTCTTCGAGGTCATCGAGCGGCTCGACGTCAAGCTCGTGGTCACGCTCGGATCGATGATCGCAGAAGTGCCCCACACCCGCCCGCCGACGATCACAGGCTCGACCACCGATGAGGAACTCGGCAAGCGGCTGCGCCTCAACCTTCCCTCCTATCAGGGCCCGACCGGAATAGTCGGAGCGCTGCACCAGCGCCTCGACACCGCCGACATCCCCGCAGTGTCGCTGCGGGCAAGCGTGCCGCACTATGTGTCGGGCGCACCCAACCCCAAGGCGTCCCGCGCTCTGCTCGAGCGCTTCGAACGGGTGACCGGCCTGCCGACCCGCTGGTCCAGGCTCGACCAACAGACCCTCGATTGGGAGGCCCAGGTCGACGAGGCAATGGAGGGAAACGACGAGATCGTCGAATACGTCCACGCCCTCGAACAACGCTACGACGCCGAGGCAGAATCGAGCCTCCCGACCTCCGAAGACCTCGCAGCGGAGTTCGAGCACTTCCTCCGCCAGCACGGCCTTCGCCGGCACGACAACGAACCTCCAAGCTGAACCCACGGCCCTGAATCGGCAGACAAGTGTTGACAGCACTGGACATTCGCGCTCGGACGCGCCAACATTTCAGCCTCAACGGTCCACCGTAAGGGGAGACGCATGGAGTCAGTAAAATTCGCCGTCAACGGCACCGAGAGAAGTCTCGAAGTGGAGCCGCGCACCCTGCTGGTGCATGCGCTGCGCGACGAGTTGCGCCTCACGGGAACGAACATCGGCTGCGACTCGAGCAGTTGCGGTGCCTGCACCGTGCTCGTCGACGGTCAGTCCGCGAAGTCCTGCACGATGTTTGCAGTACAAGCCGACGGGGCCGACATCACCACCATCGAGGGCGTCGCTGACGCTGACGGCAAGATGCATCCGATGCAGCAGGCGTTCCATGAACATCACGCCCTGCAATGCGGTTACTGCACACCCGGAATGGTGATGGCGGCGATATCGCTGGTCGAGGAGTATCCCGAACTCGACGACCACAGCGTGCGCCACGGGCTCGAAGGGAACCTGTGCCGCTGCACGGGCTATCAGAACATTGTGAACGCCGTGCTCGCGGTGGCCGGCTCGGGATCAGCGACTCCAATCAGACCGTACCAATCAGGACAGGGGGAGTGAACCATGACTATGACCGATGACCCCGCAACCCACATGGGCAGCCACCGACTGCGGCGTGAAGACCCCGCACTGCTGACCGGCGAAGCGCAGTTCATTGACGACATGAGCCTTCACGGCGAGATCTGGGTCGGGATCGTTCGCTCCACAGAGGCCCACGCCACGATTCTCGGTGTCGACGGCCGCGCCGCGCTGGAGATCGACGGTGTGACCGAAGTGCTTTCCGGGGCCGATCTGGCGCCGCTGTGGGGAGAGGGTGCCTTGCCGTGCGCTTGGCCGGTCACCGACGACATGCGCGACCCCGCCCACCTGCCGGTCGCCACCAGCGTCGCCAAGTATGTGGGCGACGCCGTGGCGGTGGTGCTCGCCGACTCGCGTTACGCCGCGGCTGACGGAGCGGCTGCGGTCTCGGTCGACTACGACCCGCTCCCAGCGGTGGTTGACATCGAAGCCGCCGTGGCGGAGGGCGCGCCGCTGGTACATGAAGACCTCGGCACCAACGAGAGCTACACCTGGCCGCTGATCCCTGATCCCAAAGCCGTGGACGCGGCCTTCGCCGGTGCCGCCCATGTGGTGAGCGAACGCTACGTGCAACAACGGTTGATACCAGCGCCGATGGAGCCCCGCGGGGTGATCGCCGCGCCGGGTGTGGCCAACGGCGAGCTCACCCTGTACTCGGCCACGCAGATCCCCCACATCCTCAAGGTGATGACTGCGGTGACGCTGGACATCCCCGAACACAAGATCCGAGTCGTCGCACCCTCGGTCGGGGGCGGCTTCGGATGCAAGCTCAACGTCTACGCGGAGGAGATCCTGTGCTGCGCGTTGGCGATGGACCGGGGCGTGCCGGTGCGCTGGACCGAGGGCCGCAGCGAGGCCGCCACGGCCACGATCCAGGGCCGCGGCCAAGTCCAGCACATCGAACTGGCCGCCGACGCAGACGGCAAGGTGCAGGCCGTGCGAGTCAAGCTGCTCGCCGACATGGGCGCCTACCTTCAGCTGGTCACCCCGGGGGTGCCGCTGCTCGGCGCGTTCCTGTACCACGGTTGTTACGACGTCGCCCACTACTCCTTCGAGTGCACCTCGGTGTTCACCAACAAGACTCCGACCGACGCCTACCGCGGCGCCGGACGCCCCGAAGCCACCTATGCGGTGGAGCGGGCCATGGATTCTCTGGCGGTCGCCGTGGGCGTCACACCCGAGGAGATCCGCTCCCGCAACTTCATCGCAGCCGACGCCTTCCCGTACGAGTCCTGTGCCGAGCTCACGTTCGACAGCGGCGATTATCAAGCGGTGCTAGACAAGGCTGTGGCGATGGCCGACCTCGAAAGCGTGCGGGCAGAGCAGGCCCAACGGCGAGCCGACGGATCCAACCGTCAGATCGGTGTCGGCCTGTCGAGTTACGTGGAGATGTGCGGGCTCGCCCCGAGCCGGGTGCTGGCGTCGCTCAACTACGGCGCTGGCGGCTGGGAAGCGGCGACCGTAAGGGTCTTGCCGACTGCCAAAGTGCAGGTGATCACCGGTTCGACACCACACGGTCAGGGCCACGAGACTTCCTGGTCGATGATCGTCGCCGACAAACTCGGCATCGACCCCGACGATGTGGACGTGCTGCATTCCGACACCGCGATCAGCCCGACGGGTCTCGACACCTACGGCTCACGGTCGCTCTCGGTCGGCGGCACCGCGGTGTTCATGGCCACCGACAAGGTGCTCGACAAGGCCCGGTTGATCGCCGCTCACCAGCTCGAAGCCAACGAGGACGACCTCGAATATTTCGACGGGGCGTTCCAGGTGAAGGGCACGCCCACCGCAGCAGTCCCCTTCGCGGCGATCGCCTTCGCGGCGTTCACCGCTCACGACCTGCCTGACGGCATGGAACCCAACCTTGAAGCGCATGTCACCTACGACCCGCCGAACTTCACGTTCCCCAACGGCACCCATATCGCGGTGGTGGAGGTGGACACCGAGACCGGCAACGTCGACATCGTCGACTATGTGGCCGTCGACGACTGCGGCAACCAGGTCAACCCGATGATCGTCGAGGGCCAGGTACACGGAGGTGTGCTGCAGGGTGCCGCCCAAGCGCTGTACGAAGATGCCGTCTACAACGAGGACGGCCAGATCGTGACCGTCAACCTCGGCGACTACCTGGTTCCGTCGGCTGCTGAGGCGCCCGTCTACCGGGTCGCCAGCCACGTTACGCCGAGTCCGACCAACCCGATGGGGGTGAAGGGGATCGGCGAAGCCGGCACCATCGCCGCCACACCGGCGGTGATCAACGCCGTGGTCGATGCTCTGCGGCCCACCGGCGTTACCGACGTGACGATGCCGGCGTCACCACAGACTGTATGGAGAGCCATCAACGAGGCCCAAGGAGGTGCGTCGTGATTCCCGCAAGTTTCGACTATGAGGTGGCCGAATCGGCCGAGCACGCTGTTTCGCTGCTCGCCGATCACGGCGACGAGGCCAAGCTCTTGGCCGGTGGTCACAGCCTCATCCCGATGATGCGTTTCCGTCTTGCCGCACCGACAGTGCTTGTCGATGTGGGGCGGCTTGACGACCTGCGCTACATCAACTCCGCCAACGGAACCATCTCGATCGGTGCGCTCACCCGCCACAGCGAACTCGAGCATTCAGCGCTGTTGGCGGAGTCCTGCCCAATGCTGGCTTCGGTCGCGGCGCTCGTGGGTGACCCGGCGGTGCGCCACCGGGGCACGTTGGGGGGCACTCTGGCCCACTCTGACCCAGCCTCTGACCTTCCCGCCGCGGTGCTGGCGCTCGGTGCCACGATCGTGGCCCGCGGTCCCGGCGGTGACCGTGAGATCGCCGCTACAGACTTCTTCACCGGGTATTTCGAGTCAGCACTCGCTGACGACGAGATGATCGTCGAGGTGAGGGTCGCGGCGAGCGCTGGCGGCTGGAACTATCAGAAGTTCAACCGTCGAGCGCAGGACTGGGCGATAGTGGGCGTTGCGGTGGCCGAGGGGGGCGCCGGGGTGAGCCTGGTCAACATGGGTGCCACCCCGTTGCGAGCATCGGCGGTCGAAGCCGCGGTCGCGGCAGGCGCCTCGGCCGGCGATGCCGCCGCGGTGGCCGCCGACGGACTGCAGCCGCCGACTGATCTCAACGCCGATGCCGACTATCGCCGTCATCTGGCACGGGTCTTCACGCAACGTGCCCTCAAGGCAGCCGGCGTCGCCTAGAACCCGAGCGGATCGATTCCGAACACGGCCGCGACCGAGCGAGGCCGTGGCCCGAGCGGCCCGCCCGCGGCCCGTGAGCGAAGCGAACACGAGCGGGAATCGAGCAAAGCGAACACGAGCGGCAGAAACTGACGTTAGCGTCTCGGCCGTGTGGGCCGCTCAGTATGGCGCGTTTAGCCAAGCGGCGACGGGCGGCCTACGCTGTGGGCCATGACAGAAGCATTCCACCTTGGCGAAGACGAGATCCCCTGGGTCGACACCGGTACAGGGATTGAAATCAAACTGGTCCAGGCTGATATCGAGGCGGGTCTCTGGATCGTCCGCAACCGCTTCGCAGCCGGGGCGGGCGTGCAGAAACACCGCCACACCGGCCCGGTATACGGCTACACGTTGACCGGTGCCTGGAGGTACGACGAGTACGACTACATCAACCGTGCCGGTTCTTTCCTGTACGAGCCTGCCGGGTCGGAGCACACGCTCACGGTGCCCGACGACAACACCGAGTTGACCGACGTCTGGTTCCAGATCTACGGCGCCAACCTCAACCTCGACGCCGACGGCAACATCGAGTCGATCACCGACGCCGAGGGCATCTACGCCGCCTACATGGCCATGTGCGAAGCTGCGGGCCTCGACCGCCCCAACGTCCTCACATGAGCCTGGGCCCCACGTCTGCTCGCCTCAAGGATTGACCGATGGCACGCATTGATGTCGCAGACGGAGAGGGGCTCGAGCGCGAACGGCTGCTGATGATGCAGCCCGGCTTCTATCTGCTGCCCGAGGGCGCTGGCTTAACCAGTGGGTGACAGAAACCCAGCGCCAACGCTGATCGATTCCAGCGACGGTGTGCGCGTCGCGCTGCACGACCTCGGGGGCAACGGACCGCCATTGCTGATGCTGCATGCCACCGGTTTCCACGGTCGCTGCTACCGAGCCGTCGCTGAACACCTCGTGGGGCACTTTCACGTCTGGGCGCCCGACCTGCGCGGCCACGGCGACTCGATAACACCGGCCGACACGGGCCTCGGATGGGCTTCGATGGCCGACGACGTGCGGGCGGTCAGCGAACATCTGGGAGTCGGTTCATGGGCGGTGGCCGGACACTCAATGGGCGGTGCAGTGGCCGTAAAGACCGCCCTGTTGCATCCTGGTCTGGTCTCGGCGGCCTGGGTGTTCGAACCGGTGATCCTCCCGCCGGTCGCGGTGACCGTCGCTGACCGCGGCAACAGGCTCGCCGAGTCTGCACGGCTTCGTCGACACGATTTCGATTCGTTCGACCAGGCCATCGAGCGGTATGCACAAGCGGCACCATTTGCTCGTGTCAGCCGCAACGTCATCCGGGACTACGTGGTCGACGGCTTCCGCGAGACCGACACCGGTATAAGCCTGAAGACCTCCGGCGAAACCGAGGCGCGCCTCTTCGAGGGGATCGACCTTGAACTGTTCGGGCAACTCCCGTCTGTGGCCGCCCCAATCACGGTGGCCGCGTCTGCCGACGGCGGTCCCCCCTCGACGGTCGCCGAGCAGATAACGGATCAACTGCCCAACGCTCGCAGCGTGTTCTGGCCGGACAACACCCATTTCGGTCCTTTCGAGGACCCGCGGCGAGCAGCAGCTGAGATCCTCGCCGCGGTGCTCTGAACGGCTCCCCATTCAGCCTGCGGGCGAAGGCCAGGCCACGAAGAAATCGAGATCCTCGCCGCGGTGCTCTGAGCGGCTTCCCATTCAGCCTGCGGGCGAAGGCCAGGCCACGAAGAAATCGAGATCCTCGCCGCGGTGCTCTGAGCGGCTTCCTCGTCGGGTATGGCGCGCGCATGCACGACGCCTTGAATCACATGGCGAACGTGCCGTCGTCTCGGACTTTCCAGGCGGCAGCCGCTATCGTGCCGCCGTCGACGGGGATCGATGTTCCGGTCACGAAACTCGCCATGTCCGATGCCAGGAAGACGACCACCGCAGCGTTCTCGTCGGCGGACCCCATGCGGCGCAACGGTGTCGGCGCCATCCCGTCGATCATGGCGCTGCTGGCCTCAGACAGGCTCCGGTCACCCGGGGTCGGGGTCATGTCGGGGGCGATGCAGTTGACCCGAATACCGCGCCCACCCAATTCAAGGGCCAGCGACTTGGTGAACTGCTCAACGGCCGCCTTCATCGCCGCGTAGACTGCGAATCCGGGGGCGGCGTGGTACGCCTCCACGGAGGTCACGTTGATAATCGAAGCGCCGTCGTTCATCCGGTCGACTCCGTAACGCACACAGTTGGTGACGGTGGAGAAGTTCTCGGCGATCAGGACACCCTCTCCTTTCGGCGACACTCCCGAATACAGCGAATGGAACCCTCCCCCAGCATTGTTGACCAGCACATCTATAGCCCCGAGTTCGGTGACGACACTGCCGAGCCAGCGGTCGACGCCGGCTGAGTCGCGCACATCGAGCTCGGTGGTGTGGCAGCGGCGGCCGGTCTCCTCGATGGCCGCGGCCACCGACGGCAACCTGTCGCCGTGCATGTCGCAGATCGCGACGTCGGCACCGAACCGTGCCAGCGCCAGCGCGGTCGCTTCGCCGATGCCCTGCCCTGCTCCGGTCACAACCGCAACTCGATCCGTCAACAGGACGCTCTGTGGGGTGAGGGCCATGCCCAACGCTATCTCGGAGCCGGGTGCTGGTAATAATTGCCGCGTGAAAGTAGACCCCCGTACGCCTGTCATCGTTGGGGTGGGGCAGGTTGCCCGGTTTCCCACCAGCGACCGCGAGATCGCCGATGCGGCAGACTCCGTGTCGTTGATGGCAGAGGCCGTGGAGGTTGCCCTGGCCGACTGCGGGGCCGGCGACTGGCGCGCAAGCATCGACACTGTGGCGGTCGTCGGGGGACTTTGGCGTTACCGGGACCCGGCCGCTCTGGTCGCCGCGGAGTGCGGCATCGGACCCTCACGGACCGTGCATTCCTCATTCGGCGGGCAGATGCCGATCCATCTGCTCGCCGCTCTCAGCGATCGGATTCGGGCCGGAGAGATCGACATTGCGGTGATGACCTGCGGGGAGAACAACCTGTCGAGGCGGGCCCAGAGGAAGCTGGGCATCAACGCCCCGCGCCGACCGGAACCCGACATGGAGCAGACCGGCCCTAACCGGGTCGAGAACTTCGGGCCTCCATTGGACATGGGCGACGCGGCGGCCATAGAGCGTGGCGCCGAGATGCCCCGCAACAGCTACGCCGTCTTCGACAGCGCGCTGCGCCACCGAAGGGGCGAGACTCTCGACGAGTCCCGAGACCGGTCCGCATCGCTGTGGGCCGGCTACGCCGCGGTGGCCGCCGACAATCCCCACGCGGCTGACCGCAGTGCCATGACCGCGGCACAGATCCGCGGGCCCAGCAGCGACAACCGCTTCGTGAGTTGGCCCTATACGAAAGCGATGTGTGCCAACAACAACGTCGACCATGGCGGTGCCATCGTGGTCGCCAGCACCGAAGCCGCCGACCGCCTCGCAAGCCGCGCCGAACAGCGCGTCTATCCCCAGCAGTGTGTGGTCTCCGCAGACACGGCAAGCCTGATCAGCCGTTATGAGGTCGCCACAGCGCCGGGGCTCGAGGCTGCGGGCGCTGCATTGCAGACGATGATCGGCGACCTCAACGAAGTCGAGCACCTGGACCTCTATTCGTGTTTCCCGTCGATGGTGGCTCTCACAACAGAGGTGCTTCAGATCAATGCAGATCGTGCGCTCACCGTCACCGGGGGGCTGGCGTTCGCCGGCGCACCGCTCAACTTCGCGGCCGGTGAGAGTGTGATCGGCATGGTCGACCGACTCCGTTCCGACCCCAGTTCTCTGGGTCTGGTCCAAGGCAACGGCGGTCACGTCTCCAAACACGCCCTCGCCACCTACTCGACGACACCACCTCGCCAACCACACCGGCTCATCACCGTCAGCCACGATGCCCCGGTTCGTGAACCCGCAGATCCCGACACGTCCGGGATCGCGACACTCGACGGCGTGACAGTCGCCTACGACCGTGCCGGGCCCGAGCGGGCCATCGGCCTGGTTCGCTTCGCCGACGGCACCCGGACTTGGGCCACGAGCACCGACCCGAGCCTCATCAGAACCTCCACCGAGGTCGAATGCGTCGGCCAACCGATCGAAGTCACCTCCGGAACCTTCCGTCTCTGATAGCCCGCTCTTGTTCGCTTCGCTCCACTTCCCGCTCTTGTTCGCTCCGCTCACCGGGCCGCTCGGGCCACGGCCTCGCTGGTTCGCGGTCGTGTTCGGGATTAATCCGCTCAGCCTCTGAGAGCGTGCGCCACTAGCGGGGGATGCCGTGGTAGGGACGGCCGGCCTTCTTCCATTCGGAGTAGAACTCGAAGAACTGTTCACCGAACGGACTGAGGTCCTGCAGGGGCATGGCCGCACGGCGCACGGTGAAGTCCATGGGGGCGAGTTCGGCGGCGGCCGCGAACCAGCCGGCCGCTGACGGCTCACCGCAACGACGCAGATGAACAGCGATCCGAAACGCCAAACGAGCCTCGATCTCGTCGACGTCGAGATCGGGAATCTCCGTGGCGGCATCTGCGGGGAGCTTCCCCGAACGGACCCACTCACGCACCCCGTCCAGGTGCTCATCCGGGCGCACACCCGTGAACTCGAAGAACATGTCGGTGCCGACCTCGGCTGAGTTCGGCCGGGCGATGGCACCGTCCTCATCGATCCAGACCACCGTGGGCACGTTGCTCACGGCATACAGTTCGGCGAGCACATGGTCTCGATCAAGCAGCACAGGAAACGAAATGCCCTCGGTGAGGGGCCGAACGTCGTCGGCCGACTCGTCGAGCGCCACCCCGATCACCATGAAGCCGCTGTCGCTCAGCTCATCGTTGAGTGCCTGCCACCCGGGCAGTTCAAATCCGCAGCCTCACCAACTTGCGAAGGCGATCAACAGCCGATTCCGGCCAGCGAACTCCTCGAGCGAGCGATCTTCCCCGTCGAGGTCGGGCAGCACGAAATTGGGGGCCCGGCGTCGGCTGAGCGCGTCACTGCGGGTCTGGGACGGCACGCTCAAAGCCACGAGATCGGTGTCGTCTGCAAGCATGGACGTAACGCCGACAGCCGTCGCAGCAGCGCGGAGATCAACGTAGTCACCGTGCAGCAGGTCGGTCTCGGTGACCGGAACGCACTCGCTCTGGCGACACAGACCCTGAGGTTTCAGGTCCCAGCCGAGAACTCCGGGCAGCGACTCCCGGTCAACAAACACCAGATCATCGACACAATGTCCGTCTACTTCAAGCGATTCGTGCGGCATCAGAACCGTAACCGTCGACATTGAGTCCCCCAGCGACTGATTGATTAGCTCAGGGCTAGGAGTCTTGCAGCTTTGCGCCCCGAACGCCTCATCGGATGCCTCCTGAATCTGGATCGCCGGATAGGGTTCGGAACATGTCATCTGTAGTGAAACTTGAACGCAACACCAACACCGGGGTGGCCACAGTCCGGCTCGACCGCCCCAAGGTCAACGCCGTGAACGAGGCAATGCTCCACGAACTCGGTGCCGCGTGCAACACGCTGACCGACGACCGCGAGATCCGAGCCGTGGTTTTGACGGGAGGATCCCGTCACTTCGCGGCCGGCGCCGACATAGAACGGTTCCCGACCTTCGACCGCGCCCAGGCGCTCGCCTTCTCCCAGCAGTTCAACAGCACCGCTCTGAGCATTGAGGCGCTGCCGCAGATCACCATCAGCGCAATCAACGGCTACGCGCTGGGGGGTGGTCTCGAACTCGCCCTCGCCACCGACTTCCGTGTGGCTGCCGGCAACTCCCAACTCGGCAACCCCGAGGTCCTGCTGGGGATCATCCCGGGCGGCGGGGCCACCCAGCGGCTGGCCCGCTTGGCCGGAGTGACCACGGCCAAGTACCTGGTGTATTCGGGCCGCACGATCGGCGCCGAGGAGGCCCTCGCCTGCAATCTGATCTCGGCGATCTTCGAGCCCGACGAAGTGCAGGCCGAGGCGATCAAGATGGCCGAGGGCTATGCGGCCGGCCCGGCGTCGCTGCAACTCGCCAAGGCCGCCGTGCTGAGCGGCTACCACCTGCCGCTCGATGAAGCGGTCAAGATCGAGTCGCAACTGTTCGCCGACTGCTTCGACACCGAGGACTGCGCCATCGGCGTGCAGAGCTTCCTGCAGAACGGTCCCGGAAAGGCCTCGTTCACCGGCCGCTGAGCACCCACCGGCCGCACCGATTGCGTTCTGGCGGTGCCATGGGTCGGTTTCCGACCCATGGCACCGCCAGAACGGGTTAGGGTTAGGGTTAGGGTTAGGCGACGTCCATTGACCGCAGGCGCAGGCTGGACAGCACAATCGCAACAATGACGACCAGCGCTGGCACGACCGTCGCGGCAGTCAGCGAAAGGTTGCCGAGATAGAGGTCAACTCCGGTCTGCTCAGCCATGATCGACCGGGTGTAGCCGCTGATGGCGAGCCTCTCGCCCACACTGCTGATTCTCGCCACCAGGCCCTCCCAGATGAGGATGTAGCCGATACCCCACACGACGGAGTTCTTGATCAGCAGACCGAGCAGCATGAAGACCGCGGAATAGGCGAGATTGCCCACTGCACAGGCCAACACCGTTGCCCACACCAGTTCAGCACCGACATCGGCTATCAACGCCGCCACCGTCAGGGGAACGAGAGTCAGGGGCAGGCTGACAGTGACCGAGGCCAGCCAGGCGCCGACGACAACCGGCCATCGGTCCATTGGACGTAACCACAGATACACCAGCGTGCTGTCTTCTTTGAGGTCGCCGAATGCCGCTGAGGCGAACACCAGAGCCACGATCGGAACCACGATCGTGAAGCCCAGATTGGCCATCAGCTCGACTCCGAGCCTGAGGGCCTCCCCGGCCGACTCGTCGTCGCGAATGGTGCGTGAGACCAGCGCCACGACCAACGAGATGATGACGCCCACGCCGAGCAGGCCCGCGACCCGTCCCCTCGAGAGCAGTTGGCGGACGAGCAGACGATGCGTGATCACGATGGACCGCGGGGCAGACACGTAGCTGTTCATCGCCGCTCCACCAGATACCTGAAGACCGACTCGAGGTCGTCGTCGGTCGGGACGATCTCGCGGAGCCGGATTCCGAACTCAGCCGACAACGGGGCGATGCTGCGACCGAACCGGTCGACGTTGAGCGTGTCGATCAACACGGTGCTCTCCCGCACGGAGGCACCGTCCACCAGGCCGCGCCCGATGAGCTCTGAGGCGAGCTTGCGCGCATCGTCGGACTGCACCCTGATGCGATGGGGCCGGTCGTCCATCAGCTCCCGCAGGCGCCGGTAGTCGCCCGACGCAGCCAGCCGCCCCTGCGCGATCACCAGCACTCTGGAACCGATCCGCGCGACCTCGTCGAGCACATGGCTGGACACCAGCAGGCACTTGCCGCTGTTGCCGAGGTCGTGGAACAGGCTGATCATGCGGTTGCGTTGGACTGGGTCGAGACCGGTGAGCGGTTCATCGAGGATCAGCAGGTCGGGGTCGTTGACCAGCGCCGCGGCCAGCTTCACTCGCTGCCTCATTCCCTTGGAGTAGGCGCCGATCCGTTTGGGTTCTTCGGGATCGAGGTCGACTTGGGCCAAGCTCCGGCGGGCCTGGGCCGCGGCGTCGGCGACACCGTGGGTCCGGCCAGCCAACTCGACGAACTCGAAGGCTGAGAACCGTTCGAGCAGAGTGTCCTGCTGGGGGGCGAGCCCGATGGTGCCGCGCACGTTGCGGTGTTCGCGGGCATTCTCACCGAACACGCTCACGGTGCCCCGCGACGGACCCGTGAGGCCGCAGAGAAGACGGAACAGCGTCGACTTTCCGGCACCGTTGGGCCCCAACAGGGCGGTAACGCCGGGCCCCACCGTGAAGCTCACGTCGGAGACCGCGACCACGTCACCGAACGCCTTGGTGACGTTGCGCACTTCAACGACCGGCGCGGGAGGGGGAGGGGGAGGCGGGGGGGGGGGGGGGGGGGGGGGGGGGGGGGGGGGGGGGGGGGGGGGGGCTGGCGCCGGAGCCGGGGAAGACTCGGACACAGCCATCAGGTCGCCTCGAGCTTTCGGTACTTGTAACCCACAACCGCGGCGCCAGCGGCGAACCAGGC
>JAHQYN010000193.1 GCA_024421085.1 Acidimicrobiia bacterium
CGCTGCTTGCTCGGCTTCCTCGGGCGTCTTGGGGAACGCGATTGCGGGGGTCTCAGTCAACTCGAGTCCACCCAGCCGCTGGAGGAACTCGACTTCCCTGGCGATCCGCTCGGTGAAGAGGTCCACGCTCGGGCTGGGAGCACCCGGCTCTGCAGCGTTTCGCCTCGACAGCACAGCCTGAGGGGCGTTTTCGAAGAACCACTCGACACGCATCTCCAGCGCTTGCGCGAGCCGAACCAACTCGGTCGCGCTGATACCCCGCATCCCGGTCTCGACCTTAGCCAAGGCGCTGCGAGCTATCCCCACCCGCGCCGCGCATTCTTCTTGTGTAAGACCTGCATCGCGTCGAGCGGCGGCCACGCAAGCCCCCACGAACTCGCTTTCTCTACGCATATGTTCGATTATAGAACAAACATTTTCTGATCGGGACGGATACTTATCGAAGATGTCCTGATCTTTGTGCACGAGCGGGGTACAACACCTCTGAAAGACGACTGGGAAGCTATCGTCCCTCGAATCAAACAACGAGTAGCCAGCGAGTCCACTTGGGGAGCCAGATCGTCGCAGATTCACCGATCCCAGGATGGGAACTAGACGCAAATACCGCTAGATTTTGGGAGGTCGGTAGCCTCCAGAATCAGAGTTTCCCCGCCTTACGCGGCTTTTGTCTGGATCAAATGGTCGGAATTGGACCATATTCGGATTTGAGCGGATCGGCTTCGACATGTGCCTCGGCCAGAATTGGCAGCTTCTCCGGGACACGCATCAATAGCAGAAAGCAGAAACGTGACATCTACTTCTATCGTTGAACCGTCCAGCCGCAGAGTGTGGCGAACACGACCACGAATTGTGGGTTAACGGGCGGAGCCCGAGGCTTATGCCTCGGGCTCCGGGGTGGTTGGAATGGAGCTCTAAGTAGCCAGTGGCTCTCTGCACCTTAGATAAGGCACAGAGAGTGACTGACTACATCTTGTGTTGCTTACGTGGTCGCCGGAGCCAACTTGATCGACCCACCGCCCGGCACGTTCGCAGGCGGTGCGGTCACGGCTGGCACGTTCGTCGTGACACCGGTGCCGATGGCGTTGACTGGAGACACGCTCACGAAGAAGTCTCGGCCGATTGCGGTTAGACCGGTGATGTCGTAGCTCTTGACATCAGCAGCAACAGTTACCGAACCGCGGTTGCCCGCCACTTGTGACGACACCGGGTACCAAGCCACGAGGTAACCAGTGACCTTCTGCATTTCGGCAGCGGTATTCGGTTCCCACGACACTCTCAGGCTGGTAGTCTTATCCGGTTGTGCAACCATCAACGAGCCAACTTCGCCTGCGGGTGTTGCTTCGGCTTTGACCGGGGCGGAGAAGCCTGGCGTACCAGGTATCGCAACGCCGGAGGGTTGACCGCCCGTCATTGCTTGTGTCATAGCACGTACCCGTACCACGTAGGTGGTCCCTGCTGTCAAATCGGTGATGGTCGCCTTCCTCGGGAAGGTTGCATCAAAGGTGGCCACGTCATCGGTACCAACCGCCTTAGAAACTCCAGATGGTGGAGTTACAACCGACCAATCACTATCAGGGTTTGCTGTGGGGCCTCCTGCAAGGTACTCAATCTGATAACCGGCAGCGTCGTTGACTGCAGACCACTCAACGTCGATGTTGGTACCTCCGATGTTGTCAGTTGCCGATGCTTTGGCTGTCACCGTAGCGGGTGCGGCGGTAGCAAACGCTGGGCTATGGGTGCCGTCGGTGGTTATCTGACCTGAGGCACCGACACTGTTGACCGCAGTGATCCCAATAAGGTGTGGGCCAGATGACAAACCAGTAATGACAGTCGTCGGCAGAACCGATGCAGTCACCCTCCTGTTGCCCAGAACTGGCTCATTGCCCGTGGCGTTGCGAGCCCACCACACATTGTAGTGCGTGATATCGCTGCCGTTGCCGTTTGCGGGAGCCCAAGTGACCACGAGTGATCCATTGGCCGGAATGACCTCAATATTGGCCTGAGCAACTGCCGAGGGCAGCGCTGCGGCCGTGCCCGAAGCGGGAGCGCTCCAAGGACCAGCGGCGGTAGCGTTTATCGCACGGACCCGGTAGTCAAAGGATGTGCCCCTCTCGTCGGTAGTGATGGCGGCGCTATACCTCGTGCCGGTGTTCGTGGCCCCGTGTTCGGGCGTAACTGCTGCCCAAGCGCCAGGTGCCGGGTTGGTATCACTTGTCACGGTGGTGCGACGTTCCAATGCATAGCCAACCACGGCACCGGTGCCGTTGGATGCGGGAGCATTCCAAGTAACTATCAGTGCAGTCCCTCTCAGGTCGTTTGCTCCTTGTGCAGGGGCCGGTGGTTGAGACACCTGAACATTGGTGGGCGCAGCAGGCACTGCGTTTGGAGTTCCTTGAATGCCACTAGTCGCTTCACCTGCCCCTCTAGCATTGATCGCTTGGATTGTGACTGTGTACAGGAAACTGTTCCCCAAACCGGTGATCGTGTACGAATTCGTTTCAGCCGAAACTGTCTGCTCGCCGACCGGTGTTGGAGATGACCACGAAATCTTGTATTCGGTTATCGGGGTGCCCCCATCGTCGACTTTGGGAGGATCGGCATCCGTCATCGGTGTAGTCCAAGAAACGTTCAACGAGCCGTTAGCGACCTCAACCATGGGATTGCCTGGCTTGCCTGGCGTGCCTAGCGGAGTAGCAGACCCGGTGACCCAAGCACCGTTGAGTGTCGTTTCACCGCTGTCTTGCTCGCCTGGGTTACCACCAGTCACGTCTAGCCAAGTGTTGGCCCGGACACGATAGGTGCATTCCTCACCGTTGGTAAGCGTTCCACTGGTCCCCGTCCCACCGCGCAGGTCAGCGTCGGTCAGAGTCTGAACAGCGGAGTTGGTGGGGGGTTGGGTGGCTGAACGAGCATCGTTGACATCATGCGTAGAGGGCCAATTCTCTGTTCCGCACTTGCGTTGGATGTCGAAATTCCGGAGGTTCTGCCCGGTAGCAAGGTTCGTCGGACGCAACCATGTGACAGAAGCGAACAGTCCCCCACGACGGAAAGCGTCAGGGTCGCTTTCTGGTGGCAACGCGACCCTGACAGACCCAGAAGAAACCGTCGTTGCAGGCCTGACAGCGCTCTCTTCAGAGTTGGCCGGAGCGGTGATCGCGCCGAGACCGGCCCCGTTCATCGCCTGGATATGCACACGATACTGCACACCGATCTTGAGGCCGGTGATCGTGTGTGATATGGCCGTACCATCGTCGATGTCCTCTGTCTCGGCTGCCTCACGACCTGTTGCCCACTGGATCTTGTAACCCGTGATGGGTGTGCCGCCGTCGTCGGTTGGTGCCTTCCAGGTCAGGTCCAAGGTGCCCGTTTCAACACCAGTGACCACGGAGAAGGCTGTGACTGCGCCTGGGGCGGTGCCTGGTGTGTTTGAGTCCTCGTCGGACCATTCGCTTTGGCCGGCATCGCTCACTGCGGCGACGCGGAATGTGTAGGTTGTGGCTTTGGTTAGTGTGGCGGGGCTTGTCCAGGTTGTACTGTCATCGACAGTTGCTTGTCGGTCATCTGAGTATTCTTCGTCTCCTGTTTTCCACTGCACGACATAGCTGGTCACGTCGCTCGAACCGGTCTCCTCGGGTGCGGTCCATGACACTTCGAGTTGGTTGCCTGCTGTTCCGCTGACGGTTACGGTGACTTCGGTTGGTGGTTGGGGGGCTTCTTCTAGGTTGTCGATGTGTTGGTACATGCGTAGCACGAATGATGCCATTTGGTCGCGTTCGACGTCGGCGTTGGGTGAGTATGTGTCGCTTGTTGTGCCTTTGGTC
>JAHQYN010000041.1 GCA_024421085.1 Acidimicrobiia bacterium
ATCTCCAAGAGCCGTGGCTACCCGAAGAGGTCAACCGGCTGGGGCGGACCCTGTGGAGCTGGCGCACCGAGATCTCGAACTGGCACAAAGCCAAAGTCACCAACGCAGCCACCGAAGCCGCCAACAATCTTGCCAAACGACTCAAACGCGTCGCCTTCGGGTTCACCAACTTCAACAACTACCGCATCCGAGCACTCCTCTACGCCGGCAAACCCAACTGGAAGCTACTCGACACCCTCACTCCACCCTGAAACGCGAAGAGCCGAGAAAGTTCCACCCGGCAACCCCTCTGCGCTCTCAGACACAGACACCCCTCAGACACAGACACCCCTCTGTGACCTTCACGTTGAACACGCCCGCGAACCAGGGGCACAATCCCCACTAGCGCAACCCACCCGCGACCATGTCCTTGCCGATGCCGTGACGTGCCGCCATCTGACAGGAGCATCGTGTCGAGCAAGCCCTGCCCGAGTCTCACCAATTGGGTTTCGACCGCCGGGTGCCGACATCGCCGTGAAGCTCGTCGTTTCCTTTCCTTGAAGTCGTTCCATCAGATACGGCACTGTTCCCACCACCTCAATCATTATGCTTGTCAAGCGGCGACAGCGTACCGCCCACACGATCCTACAAGCGTTCAACCGGCGCTTGAATCAGAATCGGTTCAACCGTCGACGATGGCCTCGATCAAGCACCAGACCGAACTGCTCGGGTTCGCCCGGGGAGCGGTACCGTCGAGGTCGTGTTTCTGGTCCAGCGCCTGAGCCCTTGTCCGCGCTGAATCGAAGTCTGCTCTGAGTTGAACCAACGCGTCGCGTGTCAACCTCTTCTTGCATCCCAGCAGTACATTCGAGCGCTGCTGAGCTTCATGGCGGTCAATGAAGGCGGTCTGGTTCACGAAATGGAGTATGAACCACAGTTCGATGCAGGGGTTTGTGTGAGCGACGCGGATGTCCTTTGACTCCGCACGGCTCACCGCTGAGTCGAAGTCGGTGTGTTCGTCGCGGTCGAAGATGCACCAGTATTCGTCGAATGCCCTGCCGCGCCTGCGACGTTCCTCGCGCAGGTCGTCCTTACGCCGATCGATTGCGTTGTTGACAAGTTGTAGCGGTGCGCCGTGAAAGTCGTCGATCACCACGACAACTTGGTGGCGGTACTCGCGCTGCCAATGCTTGATGTAGTCAGGTTCGGTACGTTCTCCTTCGCAGAAGACGTAAATCTGCTTCTTGGCAATAGCGGGAGTGGGTTTGTCTTTGCGTGGGCTCCTTCTTGATCTGCTGCGCGTCAAGATGACCTCACCGCTGCTTGTTCGACCGCGTTACCGAAACCGCTGTCCAAGAGGATCGGCCGAGCGCCATAGCGGCCCTCCATATAGCGTTTGGCGACGGCTTCGTTCTTGCGGGGTCCTAGTTCCGCAAGTGGGAACAGTTGCGTTCTGCCGTCGTTCAACTTCTCAGTGAACCAGATCTGATCTCGGCCAAGTAGACGGCCGCCAGCGCTGTCGCCCATGAGCGCCGGATCGTGACTATTGAACACCAGTTGCGCCGCCTTCGGGTTCGTTTCCCGTTCCTGGAAGAGTTGGACGATTCGCCGAACGAGATCGGGGTGCAGGCTCACGTCGAGTTCGTCGACTAACAGGACAGATCCCGTCGCCAAGACCTGTAGCACAGGACCGACAAGTCCGAACCAGACCAATGTTCCGAGCGACTCCTCGTTGGCTTCAAATTCAACATCGCGAGATGAACCGCTGTGTATCAGATTGACGGACGCTAGTTCCTCCATCTCAAGTCGCCCTGAGTCTAGTGGCTCATCTTCGGAACCGTCAAGGATTTGCAGAGCGCGCTGCCAACGTTCCTGCATCACCGGATCAGGCAAGCGTTTCTTGGCATCTGCGATCCCGAGATCAGCTGCCCACAACAACTCCAAGACGTCTCGCCGACTACGGTCTTCGTCGAGCATTTCCGCCGTCAAGACTTGGCGCCACGGACGCGACGCAGCGTGGGCGTAACTCATGTTGTGAGCAAACCAGTCCCGCAGGGGTGTGAGTTGCGGGTGCGCGGCGGTGGCAGCGGTGGAAAGGTAGAGAGCGTTGGACCTCAGGATGTCACGTGAAGCGCGGCTGCGCGCCTTGTCGATAGCCCCAAACTCGACCGTGTCGCTCTCACGATGGAAGAGCATTGCTGATCTGCCCTTGGGACGGTGGTACGCCCACTCCTCGACAACTCGCTCGTCCTCAATGACGTATCCGTACTCATGCTGCACACCATCAAGCACGATGTCCACCTCGTACCGCGAGGGTTCGCCAATCGACTGTTGATCGAGCCTGAACGGCCATCGCGGGATGCGCCCCCCTGGCGCTCCGGAGCGAAAGGAGTGCAGAACGTGGTGTCGCATGTCGTCCATCGCTTCGAGAAGGTTGCTCTTGCCTGACGCATTAGCTCCGAACACTCCGGACGCACACAGGACGCTCCGCGGCGACCCTCCTTGTCGCCAACGGATTTGGCGCACGTACTGCGGTTCCGCCATCGGCTTGGCCAACAGCGACAGGTGAAGTTCGTCTCGAAACGAGCGCACATTCTCCGCTCGGAAACTCAGTAGCACCGATAGGCTCGGATCGCTCTCATTTGTGGACATGACAAAGATTATGCAGAAAATCCGCAAATTCACACTTTGAATCTGCAAATGTGGATGTTAGAGGGTGGCGAGGAGTTGTTCGCGGAGTTGGCGTTTCACGAACTTGCCGTTGGCGTTCTGGGGTATCGGCTCGTCGACGAACCAGACGTGTAGGGGCTGTTTGAACTTAGCGATCAGCGGCGCCAGGTGGGCGGCCAACTCGGATTGGTCGAGTTCGGTGCCCTCGGCCAGGTAGATCGCCGCGCCGACAGTCTCGCCGAGACGGTCGTCGGGGACCCCGAACACCGCGGCCTCGGCCACGTCGGGATGCTCGTAGATCGCGGCTTCCACTTCCGCGCAGTAGACGTTCTCACCGCCCCGCAGCACCATGTCCTTGGCTCGGTCGACGATGTGGATGAATTCGTCGGAATCGACATAGACGATGTCGCCGGTGCGGAACCAGCCGTCGACGATCGCCTCGGCGGTCGCTTCCGGGCGGTTGATGTAGCCCTTGACGACCGCTGGCCCCCTGACGCACAACTCCCCACGTTCGCCGGCCGGCACCTCGTTGTCGTCAGCGTCGAGGACCTTGTACTCGAAAGTCGGCATGACGAGTCCCGCGGATGTTGGCCGAGACGAGAAGAAATCATTGCTCACCGCGGTGATGACGCCGCTGGTTTCGGTGAGTCCGTAGCCGGTCGCTGGCCTCACGTCTCCAGACGCGTTGTTGATCTTCTCGACCAGGTCCGGTTGAATGGCCGCGCCCCCGCCCCCCAACGCAGCCAAGCTGGATGTGTTGCGGACGTGCCAGTCGGGGTGCGCCAACATCTCGCGGGCCATCGTCGGCACTCCTGTGAACGTGTTGACGCCCTCGCGTTCGATCAGCTCCAGTGCCCGCGCGGCATCCCAGCGGTACATCATCACCATCTTGCCGCCGGAGATGGTTGCGGGATGGAGCACACAGTTGTTGGCGGTGACGTGGAACAACGGCGTGGGCACCATTATCACCGCCTGAGGGGGCTCGTTGCTTGCGCCGGGCGTGGCCGGAGCCGCGGAGTCGGGTGGGTTGCTTGCGCCGGGCGTGGCCGGAGCCGCGGACGCGGGATCGGGGGCAGTGGGAGCTGCGGAGTCGCCGTCGGGGGCAGTGGGAGCTGCGGATTCGGCACCAGCGCTCGCGGCCTCAAGTTTGGCGGTTGCTGCTGCGGCGGCGGTGTTGGCGAAAGCCAGGTGCAGCACGTTGTGCACGCAACCGCGGTGGGTCAGCAGTGCTCCCTTGGGGAACCCCGTGGTGCCCGAGGTGTAGAAGATGCAGATGTCGTCGTCGGGATGTATCTCGGCCGGCGGAAGCTCATCGGGCGCGCCCGACACGGCCACGCAGTCCGTCCAGCGCGAGGCGTCGTCGGGCAGTTCACGCTCGCTGCGCACCGAGACAATGTGCAGCGAAGCCTCGGCGCGCACCGACGGGAGCACCTCCAGTGCCCGTTCGAGGCGTTCGTCATCGGCGATCAGCACCTTGGGACGGGAATCCTTGAGGGCGTATTCGAGTTCGGCAGGAGTCCACCAGGCGTTGACGCCAACGACGGAAGCGCCGATCACCACCGTCGCCCAATAGGCGATCGCCCACTCCGGGTAGTTGCGCATGGCGATCGCCACCCGGTCGTCGGGGCCGACGCCGTGCTCATGGACCAGGGAGTGCGCCAGTGACCGAACCATCGCGTGCGCCTCGCCGTAGCTGATGGTCTCGTCTTCGAAGACCATGTAGGGCCGATCAGCGAATTGGGCCGACAACTCCCAGACGAATCGCATGTTGGGAGGGGCGGTGTCGAAGACCCGCATCGGGATGCCGCGAACCTCTTGAGTCGACCATGCGAACGGAGAACCCGCCGCTGTCAGTTCCGCCCACGTTTGCTTGAGTGCGTCAATCACGGGGTTATTGATAGCGCACTCAGGCGGTGTCTGCCCACCTGCGATGCAGACCCGGTTCAGGCCATAGGCTCTCGCTATGGCCGGGGGCGCACAGTTCTTTCGAGTTGGTGACGAAGTAGCAGCGGCCCTGGCGGGGCATCGGCGGGTCGTGGCTCTGGAGTCGACCATCTTCAGCGGCCTGGGTCTGCCGTCGCCGGCCAATCGGGAGTGCTTTGACCGCTGTGCAGCCGCGGTTCGTGACGGGGGCGCGGTCCCGGCGCTGACCGCGGTGATCGACGGCGCGGCTGTCGTCGGTGTCGAAGCAGATGATCTTGACCGTGTGCTGGCCGGTTCGCACAAGGTTGCAGGGCGTGACTTGGCTCGTGCCGTGTCGGGTGGACTCGATGTCGGGGTCACGACCGTGGGCGCCTCGCTGACATTGGCGGCGCGTGCGGGGATCGAGGTCTTCGCCACAGGCGGGATCGGAGGGGTGCACCGCTGCGCTGAAGTCACTGGCGACGTGAGCCACGACCTTGTTGCCCTGTCCCGCCACCCGGTGGTGGCGGTGTCCTCAGGGGCCAAGGCCTTCCTGGATTTGGCGCGCACGCTCGAATATCTGGAGACGCTCGGTGTGCCGGTGGCCGGCTGGCGAACAGATCGCTTTCCGGCGTTTTATGTGCGTGACAGCGGGCTTGAAGTGCCGACCGTGGTCGACAGCGGCGCTGAGGTCGCCGCCATGCTGCGAGCCGCTGCGGCCGTCGGGCATCCGGGCGGCGTTCTCGTGGCCAATCCGATACCGGTGGCCGCGGAACTCGACCCTGAGCCGATCAACCGCGCTCTCGGCTCGGCCCTCGCCCTCGTCGAGCGGCAGGGTCGGCGCGGCCCGGAGGTCACCCCCGTGCTCCTCGAGGCGATCGCCGCGGCGACCGACGGCCGCAGCGTCGGGGCCAACCTGGCATTGGCTCAAGACAACGCCCGCGTCGCCGCAGAGATCGCCGCAGCACTCGCGCAATAACGGCCACCCCGTGCGATGACGGCCACCCTGTGCGATAACGGCCACCCCGTGCGAGAACGGCCACCCCGTGCGATAACGGTGCCTGTTCACCGGTGCGTGTGCGATAGCGGCACTTGCAGGATTAGTCAGTAATGTTCGGGCAGTGACTCCTGACGACATATTGCTGACGTTGATGGTTGACCCATCCGCGATCGCTGATCCGTACCCGCTCTACCGGGAACTGCGCGAGACCGCACCGCTGTTCCGCACACAGATGAGCGGCACCTGGGTGATTTCGGGGTTCGAGAACGCCAGGAACCTGCTGCGCGACCCCCGCTGCGGCAGCCCGCCGGACGAGGGCTCGATCGGGCCGGTGTCGATCGACGGCAGCCCCCGGCGCCAGTTCGACCGCGACAACGTCTCAATGCTGTTCCTGAATCCCCCGGACCACACCCGGATCCGGGGGCTCGTCAGTCGGGCCTTCACACCGCGCAGAGTCGAGCGGTTGCGTCCCGAAGTGGCGGCCATGACCGACGGTCTGCTCGATGACCTCGGTGGCAGCGGTGACTTCGTCGACCGCGTGGCGTTTCCGCTGCCGGCGAACGTCATCAGCGAGTTGGTCGGCGTGCCGCAGACCGACCGTGACTGGCTCCGGCCCCGGATCGCTGATCTGTCGGCCTCGCTTGAGCCGGTCTCGACCCCAGAACAGATCGACCGGGCAGAAGCAGCGGCGTTGCAGGCTAGGGCGTACCTCTCCGATCTGATCCGGACCCGGCGAGCCGACCCGCAGGACGACCTGCTCACCGGTCTGATCCAGGCCAGCGACGGAGAGGACCGCCTGAGCGAGAACGAAGTGATCTCGAACGTGCTGTTGATCTACGCGGCGGGCTTTGAGACGACCACCCAGTTGTTGAGCAACATGGTGAGGGCCCTAGTCGCCCACCCCGACCAGTTGCAGTTGCTGCGCGACGATCCTTCGCTCATTCCTGCAGCGGTGGAGGAGGTGTTGCGCTACGACCCGCCCGTCCAAGTCGATGGGCGCTACCTGTTTGAAGACATCGAAGTCGGCGAGGTAACAATCCCGGCGGGTTCGACAACCCTGATGCTGCTGGCCGCAGCGAACCGTGATCCGTCCGTCTGCTCAGACCCCGACCGTTTCGACATCACCCGCAGCGACACCCAACTGCTGTCGTTCGGATCCGGGATCCACTTCTGCCTGGGCGCGGCGCTGGCCCGGCTTGAGGGGCAAGTCGTGCTTGAACGCCTGTTGAGCCGTTATCAGAGTTGGTCGATCAGCGAACAAACATGGCGACCGCGCATCACCATCCGTGGTGTTGAACGCCTGATCGTGGAGTTTCAGTAGCCCTTCCACTGTGGTGGTCGCCGCTCCCGGAAACTTGCTACCCCTTCTTCAGAGTCAGCGGTGCAGGTGTTCAGTTCCACCGCCAGTGCTTCGTTGTGGGCCATCGTGGCCCTGTCGCTGTCGAGACTCTGGTTGACCAGCCATTTGCTGAAACCGAATGACCGGGTCGGGCCGGCCGCGAGCCGTTCGGCCCATTCGCTTGCCGCTGACTCCAACTCCTGCGGGTCGACCACCTTGTTGACGAGCCCCCATTCGAGCGCCTTGTCGGGGAGCAGGTCCTCAGCGAAGAGCATCAGTTCCATGGTTCGGCGCACTCCGATGATGCGCGGCAACAGCCACGTCCCGAGCGCATCGGGCACGAGCCCGCGGCGGGCGAAGACCTCCACGAACTTGGCGGTCTGCGAGCAGATCACCAAGTCGCAGGCGAGGGCCAGATGCGCGCCCATCCCCGCGGCCGTGCCGTTGACCGCGGCGATCACCGGGACGTCGCAGTCCAAGATGGCCGGGAACAACGTGTACTGCCCGTCGAGCATCATTCGACGCGGGTCGCCTGTCACCCGCTCGGGGACATCGTCTGCACGGTCGGTCCGGTAGCTGTAGGTGAGGTCGGCGCCAGCGCAGAAGAGCTTGTTGTCCGCGGCGGTCAACACGACCGCCCGCGCCCGATGGTTGGTGTTGAACGCCTTGAACACGTCACGGAGCCGGTCGCGGCACGGCGGGTTGAGCGCATTGCCGACCTCGGGCCGGTCGATGGTCACCCACGCCACCTTGCCTCGGTACTCCAGGCGGATCTGTTCTTCGAGCGGGCGGTCGTCGGCCATGGATTTCACAGTACCGACAACCGCAGGCGCCCCACCGCATCAGCCCGGACGGCCGCCGAGGAGTCTGGTGGGTCGCTCACCAACATGGCACGTCGTTGCTGGACTCGGAGCTTGAGTGCCGCATTGAGCAGCACTTCAGCACCCTCGTTCGCCGGTGGCTCGCCGCACCGCTCGACCGAGTTCGTCGGGCATCGTCGGTCACGAGCGACAGCGGCCCGACCCCCGCGCCCGCGCCGGGGCGCAGCCTCGACGCCGCCTTGGCCGCGACATAGCGGACCCCCTTGCGGCCTGAACCGAAGCGCCGTCACACACGGAAGGCTAGCGCTAGGAGGCCCACGCGGGTACCACGTCGGTCTGGGCGAAGTCCTTGCCGACAAACAACAACGGGGAACCAGTCTGTATGGCGAGCGCATAGGAGAACGTGTCGCCGAAGTTGAGACTTGCCTTGTGTCTGCCTTTGCCGAAGCGTCTCCAACACACCAGAGCTTCATTGGCGAGCCGAGTGTCGACAGGAACGATCTGCATATCGACACGGTCAAGGAGTTCTTCGAGCAGTTGCACGCCCTCGGCCCCTGTCCGGGATTCGACCACCATGCCGAGTTCGACACGAGTCGCTGCGGTCATTGCGCATGGGGCGCTGATCAGTAGTCTCTCGATCTGCTCGCTGCCGCTTTCGCTGAGCAGCAGCGCTGTGATCGCTGAAGTGTCGACCGCGATCACGACGGCAGGCCGTGTCGGTCGTAACCGACGATGTCGTCGGGGTTGCGCGGGTCGAGCACTGGCAACTCGTTGAACCGCTCCACGATGTCGCCCAAACCTCGTGTTCGTCGGTGTCGGCGTTCCAGTTCGAGGCGTGCCTGCAGCGAGGTTACCACCGTGGTGGTGATGGATTCTCCGGTCAGTTCGGCCAACTCGCGAGCCAACTGATCAGCCTTTGCATTCTTGATGCTCAACACCATAGGTAGAATTCTATTCAACTAGGTAGAATTTGTCAACAATGTTGGCTCTGTTCCAATCCTCGGGCCGGTCGATGGTCACCCACGCCACCTTGCCTCGGTACTCCAGGCGGATCTGTTCTTCGAGCGGGCGGTCGTCGGCCATGGATTTCACAGTACCGACAACCGCAGGCACCCCGCCGCATCTGTCGCTCATCAGCCGCGGATTGGCGCGGGGGCGACTGGTGCAGGATCATCTGCACCATGGCCAACACCGATGTCACCGGATTCTGGAAGATCGCCGAAGCCGACCCCGGCCATCTCGCTCTCGTCGACCCGGATCACAACCAGATGACCTACGGCGAGCTGTATGGGCTCACCAACAGACTCGTCCACGGCCTGCGGGCCGCCGGACTGCAGAAGGGCGATCAGGTCACGACCGTGCTGCCCAACAGCTTCGAGCAGGTCGCCGTGTGCCTCGCGGCTTTCCAAGCAGGTTTTTTCGTGACGACTGTCAACTGGCATCTGGTCGGACCGGAGATCAGCTACATCGTCAACGATGCCGAGACGAAGGCCCTGATCGTGTCGAGCCGTTTCGAAGCTGAGGTCGAGCGGGTGCTCGGTGACTGTGTCACTCCCGCATCCAACCGCTTCTCGGTCGGTCCGGTGGAGGGGTTCCGGCGCTTCAGCGACCTGATCGACGGCCAGCCGGCCAAACGCCCCGACGACCTTCAGCCCGGGTCCTACATGTTCTACACCTCGGGCACGACCGGGCGCCCCAAGGGGGTGCGGCGCGCCCTGGCCGACGGGGACGTCGACGAGATATCCGCCAGCTCCGGCGGCCTGTTCATGCTCTTCGGCACCATGCCCCATGACGACAACGTGCAGATCACCCAGGCACCCGCCTACCACACCGCTGTCAACAACTGGACCACGATGTCGCTGCACATGGGGCACACCGTGGTCCTCATGGATCGCTGGACCCCTGAGGACCTGCTGGAACGGATCGAGCGCTATCAGGTGACCCATTCACACATGGTTCCGACCATGTTCAACCGCTTGCTGCAGCTTCCCGAGGAGGTGCGCGAGTCCTATGACGTGTCGTCGCTGCGCCGCATGGTCCACGCCGCGGCCCCTTGCCCGATCGAGACGAAGCGCAGGATGATCGAATGGTGGGGTGACTCCATCTGGGAGTACTACGCCGCGACCGAAGGGGGCGGCACCATCGTCGGCCCCCAGGAATGGCTCGCCAAGCCCGGCACAGTCGGCAAGCCTTGGCCCGGTGCCGAGGTGATCGTCGTCGACGAAGAGGGTGACGAACTGCCGCCTCTCGAGTCGGGCACCGTCTACATGAAGATGCCGGGCAACGACTTCGAATACAAGGGTGACGAGGAGAAGACTGAGAAGAGCCGGCTGCGAGGCTTCTTCACGGTCGGCGATATCGGCTATCTCGACGATGACGGGTTCTTGTTCCTCAACGACCGGGCAAACGACATGATCATTGTCGGCGGGGTCAACATCTATCCTGCGGAGATCGAGGGGGCGCTGGTGCAGCACGGGGCTGTCGCGGACGTTGCCGTGTTCGGGATCCCCAACCCCGACACGGGTGAGGAGATCAAGGCGACTGTCGAGTTGGTCGCCGGCTGGGAACCGGGCGACGAGACCACCGAAGCCATCCTCGGTTGGCTCAGCGGTCAGGTTGCCAAGCAGAAGCTGCCCCGGTCCATCGACTACACGACCGAGATGCCCCGCGACCCCAACGGCAAGCTCTACAAGCGCCGATTAAAGGACCCCTACTGGGCAGGTCGCAGCGGCAGCATCGTCTAGCTGCCGGTGTCCGTTGCTGCCTGCACTGGGCATCGGACTCCGTCCGTTGGTGCCGTAGGCGGCACCGTTGTTGGTGCTCGTTGATTCGAGCAGCGCGGGGCTCGGGGTGAACTCGACGGGGATCCGCGCGGTGCTGTCGACGAAGTTGGTGCGCAGCCGTTTGACTTCCCCGCTCAGGGCAATGTCGGGTGTCCGCTTGGCCAGTTCCTCGAAGATGATCTTGATCTCGAGTTTCGCCAAGTTCGCGCCGAGGCAGAAGTGCGCGCCACCGGCGCCGAACGCCATGTGGTGGTTGGGGGTGCGCCCTATGTCAAAGGTGTCTGCCGTCGGCCCGAACTCGGCTTCGTCGCGGTTTCCCGATGGATACCACAACAGAACCTTCTCGCCTGCGGCGATGTGTTGGCCACCGAGTTCGGCGTCTGCGGTGGCGGTTCGCCTGAAGAAGTTGACCGGGCTGCTGTAGCGCAGCACCTCGTCGACCATCGTGTCGGTCAACTCGGGGTGTGCCAGCCAGCGCTGCCACTGATCCGGGTTGTCGAAGAAGGCGAGCATCCCCTTGGAGATGCTGTTGCGGGTGGTCTCGTTGCCCGCGATTATCAACAGGATGAAGAAGAGGTCCCGCTCGGCTTCGGTCAGCTCGACTCGTGTGCCGTCCTCCATGGTTACTACAGCTTCGGTCAGCTTGGTCCACAGGTCGTCGGCGGGTTCTAGGCGTTTGCGCTCGGTCAGACCGTGAGCGTAGATACCCATCTCGAACAGGGCTGCGTAAGCATCGTCGTGGTCGTCTGACCCGCCGATGGCCCGGTTGCTCCACTCGAACATCTGCTCGCGGTCCTCGAGGGGCACTCCGACGATCTCGGCTATCGCGATCAGCGGAAGTTCGGCGGCGACCGACGTCACGAAGTCGCAGTGGCCGAGCGGTGTGATCCGGTCCAGGATCGCGGTTGTGCGCAACCGGAAGGCATCGGCGAGGCGGTGAACCACCCGCGGCGTGAATCCCCTGTTCACCAGCTTGCGGTAGCGGGTGTGGCCAGGCGGGTCGGTCATCGCCAGTTGAAGCCCGGGACCCTGCTCAGGTTGGATGTCGTTCAAGGCGATACCGCCGGCGCCGTTGCGGCCCGGACCGGTCTGGTGGCTGTAGAGGGTGCCCGACCGGTGTACCTGTTTGATGTGCTCATAGGAGGTGACGCACCAGAACGGTTCGTTGTCTGAGCGTTCGTTGGCGGGGTGCTTCCACACCGGCGCGTTCTCACGCAGGAACCTGAACCAGTCGTGAGGGCAGCGCTGTTCGAAGACGCCGAGGTCTGTCAGATCGATCTCTTCAAAGCGGACTTCGGGATTTGCGTGAGTGTCGGTGGCCATTTTCGGGTGTACCTTCCTGCGAACCTTCCTGCGAACCTTCCTGCGAACCTTCCTGCGAACCTTCCTGGGAAGTATTGTAACTTCCTGGGAAGTAAAGTCAACACGCTTTCGGAAAGTTTTCTCGACTCCTCGATTTCTGGACCGTCCGCTCGGGGGCGGGCTGCTGATGCGGGGCCGGCAAGCGGACCGGGCTAGCCTGCAGGACGTGCCCAATGAACCAGCCGACGAGCAGCACTCCGAACTGCACTCCGAACTGCACTCCGAGCAGCACTCCGAGCAGCTGGACCCGTTGCGCGCGTTCGCGGGTGAACGAACCAAGCGGACGGTGCGCGACAGCTGGAGCACCGCACTGGAGTCTCTGGCGCCCATGGTGGGGGAGCGGCACCGCGCGACCTTCGTAGTCCTGCTGTGGGCATTCAGGACCGGCCGTCAACTCGAGGCCCTGCTGTCAGACGTCTTGCTGGACGAGGGTCTCGACACTTCAGAGTTCACGCTTCTGAGCGCACTTCGCATAGAGGGCCCGCCCCACCGTCTCGCTGCCGGTGAGCTCGCTGACCGACTGGTGCAGACAACGGGAGGCACGACCAAGACCATCCGTCGCCTCGAGGACCGCGGGTCGATCCGGCGGGTGGCTGATCCCGACGACAAGCGCCGGGTCCTCATCGAGCTGACCAGTGCGGGCGCAGAGCTCGCCCGCTCGTCGCTGGAGTTGGTGCTGGACGCCTTCGATCTCGACATTGGCGAGCTCGACGTAGATGAGCGCGCTGAACTGGGCGTTCGGGTCGCTCGGCTCTCCGAAGAACTGAGTGAGCGGGTCCGCCGCCGCTAGCCACACCCCCGGGATGCGGCTGATCCAGCCGTGTCGCTACAGATCCGGGCGCTGTTCAGCGGAGCCTGAAAGTTCTGCGAGTTCGCGGGTCCGTTGCTGAACCTCGGCGACGGCGCTGCGCAGGTCGGGAAGATCTCGCTCGATCGCACCGTCGGGCGCGAGGAATACGAACACCATCCGCTCGACGGTCAGCGAGGTGGCGGCTTCGATGGCGGCTGCGTAGCTGGCCCCTTGAAGTCGGTAACGCTCAAGCTTGGCGGCCACGTCGTCGTCACCGTCGACATGGTCCGTCTTCCAGTCGACGACGACCAAGCCGGAGCCGTGTCGGTAGAGGAGGTCTATGTAGCCCTCCACCAGGCAGTCTCCGACGGTTGCGGCAACCCAGACCTCACGCCAGTGCTCAACGGCGGCGGCCTGTCGGGCAACTTGGGTGTCCAAGGCACTTCGGGCCACTTGTTCGACCGTCGACCGACGGTTGTCGACTCCTTCGGCTGCAGCCTGGGCGGCCGCGGCCTCGGGCAGACCTTCGCCGGTGGCCAGATCGATGACTTGCATCACGCCATGCACGGCGCGGCCGAAATCCGTCCCGAAGCGTCCCTTGAGCCACGGGGGAAGATCAAGGTTGCGGGCATTCTTGTTGAGCCCCGGATCCGCCGCCTCCGCAACCTGTCGCGCCAGGGTGGTGGCCGACACCACGGTGCTGCGCCGCGCCGCGCTGGTCGCCTCGGATCGTCTCGCAAGCCATTGGTCCTTGTTGAGCAGCGGTGCTCGGGTCGCGACTCTCGGAGGGCTCAATCCGGTCCGTGAGGGAACGAATGGTGCAGCCGACGAAGACTCCAGAGCAGGCTCGGCGAGCACCGTTGCGCCCGTCGTCGATTTCCGGCCAAACTCTGGGCGGTGCAGGCAGACGATGAGATGGTCGCGCGCACGGGTTGCGGCCACGTAGAGCAGGCGCAGCCGCTCATGGTGGTCCATCGTGTCGTTGAACGGTTTCCATTCGGTATAGCGTTCCGATGCGACCCTGCTCGAGACCTTCAACAGGGCGGGTTCGCCGGGCGGGAAGTGCACGGCAGGCCCGCGCTGGGGGCTGGTGAACCGCGTCGTCATCCCGGCCATCACCGTGATGGGAAACTCCAGGCCCTTGGATCCGTGGACCGTCATGATCCTGACGCTGTCGTCATCGGTCTCGGGAAGGACCGTCTCAGAGACGCGGGCGTTGTCGACTCCCTGTCTGCGCGCCCATTCGAGATAGGAGCGGAGGTCGGCGCCTCCCGCATCGGTCCATGCCCTGGCCTGGTCGACCACGAATCGCAAGCGCCGCCAGACGTCTCGGGGAGCCCCGGTTGCGACTGCGCTCTCCATCACCGCCCGTTCCCGGATCAGGCGTTCGAGAAGCCCCGCGGGAGTCAGCCAGTGACGTTGTGCGTGGAGGTCCGCGAGGTGCGACAACGCATCGGCTACCGGATGACCCTCGCAGCCTTCGCCGGCCCGGCTGTGCAGGGAGAAGCGGCTCTTGTGTTCGAGCCGCCATGTGGCCAGGTCGTCGTCACCGCAGCCGTACACCAACGAGCGCAGGGCGGCGACTGTGGCCAATTCGTCGGTCGGGTCAGAGACCGCCCGCAGCGTCAGCATGAGCTCGCGGACTTCCCGGGTCGCATAGACTAGGCTTGAGGTCTCGGCCCGGTAGGGGATGCCGTTGGCGTCGAGGGCGCGTTCGAGGCCGGCCAGGCTGATCCTCGCGGGCAACAGGATGCAGACATCGCTGGGACGGGCCGGTCGCCATCCCTCATCAGGGTCCTCAACGTTCCAAGGCGAGGTCCCCGCCAGGATCTCCGCGACAGTCGCGGCGACGTCGTCAGACTCCGCTCGACGCAATTCGGGGGCGGTCATGGCCTCTGGGATGGGTTCGGCGCCCAGAATCGCCACGGCAGGCCCGGCGCTGTCGCTGCCGAGGCGGTGCGAGGACAACGGCACATAGGAGGGTTGGCTCCCGTCGGACGCAATGATCAGCTGCGAGAAGACGTCGTTGATCCAGTTGATGATCGGTTCGGTGGTGCGGAAGTTAACCGTCAAGCGAGCATGGTCACTGAAATGTTCGCGGGCCGTGAGGTACAGACGGATGTCGGCTCGTCGAAAGCGGTATATCGACTGTTTCGGGTCACCGACGAAGAACAGCCGCCCGGGTTGGACCTCGAGGTCGGTCCATTCGCGGTCGCCGACGCTCTCTGCGGTGGTGGCGATGAGAACTGCGATCTCGATCTGGATCGGATCGGTGTCCTGGAACTCGTCGAGCAGGAGGTGGGTGTACTTCTGGTGCAGCGAAGCCCGAACCTCAGCGCCCGACTCCTTGTGGCGCAGCAGTTGACGGGCCCTGACCAACAGGTCGTGAAACTGCAGACGCCCGCTCAAGCGGCGTTCCTCCACCGTTTCGAGGACGAAGCGGCCGATACGTGCGCCCACGTGCGCGAGCGCGGCGGTCGTCACATCGCTGACGGCCTCGTCACAGCGGGCCGCCAACCACCTGATCTCCGAACGGACTGTGTCGACGGCGATTCTCCAGTTCGCTGCCTTCCCGGTGTTTCCCGGCTTGACTGCCCTGGTGGCGCTCGGTTTTGAGACTCCCATGTCGGCCGCCAGCGCCAACGCCTCGATGCAGTCAGCATTGGCGACCGCGTTCGCGAGAACCTCCCGGTTCTGCTCGACCCGCCTGAGATGCTCGAACAGCTTGTCGTGCGGGTCTGAGCAGAAGCGTTGATTCTTGAGCACCTCGTCGAAGTCTCGGAGCAGTCGAGAAGTGTCGATCGGCTCGGGCTGGGGCGGGTCGAGGTCGAGGCGCTCGGACACCAGATCCCAGTTGTCGGACAGTTGCAGGGCGAGGGATCGGAGGTGCTCGAGTCTCACCCCGGCGACTTCCAGCGAGAGCAGGGACGGGCCCACTGACCGGTCTTCGAGAAGCTCGTCTAGGAACTGCTGCCATTGGTGCTCGAACTCGACCTGGGAGCCGATCTCGTCGAGGACTTCTATGCCGGGTGGAAGCCCCGCCTCGACCGGATGCTCGGCGAGGATGCGCTGGGCGAACGAATGGAGCGTGCCGACCGCGGCCCCGTCGAGTTGTTGGATCGCGGCCGATGCGAGCGGGTCCTCAGACTTCTCGAACCGTTCACGGATGCGGTCGCGCAACTCCGTGGCTGCCTTGTCGGTGAAGGTGATCATGGCCACCGTCTCCATGGGCACCCCGTCTTGAAGGACCAGTCTCTCGACCCGATCAACGAGCGCACGGGTCTTGCCAGTCCCCGCTCCCGCCTCCACGAACAGGTTCACCGACCGTTCGGTGCGGATCCGGTGCCGTTGCGCTTCGTCGGCAGGGGAGCGTGTCTCGTCGCCGGCCGGACGCGCCGCGCCGACCGCCGAGCGGACCGCTGCTGAGGCCGCGGGCGCGTCACACATTGTCGCCTCCGTTGATCTCGAGGTAAGGCCGAAGTTCGGGGTCGCCGCTCATCCGGCGCCAGTCCGAGTACTGGTGGGACAGCCCCAGCCCGTCGGGTTCGCAGTACTGACAGTCGACCCAAGGCCGGAACTGTGGTGGCGCGGGATGTGCCGGGAACAGCCCGGACTCAATGCACTCCACGATGCCCGCAATGGTGCACAGCCCTTCGGCCTCCAACTCCACGGTGATCCGATAGCCGTGGGGCTCGAATCGGCCCTTGCGGGTGACGAACCAGTACGAGCCCGACATCGGGGTGTCGGGCCGGCTCAACAACTGCCGAGCGGCCAGGCAGTAGATCAGGAGCTGCAGGTTGGTGCCGTTCGCCAGGGGGTCCTCATGGAGGTTCTTGTAGTTTCTGGCGGAGCCGGTCTTGTAGTCGATCACCACCAGGTTCCCGTCGGCGCGTTCATCGACCCGATCGATGGCACCCCGCAGCCTGATCGACCGGCCGTTGGGCAGCGCGATGGTGATCGGGCCCCGATCGCTGGTCGGCAGGCCGAACTTCAGTTCAGAGGCGATCGGGATGCTCTCGAGATGTCTGCGCTGGTCGGAGTCAAAACTGCTGAACTCCCGCAGGTCGTCGAGCAACACCTGCTTGTCGCGTTGCCAGTAGACAGCTCGCCCGACCAGCCCGCGGTGCTCTAGGCGCGCGGCCTCCTCGGTCGCGATCTCGACGAGGCGCGCAACCTCAGAATCACTCCAGGGTGTGTCTGGCGACGGCAGGGAGTCTTCGGACCATGCTTCCTCAATCCAGCGCTCAATCGTCGAATGGACCAGCGTTCCCAGGTCGAGGGGCCTGATCCGATACTGCTCCTCAGGGTCCTCGACCGGGTTGACCCCGAGCACATGCTGCACGAAGTAGGCGTGCGGGCACCGCGCCCAGAGCTCGAGCCGGCTCGCCGAAGTCACTTCCCCCCTGGCCTTCAACTCCCTGCGTGCGGCGGCGCTGAGCGCATGCACGAGGTTGCCGTCGAAGCGGGTGAAGCGGTCGGTGCGGCGGCCTGCTATCAACTCGACGGCTCGGCGCAGTTCCAGGCGCTCTGCCACCGGCGGTGCTTCGAAGACATCTCTGCCGTCCTCGGCCCAGTCGAGGAGCGCGCGCATGTCGTACTCCTGGTTGTGCGCCGGGAAGGAGAGGGCGCGCAGACCGGCGACGAAGGAGGGCACCTCGACGAGCCAGTCGCCGGTGCTGCGAGCGAGGTCATCTGCGGTCGGCCGCACCCCGTCGCGGGTTTCGCAGCTGTCGAGCAGCCAGCGGCTGGGGGCCCGTTGTGCGTTCTTGCGAAGGTCGCCTCGGGGGAACATGAACAGGCTGTGGTTTGCGGCCGCGGTCACCGCCAGCAACGCTCGGTGGGCGTCGTTGGTGAGGTCTGCGCGGGTTGGAAGGCCGGGCCCGGCGATCTCTCGCACGCGGTCGGGGATCAGGGGATCGTCGCGTCGCCGTGCGGGCATCGTCCCCTCGGCGAGCCCCAGCACGATCACCCGATCGAGTTCCAGTCCGACGGCGAAGTTCAACGGCCCGACGAGCACTCCCTGGCCGAAGGTTCCATGCAGGCCCAGGTCATCTTCCAGCTGCAATTCAAGGGCTCTGCGGAAGGCCGCCACGCTGGGCTCGGGGTCGATCCCGTCGAGGTCGCCGAGGCGGGAAACGGCCGCGTCGATGCGCTCGGCGGCGCGTCTCTCGTGAGCCGGCCAGTCGTCGCGCGATGCCTCAGTGCCCAGGTAGGTTCGAATCAGTTGCCGACACCAGCGGGCGATTTCAGACCATTTCTTGGCGTTGTTGGCGGCCTGGAGATCCGATACCAGTCTGGCGACGAATGCAGCGAGCTCCGCTGCTTCGGTGGCCTCTCTGTTCAGGCGATCAACGCGCCACTCCTGGTCCTCGGCGCGCGCGAATCGTTCTGCGTCGGTCTTGAGGTCGCTGGCCAGTCGGGCCAGTCGTCCGCTCCACTGGGCGACCCCGGAAACCACGCCTGCAGCCCGCGAGGCCCTCTCCCAAGCGGCCGCCGGGATCGGCTTGTCGCCGGCTCGGCGGACCGGGGCGCTCGCCAGCCAGGCGCACACGTCGTGGCGCGAGTAGTCGTGGTCGCCCAGCTTGAGCATCCCGAGCAGGGCCCGGCCCAGCAGCGACGACTCGGTAGTGCGCACCGACTGCCCGAACCATTCGATTCCGGCCGCGTCGAGGGCGTCGCTGAGCATGCGGGCGTACGGTTCGTGACTGCCGTAGAGCACGGCACAGCGGTTGAAGGGGATGCCGTCAAGTGACGCATCCACGATGCTGCGCACCGCGTGGCGGACCTCGTCGTCGGCATCTGAGACGCTGAGAGCACGGTCGGCGACCGGTGCTTCGACGCGGGAGGTCGGCACCCACTGGGCGCCGGCCTGTGGGCCGCGGGCGGCCCGGTCGGCGACCGGTGCTTCGACGCGGGAGGTCGGCCCCCACTGCCCCCCCAGTTGCTCGACTGCGAGCCGTACCGGTTCGTCGGCCTCGGAGACGCCCGATGCCGCCGCGATGATCTGCAGTTCGTGATGGCGGCCGAGGGCGCCGAGCAGTCGAATGTGGTTGGCGTTCATCCGCTGGGGAAGGAAGAGGATGGCCGGGCCGAGATCTGCCACGGTCGGCGCCCCCGCCGATATCGCTTTGACCGCTTCGTCGACCAGGTGGCGTTCGTTGGAGTAACTGGATTCGAGCTCGCGGTTGACCCCATGAAAGATGCGGACCACATCCGCGGTGCGGGTCGGCCCCGCCTCAATGAGCCCCAGCGTGTCGGCCGGGAGTTCTGAGAGGGAGTGGTGGGCCCTGACGAGCGACCGCTCGGTCGCCGGGTGGGTGTGGACCCCCTCGAAACGCCCCGGCGCACGGCTCAGCACCGCCCGCATGGCACCGGCCAGGATCGGGGTGGAGACCGGACGCTTGCCGGTGGCGGCTACCGCCGCCGACCCCAGCAGCTCGGCGAGCCGGTAGGGCGTGAGGAACGTGACCGCCGCCACACCCCGGCGCATCCCGAGCGCACGCCGAGCTGCGATGCCCACGTAGTTGGAGGGCACGATGACACTGACGGGCCGGAGCGGATCGGCAGCCTTGTGGTGCTTGACCGCGTCTGCGAGCGCGACGTGTGCCGCCTCGCCATAGCCCGTGATCTCAAGAGTCGTAGCCATCAGGAGCAGATCGTACGCACCCCGTGTGACACCGTCGCGGAATCCGCGAAGTTGCAGGCCGGACTGTCGATGTGACCGGCAAGGTCACACCTTCAGCAGCGCTGCCAATGCACGCCGCGCGCGCGGCTGATTCCGGGTCTCGGTGTCCAGGAGCACACCGATGTGTTGGCTATGCGGGCCGAGGCGCTCTTGTCAACCAGGTAGAGCGGCCTCAACGCCGTGCACCGGCCATGATGGCGTCGTCGGCGAGGTCCATGCCGTCGAGGTTCTGGAGTCGCCGGAGATGGCGCAGCCGCAGCTCCGACTCGACGATGTGGCGCAACGCGGCATTGACCGTGTCCTTCATCGTGGTTGCTCCGGTCGCTGGGCGGGCTCTTTCGAGGAGGTCGTCGTCTATGTCGATCAGTCGTTTGGTCACCTCAGGAGTGTATCCGAACGTACCGGCAATAGATAGATCAAATCGCGGGAGCAAGGACTCAGCGGGTCACAGTCCAGTTCCTTGGTGCGATCTCCTGGTCCGACCAACATCCCGGCCTGAGACCACACCGGCCACCCCAGCAACGGCAGAATCCAAGCGCACCAACAAGCTCCTGCAAACCCCGCGAAGAAGCGCCCACGGCTTCACCGACCCCTCCAACCCCACCAACTACGAAGCCCGCGGACTCCTGACAACATGACCCCCCGATACCGGTGCCGGCAACCCCGAGTCCCACATTTCCGCGCAGGGCCAACGCATTGGCGGGGGCGCAGCGGTTAGCGTGGCGGTGGTGAGCGGATACGGGCTTGGTGAGCCGGTGAAAGGGCTGTTGGACGGCTACGACGCGAGCCGGGCCTACGACGAGGTGTTCGAACCAGACGGGTCGGTCCGCGGTGTCTACACCCGCATCGTCGAGCGGTTCCGCGGGCTCGGCGTCACCGAACTGCGGCGCCTCGAGAAGCTCGTCGCTGAGGAGTTCCGGCGCCAGGGGATCACCTTCACCGTCTACAGCGAGGAGGAGGGCACCGAACGGATCTGGCCGATGGACCTCTTCCCCCGAGTGATCGCCGCGGCGGAGTGGGACGAACTGGCCCGCGGCTTGAGCCAGCGGGTGGCCGCGCTCAACTGCTTTTTGGCGGACTTCTACAACGGTGGTGGAGAGGCCCTGGCCGACGGGGTGGTGCCTCGCTGGCTGGTGGTGTCCTCGCAGGGCTTCGAACGCAACGCGGTCGGGATCAGGGTCCCGCACAACGCGCACTGCAACATCGCGGGGATCGACGTGGTGCGCGGCGCAAACGGCCGTTACCGGGTGCTTGAGGACAATCTCCGCAACCCCAGCGGTATCTCCTATGTGGTCGAGAACCGCGCGGCCATGGCGAAGGTCTGTACCTGGCTGTTCGACGACCACGCGGTGCAGCCCACCGAGCAGTACGCGCCCATGCTGCGCGCCACCCTGGAGTCGATGGCACCCGACGGGCGGGACTCCCCCCACATCGTGGTGTTGACACCGGGCATCTTCAACTCTGCGTACTTCGAGCACGCTTTCCTCGCCCGCTCCATGGGCGTGGAACTGGTGGAGGGCCGCGACTTGGTGGTCGACGACCACACGGTCTACTCCCGCACCATCGAGGGGCTCGTGAGAGTGGACGTGATCTACCGCCGGATCGATGACGCCTTCCTGGATCCCGTGTCGTTTCGACCCGACTCGGCACTGGGCGTGCCCGGCCTGCTCGGAGCGCTGCGCGCAGGCAACGTCTCGGTCTGCAACGCAATGGGCAACGGCGTCGTCGACGACAAGGCCGTGTACCCCTACGTGCCGGAGATCATCCGCTACTACCTCGGGGAGGAGCCGATCATCGACAACGTGACCACATACACGATGTGGGATCCCGACCAGCGGGCCGAGGCGCTCAACAGGCTCGACCAACTCGTGGCCAAGCCAGTCGGCGAATCAGGCGGCACCGGTGTGTTGATCGGCCCCCACGCCAGTGAGCAGGAGCTCGCGGAGGCCCGGTCACGGATCGAAGCCGAGCCTCGCGAGTGGATCGTTCAGGAACTGGTGCAGCTCTCCACGCTGCCCGCTTTCGCAGACGACCGTCTGGAGTCCCGGCACTTGGATCTGAGGCCCTTCATTCTGACCGGTGAGACCACTGAGGTGTTCCCGGGCGGTCTCACCCGAGTGGCCATGCGGCGCGGGTCGTTGATCGTGAACTCATCGAAGGGCGGCGGTTCCAAGGACACCTGGGTGCTGGCCCACGATTCGCCATGATTCTGGCTCGCCACGCCGGGGCTCTGCTTTGGACGGGCCGTTACCTTGAACGCGCTGAGACGATCTCGAGGTGTCTCAGCTACGCGGCAGACTCGATCACCGGGTTGCGCGCGGACGAAGCGCGCGCCGAGGGCGAGTTGTTGGTCAGGACCCTGGGTCTCAGCGACGAACCCGGAACAGTCGTCCCGCTCGAGAGTAGACCGCAGTTGGTCGCTTTCCTGTTGTCGGACCGTGACAATCCGTGCTCGATGGTGTCGTCGATCGTGGCGGTGCGCGAGAACCTTCGCTCGGTCCGGGACCGCATTCCGATCGAGCTCTGGGAAGAGGCGAACGGGTTGTATCTCAGGTTCCCGTTCCTCGGCCATGACAACACGCCGAGCGACCTGCACGAGGTTCTTCGTATGGTCAGGCGGGCCTGCTTGGCGATCTCAGGGGTGCTCAACGAGGGTATGCGACGTGATGAGGGGCACGCGTTCGTAGTCGTGGGCCGGATGCTGGAGCGGTCGATCTTCACGGTCGGACTTCTCGAGGCCAGCCACAGCGACCCGCGTGGATCCCTCGACGCCGGACGGATGCTGCGTCTGACCAGTTCGCTGCAGGCCTATCACCGCCAGCACGGCAGCGCCCCGGACTTTTGCGGGGTGGTTCGCTACCTGCTGCACGCCGATGATCTGCCTCGCTCGGTGTTCTCCTGTCTGGTCCGCGCCCAGGAGTGTCTCGCCGATCTGGCTTCGGGTGCCGAGGCGTTGGACCGCCCGCGCCGCAGGACCGCCCTGCTGCGCTCCCGCCTTGAGTTCGGCGACCTCGCCGAGGCGATGGTTTCGGCACCGGTTCCCGCGTTGTTGGATTTCGGCGGTGAACTGGCCGAGGTGGCCAACGAGGTTCAGGAAGGAATCGCTCCGCCCCAGACCATGGCCGCGCTTCGTTCCCAGTATCTGCGACCCGGCGCGACCGGTGACAGGGGGGTCTTGCGGTGAGGCTCGGAATCTCCTACAGGATGCACTTCCGCTACTCCGAGCCGGTGACCGAGTCGCAGAACGAGGTGCGGGTTCGTCCCCGTGACGATGAGCATCAGCGGGTGCTGTCGTATCAGCTGACGTCACGCCCGGTCCTGAACGTGCTCTCCGTCGTCGACTACTGGGACACCGTCGTGGGCCATGTTGGTTTCCGCAGCAGCCACACCGAGTTGGAGTTGTTGGCCGAGGCGCAAGTGGAGACTGCACCGCGACCGACGCCGTCGGTCGCGCCCGACCCCTCAACGTTGACCTCCGAGGACTTCCGCTCAGCACACCTGGAGTATCTGGTCCCGTCGCAGCATGTGGGTTGGGCCAACGGCGACGTGGTCGAACAGCGGGCCGCTGCAGCGGTCGCGGGCGCCGAATCGGTTCTGGAGATGGTCTTGGCGGTGATCGCCGGTGCGCGCGCCGCGCTGCTCTACCGGCAGGACTCGACCGACATCGGCGTGACGCTGCTGGAGTTGATTGAGGGCGGCGCGGGCGTCTGCCAGGACTTCGCCCACCTGGCGTTGGGGATGCTGCGCAGCGCCGGGGTGCCGGCCCGTTACGTCTCGGGCTACCTGTTCGCCGCCGACGAGACCGAACTCGACGCACGCCAGGCGGACCTCGTGAGCGTGCAGACCCATGCCTGGATCGAGGTCGCAGTGCCCGGCTGGGGTTGGTGGGCGCTCGATCCCACCAACGGCGGCGCAGCCGGTGAGCGTCATGTGGTGATCGGCTACGGTCGCGACTACGGCGACGTGCCCCCGGTGAGAGGTGTGTTCACCGGCTCTGGAGTCGCCGCGGTCGACGCCGAGGTGTTGATCTCCAGGCAGACCGGCGGCACCCCCGCCCAAGCGGTGAGCAAGCCGAGCACCCCGCTGAGCGTCCCCACCCCGGTTCAGCTCCCAGATCAACAGCAACATCAAGCCCAACAGCAGTAGCGGCCACACGCCCAGACCTCCTGCTGCCGTCAGCGATAGCTGTCAGACCCCCTGTCTAGGATGTGCAGCGCACACGAGGTCAAGTAGTTGGAACTAAGACCGGGCCTGCCGAACCCCGAAGAGAGGCGCAACAATGGAATCCACAGCGATTGAGAGCGGAGCAGAACGGGTCGCCCGTGAACAGGAGTTCCGTCGCCGCTGGTACGAGGCACACTGCGCGCGCCTATTGGCGGATGAGGAGGGTTATGCGGAGATGATCAGCGTAATCGAGCAGTATCAAGCGGGTGCTCCCGAAGCACTCGGTCTGCTCGCTGATCTCCGTAGGACAGGCGACATCGATGCGTTCATGGAACAGATGCGAGTCTGGGCGGGGAGACCTGAGAATGCGTCTTTCAATGGGGTGGTGGGTCAGATGACGCTGAACTCCCTCAACAAACACAGCGACGAACCTTTTCATCTCGCGGCTCTGCTCGGTGATTCGTTGACAGTCCCGGCGTCGGATGACGAGGCCGCGCTCAAGATCAGAGCAGTGGTCGACTACATCAAGAACGTCCGCGTGGGCTCTCATCCAAGTCCCGGTTCTGTGCCGTTCCTCTTGTCGTATTTCTGGGCCCTTGCGGACCGCGATCGTTGGCCGATCATCTGGTCCTCCGCTCAGTATTATCTTGAGTATTCGACCGGGGAGAAACGACCGGTTGATCCGGCGGAGCGCTACCAGTGGTTCTTGGACCGGATCCGTGAAATCTCAACAGACAACAACTTGTTTGAGATGACCGCGGCCTGGTGGTACGAATGCGAAGATGGGACGTGGATGTTCCTCGACGAGGTGCTCCTGGATCGAGCGGTGTTCGGCTTTGATCAATCGGCACCGGTAGAGGAGCGAGAGACCAACGCGCGGGCGCTTGTGACCATCGCGGACCATTGGGGAGATTGGCTCGTTGAGGAGGTCTCTGAGGCGCTCGGACGTGAGCTGAAATACAGCAAGCCCCAATTCGAATGGAAGAAAGGCAATCCGCGAGGGGATCTGTGGGTGGACTGGTCCAGCAGGGAGGTGCCTGGGATGGGGATCCGCGTATGGGTAACGAACCGTGGTGCGGCAGTCGCCCTGCGTCCAGGATCGATTCGCAAAGGCTGGCGCGTAGAGGTAGCGCCGATTCTTGAGTCAGCGGACTACCCCGGGTGTCGCGTGCTCGGCGGGCCATCCTCGTATATCGGCGAGGATGTGGGACTCGGCGGAACCAACTGGGCGGAGTTCGTCTACGGACGATGGTTCGAGCGTGAACAGTTCGCTGAAGTCGACCTCGCTGAGACTGTCGTCGAGGTAGCTGAACTCTTGAAACCGCTTTATGACGAGTTGTTGGGCCTGGCTGTAGGCGAACCGCTCCCGGTCCCAGTTGGCCCGCCCGGTCCAGATGATCCGCTGTCCCCGTTCGTCGAGGAGTATCGCGAGGAGAGCGGTTATCCGACTCCGACCGATGAGAAGCACCGCTCGGAACGACGAGGTTTCAAAGAACTGCTCGCTCCGGACGCGTTGTGTGACATGAGCGCGCTCCGCCGAATCTGGAGCACGGGTGCCTATGGCCGCCCGGGTCCGATGGCTGCGCTGAACCGGTCCTTCGGTGCTGCAAGTGATGCGGAACTGCGACGGATGTTCGACTCGATCCAGTACTTGTGTTGGGGGGAGGAATCGGATGCTGAGCGGATCGATTACATGCTCACCGACGATGATCTTCGTATCAACGGGCTTGGAGAATCGGTCATCATGAAATTCCTCGCGATCACGCACCCTGAGACCTACATCCCGGTGTTTCCGTACGGTGGTGTCAAGGGGAAACAAGCGATGCTCAGAGCCCTCGAGTTGGACGAATCGTCGGGTTCTCCAGGCGAGCTCCAAGTTGCCGCCAACAAGTTGCTTCGTGATCGTGTTGAGAGGTTCTTTCCGGGTGACGCCTGGGGAATTTCGAGGTTCCTCTATTGGTATCTCGAACGACCCGACGAATCCGAGACCGAGGAAGGCCGTGACATTCTCGGCGAACTCGCCGACGAACTGCTGATAGATCGCAGCTTTGTCAGCGACATTGTCGATCGTTTGAAGACGAAACGGCAGGTGGTGTTCTACGGGCCGCCCGGCACCGGCAAGACGTATTTTGCGCAAGCGTTGGCGGAGGCTCTGGCTCCAGACAGCAACCGTCGCGCGTTGGTGCAGTTCCATCCGTCGAGTTCCTACGAGGACTTCTTCGAGGGCTACCGACCTGACGCGGGCGAGGGTGGAAAGTTGGTCTATCGGCTGATGCCAGGCCCGCTGGCGCTCATGGCGGAGAAGGCGAGCGCGGCTCCGGGCCGGCCGCACGTGATGATCATCGACGAGATCAACCGGGCCAACCTTCCAAAGGTTCTCGGAGAGCTGCTCTTCCTACTCGAGTACCGCGACGAGAGCGTGGCCACCCTCTACCGTCCCGAAGGAGAGTTCGAGTTGCCGGAGAACCTCTGGTTCATCGGAACCATGAACACGGCAGACCGCTCCATTGCCTTGGTCGACACGGCGCTGCGGCGGCGATTCCATTTCATTCATTTCTCGCCTAACGAGGGACCGATAGATGGGTTGCTCGAACGCTGGTTGGAAAAACATGGCGAGCCTCCTTGGGTGGGGGAGTTGGTCGCCCATGTCAACGCTGAGCTCGACGAGGAGTTGGGGGGATCACACCTGTGTTTGGGGCCCAGTCACTTCATGAAATCCGGCCTCGACGACAAAGAGGTGCGGCGCATCTGGGAGTATGACATCAGACCTTCCATCGAAGATCAGTTCTTCGGTGACCGCGCGCTGATCGACAAGTTCCAGTTCGACCGTGTATACGAGCGCTATCTCAAGAACTCCGGCAGAGGTGAAGGAACCGAAGACCAAATCGAGGTGGAGGAGCCTCTTGAGAAGCCTCCCGAACCGACCGATCGATCCGATGCCGACGGTGACGCCGTTGCGGATGGCGGTTCTGATGGTGATGGCGGCTCCGTTGCGGATGGCGGCTCCGTTGCGGATGGCGGTTCCGATGCTGCTGGTGACGAGGACGCGGCGGGCTAGTGTCCGATCCGATTGAGTTGGTCGAATACGGGTCGACGACGGTTCGGCTCTCGGCCGGTGCCGCGAGGCGGCTCAACACGGTGGGGCGCGGTGCCGTCGCGGTTGCACTGACCGAGGAACCCGGTGTCTATTCGCTGACGGCTCAGAACATGGTCGGCACGCTCGTTGTCGACGATCTTCGAATCCTGATCCGTCCTAAGATCCGGCCTGAGAATCTGTTCCTTCTGCTCGAAGCAGGACTGCCCCCCAAAGCGTGGCGACAGGAGTCCTTCGACTACGCCACCAGCGCAGACCTGTTGCCCTCAATCATCGCCTTCTTCGCTCGGACCCTTGCGAACACGCTCGCCCGGGGTTTGCTGCGTTCGTACCGGC
>JAHQYN010000194.1 GCA_024421085.1 Acidimicrobiia bacterium
CTCAGGTGTGAGAGCGTCGAAGTTCAACACCAGGGTGTCGTCGTCCACGGTCACCACCAGGTTCTGAACGTTGCCGACCGTCACGGTCTGCGCCGCCGCCGGCCCGACGGGCGCGAGCAGCGCCGCGAAGGCCAGCACCGCAAGCAAGCCCGCAAAGCGCCTCACCACACCGACCCTCATCGAAAAAACCCCATCCCCCCAACTCTACCCACCCAAAAGGCAGTTCGGGAGAAATCTCAACCTTTTCAGCGCAACGCAGCAAGCCCCCGTCCCCAGAGCCACAAGGAGGAACGCGACAGCGGCACCATACAAGATGAAAAGTTAAGGTAGCTACTTACGATGTTAGCCAATCCGCGGGTAGCGGGGCTGATTCGGTGTCATGCCCTTGTGGGAGGATAGGGGCATGAGCAAAGCGCACGATATCGTGAGGAACGGCTTGTCATTGGCGGGGTTCTTCCGCCGGTTCGGCAATGACGCGGCCGCGGAGGCGTGGTTCGTTGAGCATCGCTGGCCGGATGGTTCGGTGTGCCCACATTGTGCCTCAGCAGAGGGCACGGTAGTGGCGAGCCGCCGTCCGATGCCGTTTCGGTGCCGGACATGCCGCAAGCATATGGCGCGTCCTGCTAGCCGCGATGACCGCGAGCGACTAGTCGTACCTCGCAACTCCAACTTTCCGCTTAACGCTGGCTGACCAGGTTCGCGGTGGCCTAAACTTGCTCTATGCTTTCGACGCTGCTCTTGGAGTCCCTGCCGCGGACGTTCACCACTGCGCAGTATCGCGACGCGGCGGGGTTGGCCGCTTCGTCTGCTTCTCGGGCTTTGGGCGCTCTGGTCGATAGCGGTCAGGTACGTTCCCTCGGGCGGGGTTGGTGGTGCCGGCCGTTTGTCGGTGACGAAGCGTCGCGTCTGCTTGTCGCGCCGCCGCCGGTGGTGTGGTCCCCAGACTTTGAATGCATGATGGATTCTGTGTTCGGTACGGGTCAGCGCCGTTTGGGTTATGTCACCGCGCTCAGCGCTGCGGGCATACCGGCTACAACCGGGGCGACGGTCGCGACCACCGGCCGTGCCAGCACCCGTATCGCGTCGACCTACATGATTCACGTTCACGAAAGCGCCGCAGTTTTCGCTGCGGCTTCACGGCGGTTCACTGCACGAACGTCGATATCTGAGCCGGACCGCGCGTTATTGGAATGCGCCCAGTTTCCGCGCCGCGCGCCGAGATGGGAGGAACACGTCGGCTATGCGATCTGCTGGGGTGAAGCTACGTTTAGCCCCGAGCGGGTTCAATCGCTTGCGGACCGGTTCGGGTGGCGCGCCGGGTTGCGGCGTATCGCCTCGCTCGCCGCGGGACTAGCACGCACCGAACCGGTCGAGGACCTCGCCGTCTGGCCCAACCCGGGCTGGGCGGAACTGGACGCGACACCACGCCGAGGCGACCGGTGGCTCAGTCTCACGGGCCTACCCGCGAGCATCACCCACCGTTTCGCGGACACCGAAAAGCGGGTCTCGTGGCACACAACACCAGACGGCCTGGCACACGAACTCGCGACATGACAACCGATACCGGTGACGCCACCACCCGCGACGTTGCGGCACGCGACCGCCTCCAACACTTTATCGTCGAGGCTCTGGCAAGTCGTTCCCAGTGCCGTGATCGCCTCGTGTTCAAAGGCGGAACACTCCTGAGGACATGCTGGCGGGAAGAATACCGTTACTCGGAGGACCTAGATTTCGATTGGATTACCGAACGTGGAGACAACCGACAAGGACTCGGCCGATATATTCAAAAGGCCCTGACCGACGCTTCGCGCCGCGCGCAGGCAGACCTGAACTGGCGCGACCAACGCGGTAGACTCGCGATCACATGGACCGGCCCAGACGGTAGACCCAACACTATCAAGATCGACCTTAGTCGCCGGACATACCCGAACTACACTCCGTCGACACGCGAATGGACGGTGATCCCCCGCTACCCAGGTCTCACGGGCCGTCACACCATCGTTGGCTACACGCTAGAAGCGATGCTCACCGCCAAGCTCACGTGCTTGGCCAACCCATCGCGGTTAGCCCCGCGGGACTTCCTTGACACCGACGAACTCCTACATTCCGACGAGGTGGATATTCAGGAGGCGCTCAAATCCTTCCTCGCTACACACTTTCCAACGCTGACAAAGCCGCCGTCACAACCCGATATCTACGATGCGCTCCTCCTTCCAGGCATCAACGAGTACGACGCACTCAGCGAGAAATGGTCAGCGAGGGCTACACAAGGCATCGTGCCATCACATCGACGAGACTTCGACGCGATATTCGATTCTGTCGCGATAGGACTTTCCGCCGCAATACAGGCTCTCAAACTCCCCCCACCACCCATGATTGGCCCCAGTGGTATTGAGCTTTGAACGAGCCACCGGTTTCTACCTACACTCATCTCCGATGTGTATATCGGAGTCAACACGTGACGGCTAGCATCGTAAATAGTCACCAAACCAAAACCACACCTACCGCAAACCAGATTTCATAAACGAGCGCCGACGGTGGTCACCACGATGAGGATTTCGAACCTCACGAACCACCGATCAAGGTTGGCGTGGTACTAGTCGCCAAGACGATCACAGCGCGTTCCTAGCCAACCCAGTTGCTGAAGATCACTCGCGACGCGGTCAACCGAGTGCTGTTTCCCCGTACGCGCGATGTAGTCGGCGAGCATACCCCGCGACGCAACGGGAGGGCGATCGCGCGAGAGCGGGGCGATAATTCGGCTGCCCAACCCGGCACCGGCCGATCCGCACGCACCTCGCTCATGGCTACCCCTCCGACACGCTGTCTTAACTTCAGTCCCGAATCATACCCCCTGTGTGGGTCGGCTGGGTCTCGCAGCCGCTCGACGGCGACCGCGAGGTCGTCATGATCCTCCGCTTGTGGGACTGCTCCAACCTCATCGACAACGCCACCCCATGGTGGCTCGAACACATAGCCTCCGGCTGGCGCTGAGGTTCCCGCGACCGCCGCTACAGTCCCTGCACCGCTTAAGCGCAAAGTATTTCGACTTATAGGGATTACGATAAGCAAAAATCTAATACGATAACTCTCCCTCTAAATTGCGTTATGATCACAGCGCAATGGAGACCAGCATCGAAAACCTCATCGCCGGCGGCGAAACCTACACAGTCGAATTCAAGAGCGACGTCACTGACGACGAGCTGGCTGAGGTCGCGGTGTGCCTGGCAAACGGAGCTGGAGGACAGATCCTGCTAGGCGTCAACGACGACGGCGAGGTCCGCGGCGCTCGACCACGACACGGCAACACGACCGAACCCCGCAGGCTCGAAGCCCTGATCGCCAACAAGACCGCACCCGCCCTACGAGTCGCCGTAACGCTGCACCAGGCTGGCGGGCTGGAAGTGGTGGTCGTCAATGTGCCCAAGGCGCAGACCCTCACCGCGACCACCGCCGGGCGGTATGTGCGGCGAGCAATCGGAGTCAACGGCAAACCGCAGTGCCTTCCGATGATGCCCCACGAAACCCAGGCCCGGGCGATCCTGCTAGGTGGCCGAGACCTTTCGACGTCTCCTTTGCCCGAACTATCGATCAGCGACCTTGACCCGACCGAACTCGACCGGTTCCGCCGTCTCGCCGAAAGCGGGGGAGACGAACACCTTGCCGTGCTCTCAAACCGCGACCTGCTCTCAGCACTCGGGTTCCGCTCAGTCGAAGGA